>JBOIFD010000188.1:0-2936 GCA_050741515.1 Burkholderiales bacterium
GTCGGCGCGGACGACGATGTCGGTGAAGTAGAGCGGCCGGCCCGGGTACCGGGCCGGCGACGGCACCGGCGCCGCCACGAGCGTGGGTCTCGGCCGCCGCTGCGAGAAGGGCAGCCCGCACATCATCGCGCAGCCGAGATCGTCGCGCGCCCAGAGCGCTTCGAGCGGCGCCGGGGGGTCGTAGTCGAGCAGTGCCCAGTCGAGCCGTGCGCGCCGGAGCGCCCAGCCGAGCACCTCGTTCCACGCCGCCTTGACCAAGGGCGTGACCGAGTACATGCGCGCGTTTGCGATCGGGGACATGATCTCGGGCAACTCCGTCGACACATTGCACGCACGGCCGCCGTCCGCTGTCAAGAGGGTCGAGTCGCTTTGTTGACGTCCGCGGCGCGGTGCCGATAATGTCGGGATGGAGTTCGATCTCGTCATCCGCGGCGGTACGGTCGCGACCGCGGCACGGACCTTCGCTTGCGACATCGGCATCCGCGACGGCAAGATCGCCGCGCTCGGCGAGCGGCTCGCCGGGGGCCGCGAGATCGACGCGAGCGGCAAGCTCGTCCTGCCGGGCGGCGTGGACAGCCACTGCCACGTCGAGCAGCTCTCCTCCATGGGCGTGATGTGCGCCGACGATTTCCACTCGGCCACGGTCTCGGCCGCGTTCGGCGGCACGACCACCATCATCCCGTTCTGCGCACAGCACCGCGGCGATTCGCTCGCGAAGGTGCTCGCCGACTACCACGAGCGGGCGCGCGCGAAAGCGGTGATCGACTACGGCTTTCACCTCATCGTCGCCAATCCGGACGAGCGGACGCTCGCCACCGACCTTCCCGCGGCCATCGCGGGCGGAATCCGCTCGTTCAAGATCTTCATGACCTACGACCGGATGCGCCTCCACGACGAGCAGATTCTCGACGTCATGGCGGCGGCGCGCCGCCACGGCGCGCTGGTGATGGTGCATGCCGAGAACCACGGCGTGATCTCTTGGCTCGCGGGCCGCATGGTCGAGCAGGGCAACACCCTGCCCCGCTATCACGCGATCTGCCACACCCGGGGCGCGGAGGCCGAGGCGATCCAGCGGGTGGTCGCGCTCGCCGAGCTCGTCGACTGCCCGATCCTGATCGTGCACGTGTCGACGGCAGAGGGGATCGACCAGATCCGTCAGGCGCGTGCGCGCGGCCTGAAGGTCTACGGCGAGACCTGCCCCCAGTACCTCCTCCTCAGCGCCAAGGACATCGACATCGGCCTCGCCGGCGCGATGTTCTGCTGCAGTCCGCCGCCGCGCGACGAGGCGGCACAGGCCGCGTGTTGGCGGGGCCTCGCGGACGGGACGCTGCACGTGTACTCCTCGGACCACGCGCCCTACCGCATGGACGCGAGCGGCAAGCTGCCGAAGGGCGAGCAGACCACGTTCAAGGAGATGGCGAACGGCGTGCCGGGACTCGAGCTGCGGCTGCCGCTGCTCTTCAGCTACGGGTACAAGGCCGGCCGGCTCACGCTCGGAGAGTTCGTCGACCTCACCGCGACGCGCCACGCGCAGACCTACGGCCTCTACCCCCGCAAGGGCACCATCGAGGTCGGCGGGGACGCCGATCTCGCGATCTGGGACCCGGACCGCAAGGTGCGCGTCACGCCGGAGGTCGTGCACGACAGCACCGGCTACACGCCCTACGCAGGCCGCGAGCTCACCGGCTGGCCGGTAACGGTCCTGTCGCGCGGGGAGCCGATCGTCCACGACGGCATCCTGTCGGCGCAGCGCGGCCGCGGGCGGTTCCTCGCCCGCGAGCCGAGCGACGCGGTGCGGCCCGCCGGCCGGGCAGTGCCCGAGCTCGCCCAGCTCCTCGCCTGGAAGACTCCGCTCCAACTCTGAGAACCGCCATGGCCCGACATCTCAAGATCGCCGCCGCGCAGCTCGGACCGCTCCACCGCGCCGATACGCGCGCCGCCGCGACGAAACGGCTCGTCGCGCTGCTGCGCGAGGCCCACGGCATGGGCGCGAAGTTCGTCGTATTCCCGGAGCTCGCGTTCACGACGTTCTTTCCGCGGTGGTGGATGGAGGACCATGCCGAGGTCGACCGCTTCTTCGAGCGGTCCATGCCCTCGCCCGAGACCCAGCCCCTCTTCGACGAGGCAAGGAAGCTCGGGATCGGCTTCTACGTCGGCTACGCCGAGCTCACCGAGGAGGTCGGCCGCCCGGCCCGCTTCAACACCGCGATCCTGGTGGCGCCGGACGGCGCGATCGTGGGCAAGTACCGCAAGATCCACCTGCCGGGCCACGCCGACCACAAGCCGAACGCCGCATTCCAGCATCTGGAGAAGAAGTACTTCGAGGTTGGAAACCTGGGCTTTCGCGTCTGGCGCTACCTCGACACGATCACCGGCATGCTGATCTGCAACGACCGACGCTGGCCCGAGGCGTTCCGCGTGCTCGCGCTGCAGGGCGCCGAGATCGTCGCCCTCGGCTTCAACACGCCGACGGAGAACCTGCACTACCCCGAGCCGCCGGCGCTGCGGGTGCACCACCACCTGATCATGGCGCAGGCGATGGCCTTCCAGAACGCGACGTGGCTCATCGAGACCGCCAAGTGCGGGTTCGAGGACGGGCTCCGCATGTTCGGCCACTCGCTGATCGTCGCCCCGACGGGAGAGATCGCAGTGCGCAGCGCCACCGAGGACGACGAGGTCATCTGCTTCAACTGCGACATCGACCTCGCGGCGAACCTGAAGAAGACGATGTTCAACTTCGCCGCCCACCGCCGCCCCGAGCACTATCGGCTGATCGTCGAGCGGGTCGGCGCCGAGGTCACGCCGGCGAACTGCTGAAGTTCGCGGCGGGGTGTCGCGCCGCGCACCGCCATGGATCTCAGGCTTTCGGAATTCCCGCCGCGCGAGCGCTGGAAGCTCCCGATCGGCCGCGTGAGCCCGCGGCCGATCGCGTGGAT
>JBOIFD010000189.1:0-5731 GCA_050741515.1 Burkholderiales bacterium
CGAAGGAGCGGATGGTCCCGCTCGGCGAGGAGGCAGCGGCCTGGCTCACGCGCTATCAGCGCGAGGCGCGTCCGGCGCTCCTCAAGGGGCGCGGCGCCGACGCGGTGTTCGTGACCGCGCGCGGCGATGCGATGACGCGCCAGGCCTTCTGGCATCTCATCACGCGCTACGGCGCCCGCGCGGTGCCCGGGAAGCATCTCTCGCCGCACACGCTGCGGCACGCGTTCGCGACGCACCTGATCAACCACGGCGCGGATCTGCGCGTCGTGCAGCTGCTGCTCGGCCACGCCGACATCTCGACGACCCAGATCTACACCCATGTCGCGCGCGAGCGGCTGAAGGCGCTGCATCAGAAGCATCACCCGCGCGGGTGATCCCGCGATGAGCAAGCGAGGCTGGTCGAGGTCGGATTGACCGACTGACGCGGCTAGCCGCGCGCCCGCTCGATCGTCACGCCGACGCGCCCGACGTCTTTCAGGATCCCCAGCTTCGCGATGCTCACCCGGACCCGCGGCGAGCCGAACTCCTCGAGCAGGAGGCGCGCGATGAACTCCGCGAGCTCCTCGACCAGGCCGAACCGGCGCGCCTCGAGCTCGGCGCGGATGCGCACGACCACCACCGCGTAGTCGATCGTGTCGGCGACCTTGCCGGTCCCGAACACGCGGTCGGTCGGGAGCTCGATCTCGAGGTCGAGCGCGATCGGCTGCGAGGTCACCCGCTCGCGCTTGTAGATGCCCACCTTGGCCTCGAGCCGGACGTCGCGGAGAAAGAGCTGGTTCATGGGAGGCGGGGGGACGGAAGGATTACACGGAAGGATTACACTCTCGCGCGCGAATGGCGACGGTCGCATTCATTGTAATCGCTTACCTCATCGGCTCGCTCTCGTTCGCGGTGATCGTGAGCAAGGCGTTCGGGTTGCCGGACCCGCGCAGCTACGGCTCCGGCAACCCGGGCGCGACCAACGTGCTGCGCACCGGGAACAAGCCCGCCGCGGCTCTCACGCTCGCCGGCGACGCGCTGAAAGGCTGGGTCGCGGTGTTCCTCGCGCAGCGCCTGGCATGGGGCTACGGGGTCGATGACGCGGGCATCGCCGCGGTCGCGCTCGCCGTGTTCGTCGGCCACCTCTTTCCCGTGTTCTTCCGCTTCCAGGGGGGCAAGGGCGTCGCGACCGCGGCCGGGATCCTGTTCGCGATCGACTGGCGCGTCGGGCTCGGGACGCTCGTCACCTGGCTCGTCATCGCGCTCTTCTTCCGCTACTCCTCGCTCGCGGCGCTCGTCGCCGCGGCGTTCGCGCCGTTCGCCACCGCGCTCGTTCTGGGGTTCGACGTTTATGCGGCGTCGGTCCTGGGGATCGCGGCGCTCCTCGTATGGCGCCACGCCGAGAACATCAGGAAGCTCGTCGCCGGCACCGAGGGCCGGATCGGCGAGAAGAAGGCGCCGGCCGAAGGCTAGGCCGCGGGCAGCTCGGCGAGCTCCCAGCGCGGGCGCACGGTGAATCCGTAGCCCGTCGCTGGCTTGGCGATACCCGCCTCGAGCCGCCGCGCCGCCGCATAGGCGATCATCGCACCGTTGTCGGTGCAGAGCTCGAGCTCGGGATAGAAGACCTCGAAGCCGCGTTGCGCGGCAGCGGCGTCGAGCCGCTCGCGCAGCCGCCGGTTCGCGCCGACGCCGCCGGCCACGACCAGCCGGCGGTGGCCGGTCGCCGCGAGCGCCGCGCGGCATTTCGCGACCAGCACGTCGACGATCGCTTCCTGAAACTCCGCTGCCAGGTCGGCGCGCGCCGCCTCGTCCAGGCTGCGGCTGCGAGCGAGCGTCGCCACCGCGGTCTTCAGGCCCGAGAAGCTGAAGTCGAGATCGCCGCTCGCGATCACCGGCCGCGGCAGCGTGAAGCGTCCCGGCCGGCCGCGGTCCGCGAGGCGCGCGAGCGCCGGTCCCCCGGGGTAGCCCAGGCCGAGCAGCTGGGCGGTCTTGTCGAACGCTTCGCCCGCCGCGTCGTCGGCCGTCTCCCCGAGGAGGGCATAGCGGCCGACGTCCGCGACCTCCATCAGCTGCGTGTGCCCGCCCGACACGAGCAGCGCGACGAACGGGAACGCGGGCGACCGGGCGGAGAGCAGGGGCGAGAGGAGGTGGCCCTCGAGATGGTGGATCCCGATCGCGGGCACGCCGAGCCCGTAGGCGATCCCGGTCGCGATGCTCGCGCCGACCAGCAGCGCCCCGGCGAGCCCGGGGCCTTCGGTGTAGGCGACCGCGTCGAGGTCCGCGAGGCGCGCACCCGCGCGGGCGAGCACCTGCTCGAGCAGCGGCAGGGTGCGCCGGATGTGGTCGCGCGAGGCGAGCTCCGGCACAACGCCGCCGTACTCGGCGTGCAGCGCCGCCTGCGAATGCACTTCGTGCGCGAGCAGCCCGCGCGCGCTGTCGTACAGGGCGACGCCGGTCTCGTCGCAGGACGTCTCGATGCCGAGAACGAGCATCGCGCGAGAGTAGCCGATTCGGCGGCGCGCGAATAACATTCGCGGTCGAGTCCTTCGCGGCCAAGTAAGCGTTTTGTCAGGAGGAGAGGCGTATGGCGAAGCTGCTTCCTCTCAACTGGTCGAATCTTCTCCAGGCCCGGTCCGCCGGGCCGTTTCTTTGTGCGCCCGGCAGGGCGCCCTCACTCGGGCGCGCGCCTTGTCCGCAACCCCCTGATTCGGCTATACTCCCGCGCCTTCGATCCGCCGGAGCCCCGATGCCGACTGTCCGCGTGAAGGAAAACGAGCCGTTCGAGGTGGCCCTGCGCCGCTTCAAGCGCACCGTCGAGAAAACGGGCCTCCTCACCGAGCTCCGCGCCCGCGAGTACTACGAGAAGCCCACGCAAGCCCGCAAGCGCAAGCTCGCCGCCGCGATCAAGCGGCACTTCAAGCGGCTGCGCAGCCAGCAGCTGCCCCCGAAGCTCTACTAGGACGTCAGCCAGGCCGACGTCCCGATCCCGCGCGTGCTTGGCGCGCGGATCCTTACGCTCTCTCATCAGCCGATGCCGCTGAAGGCCCGCATCACCGATGACATGAAGGCCGCGCTCAAGGCGAAGGACGCACGGCGGCTCGGCGCGGTGCGCCTCGCGCTCGCCGCCGTCAAGCAGCGGGAGATCGACGACCGCAAGGAGCTGTCCGACCCTGAGGTCGTCGGCGTCGTGGAGAAGATGATCAAGCAGCGCCGCGACTCGATCGCGCAGTACACCGCGGGCGGGCGCCAGGATCTCGCCGACCAGGAGCAGTTCGAGATCGACGTGCTCGCCGCGTACCTTCCGCAGCAGGCGAGCGCGGCGGAGATCGAGGCGGTCATCGCCGAGGCGATGGCGTCGACCGGCGCGAAGGGCGCCGCCGACATGGGCAAGGTGATGGGCCAGGTCAAGGCGAAGCTCGCCGGCCGGGCCGACATGGGGCAGGTCTCGGCGCGCGTCAAGGCGAAGCTGTCGGCATGAGCGCGCCGGGCCGCCCCAAGCGCGAATCCTTGGCGCGAAGCGACAAGGTAGCCGAATGAGCGCGCCGGGCCGCGAGCGTAGCCCGATGAGCCCGGCGGCGGCCCGGCTTTGCGGAACCGGCAAAATCGCCTATACGTAATGGTGAAGCCCGGCTAATCGCCGGGCGCTGAAGAAACCCGGCACGCGACCGGGCCTCGAACAGGGTGCGTCAGAGGAGCAGCCGGAACGATTCTTGCAAGGCGATGAGGACTATGACAATCGCGTTCCGGCAAGGCGAGTGATCCCGGATTCCTTCAAGCAGGATCTGCTCAACCGCGTCGACATCGTCGACGTCATCTCGGCCAGAGTCCCGCTCAAGAAGAGCGGCGCGAACTGGGTCGGGCTGTGCCCCTTCCACGGCGAGAAGACCCCGTCCTTCACCGTGAGCCAGACGAAGCAGTTCTATCACTGCTTCGGCTGCAGCGCGCACGGCAACGCGATCGGCTTCCTGATGGAGTACTCGGGGCTCGGCTACGTCGAGGCGGTGAAGGAGCTCGCCGAGGGCGTGGGACTGAAGCTGCCGGAGCTGCGGCCCGACGAGCGGAAGCGCACCGCCGCGCCGGACGAGCCCGATCTCTACGAGCTGCTCGCCCGCGCTGCCCGCTACTACCGCGAGGAGTTGAAGACCTCCACGCGCGCGATCGACTACCTCAAGGGGCGCGGGCTCGCCGGCAAGACCGCGGGCCGGTTCGGCATCGGTTACGCGCCGGCGGGATGGCAGAGCCTCGCGACGGTGTTCACCGAGTACGGCGCCAAGGCGCTCGTCGAGTGCGGGCTCGTGATCGAGAACGAAGGCAAGCGCTACGACCGGTTCCGGGATCGAATCGTGTTCCCGATCCTCAATCAGCGGGGCCTGGTGGTCGGCTTCGGCGGTCGGGTGATCGAGGGCGGGGGCGGGCCGACCACGGGGGAAGGGAAGGGGTCGGCCGGCTCCACCGCGGGGGAAGGGAAGGGGTCCGCCGGCCCGAAGTACCTGAACTCGCCCGAGACACCGGTGTTCGAGAAGGGCCGCGAGCTCTACGGCTTGCCGCAGGCGCGCGACGCGGTACGGGCCGCGAACCGCGTCGTCGTCGTGGAAGGCTACATGGACACGGTGATGCTCGCGCAGCACGGCGTCGGGAACGTCGTGGCGACGCTCGGCACGGCGACCACGCCAGCGCACGTGCAGAAGCTGCTGCGCCAGGCCGACGAGGTCGTGTTCTGCTTCGACGGCGATGCCGCCGGCCGCCGCGCCGCGTGGCAGGCGCTCGAGGTGAGCCTCGAGTCCCTCTCGGACCGCAAGGCGATCCGCTTCCTGTTCCTGCCCGCCGAGCACGACCCGGACAGCTACGTGCGCGCGTTCGGACGCGAGGCGTTCGAGCGCGAGATGGCGCAGGCCCAGCCGCTGTCGGCGTTCCTGCTGTCGACGCTCGCGTCCCGCGCGGACCTGCTGACGCTGGAGGGCCGCTCGCGGCTGATCGCGGAGGCGAAGCCCCTGGTGCGGCGGGTCGCAGCGCCGGCGCTGCGCATCCAGCTCGTCCGCGCCTTCGCCGAGGCCGCCGCGATGACGCCGCAGGAGGTCGCGCGCCTGCTGGAGCTCCGCGACGGAACGATCGGCCGTACGGACCGGGCGCCGCCCGCCCGCGAGGAGCGCGCGGCTGCGGTCGGGAGCAACGAGACGAAGCTGCTGCGCGCGCTCCTCGGTCTACCCGAACTCGCCGGCGCCGTGCCGGTCGAATGGCTCCCCGCGAAGAGCGCCGAGTCCGCAGCGATCCGGTCGGTGATCGAGCGGTTGGTGTCGACCGCCGGACACCCCGCCCCCCGGCCCGTGTCGTCCGCCTTCGAGGGCGCGCCGTTCTATGGATTGCTGACCCGGCTGGAAGCCGACCTCCTCGAGTTCAAGCTCGAGTCCGACGACCTGCGGGCCGAATTCGATGGCGCGCTCCGTAACCTGGAGCGCGAGCGGAAGTCGATTGAAATCAACGAGATGCTTGCGCGCGACGACAAGGTGGGGTTGCCGGAGCGGCTGCGCGAGGGTGCTGCGCTCCGGCAGCGGGGCGAACCGGCCCCCTTGCCGGCAGGCGCGGAAACCCCATCTAAGAGCCTATAATCACAGCTTTTTTTAAACCATCCCCGGGGATTACACCATGGCGAAACGCGAGAAACCGAGGGCCAAGGCGCGCGGAACCGACAAGGCGAAGCGCAAGGCCGCCGCCAAGGCGCGGCCCGCCGCGCGCTCGAAGCCCGTCGCGCACG
>JBOIFD010000190.1:0-2972 GCA_050741515.1 Burkholderiales bacterium
ACCGTCTCGGACTGGGGCTGCACGACGCCGACCGAGTCGTAGACCATGCAGGCGCCGTCGAGCACGCGCAGGCTCCGCTCGACCTCGATCGTGAAGTCGACGTGACCGGGCGTGTCGATGATGTTGATGCGGTGCTCGGGGAGGCTGCCCTCCATCCCCTTCCAGAAGCACGTCGTCGCCGCCGAGGTGATGGTGATGCCGCGCTCGCGCTCCTGCTCCATGTAGTCCATCACCGTAGCGCCGTCGTGGACCTCACCCATCTTGTGCGACACCCCGGTGTAGAAGAGGATGCGCTCGGTGGTCGTGGTCTTCCCGGCATCGATGTGGGCGCTGATGCCGATGTTCCGATAGCGCTCGATGGGGGTTTTTCTCGGCATAAACGTGTTCGTTCCGAACGAGTTCTCCGGGGGCGACGTCCGTCGCCCCCGTACGCGTTCAGAATCTGTAATGGGCGAACGCCTTGTTCGCCTCCGCCATGCGGTGCACTTCCTCGCGCTTCTTCACCGCGCCCCCGCGGCCCTCGGCCGCCTCCATCAGCTCGTTCGCGAGCCGGAGGTCCATCGACTTCTCGCCGCGCTTCTGTGCGGCCTCGCGCAGCCAGCGCATCGCCAGGGCCGCGCGCCGCACCGGCCGCACCTCGACCGGCACCTGGTAGTTCGCGCCGCCCACCCGTCGGCTCTTCACTTCGACGGTCGGCTTGGTGTTCTGCACTGCCTGTGCAAACACCTCGATGGGGTCCTTGCCCGACTTCGATTTGATGCTGTTCAGCGCACCGTAGACGATGCGCTCGGCCACCGACTTCTTGCCGCGCGTCATCAGGACGTTGACGAACTTCGAGACGTCGACGTTGCTGAACTTCGGATCCGGCAGGATCTCGCGTTTCGGGACTTCGCGGCGGCGGGGCATGGCGGGGGATGGGCGGCTGGAGAGGGATGAACGGTTACGCGGGCTTGGGGCGCTTCGCGCCGTACTTCGAGCGACTCTGCTTGCGGTCCTTGACGCCCTGGGTGTCGAGGCTGCCGCGCACGATGTGGTAGCGCACGCCGGGCAGATCCTTCACCCGGCCGCCGCGAATCAGCACGACCGAGTGCTCCTGCAGGTTGTGCCCCTCGCCGCCGATGTAGCTGATGACCTCGAAGCCGTTCGTCAGGCGGACCTTCGCCACCTTGCGCAGCGCCGAGTTCGGCTTCTTCGGCGTCGTCGTGTAGACGCGGGTGCACACCCCGCGCTTCTGCGGCGAGCGGCCGAGCGCCGGCACCTTGCTCTTGGTGATCGGGCTCGTGCGCCCTTTGCGCACCAACTGACTGATTGTCGGCATGAAACGGTTTCTCCACTGCGCGACTGCCGCGCCGATCTGGGGATCTACAAGGGACCCAGCGTGCGGAAGGGAGGGGACCCTTCCATGCCCAACCTGCCCCAACCTGCCCCTTGTGCGACTCGTGCCAGAAAAAACCGGGACGGTTGAGCACCGCCCCGGGGCGAAAAGAGGCGGGATTATAAAGGCTTTTTTCCGCGAGGGTCAACGAATCTCAGCGCCGCTCCGCGGGCCGCGCTTGCAGCGCGGCGCCCGGCCGCGGCCCGTATACTCGCGGCCGCCGCCGCAACCCTCGAGATGCCAGCCCCATGACCAGTGCGCTTTTCACCCCCCTGCAGCTCCGCGGCCTCACCCTTCCGAACCGGATCATCGTCTCGCCGATGTGCCAGTACTCGGCCGAGGACGGCTCGGCCAACGATTGGCACCTGATCCATCTCGGCCATCTCGCGCTCGGCGGCGCCGGGCTCCTGTTCGTCGAGGCCACCGCCGTCGAGCCGATCGGCCGCATCACGCCGGGCTGCCACGGGCTCTACTCCGACGCGAACGAGCGCGCGCTCGGTCGCGTGGTGGCTGCGATCCGCCGGCACTCCCCGATCAAGCTCGGCATCCAGCTTGCCCACGCGGGTCGAAAGGGCTCGAGCGAGGTCCCGTGGCGCGGCGGCATGCTGATCCCGCCCGAGCAGGGCGGTTGGCAACCCGTGGCGCCCTCGGCCGTCCCCCACCTGCCGCAGGAGGCCGCGCCGATCCCGCTCGACCGCGCCGGGCTGAAGCGGATCCGCGACGCGTTCGCCACGGCCGCGCGCCGGGCACTCCGCCTCGGCTTCGACGCGCTGGAGCTGCACTCGGCGCACGGCTACCTGCTCCACGAGTTCCTGTCGCCGATCTCGAACCGGCGCGACGACGAGTACGGCGGGTCCCGGGAGAACCGGATGCGGTTCCCGCTGGAGGTTTTCGACGCGGTGCGGGCAGCCTGGCCGGCCGATCGGCCGCTCGGGGTGCGCATCTCTGCCGCCGACTGGGTGGAGGGGGGCTGGGACATCGCCGACTCTGTCGTCCTCGCGCGCGAGCTCAAGGCCCGCGGCTGCGACTGGATCGACTGCTCGGGGGGCGGCGTGTCGCCGCAGCAGAAGATCCCGCTCGGCCCCGGCTACCAGGTGCCGTTCTCCAAGCGCATTCGCGCGGAAGCCGGCATCCCGACGGTCGCAGTCGGCCTCATCACCGATCCGAGGCAGGCCGAAGCGATCATCGCCGGCGGCGAGGCGGATCTTGTTGCCCTCGCTCGGGCAATGCTTTACGACCCCCGGTGGGCGTGGCACGCCGCGGCCGTGCTAGGCGGGGAAGCGCGTGCCCCCGAACAGTACTGGCGGTGCGCGCCGCGCGAAGCAGGGCGAGTCTTCGGCGACACGCAGATCGGGATGCGCTGACGCCGGGTCGAACGCCTCGCTGGGTGCTCTCCAAAAGATTGACCGACCGGTCGGTTTATGGCAGGATCCCGGCTTCTCCGCCGGATCCGTCCCAACTCGAGGAGGCGTCATGTACACCCAGGCGATCGACCTGCCAGGGAAAGAGCCCAAGCCCGAGTCGACGGGCGAGCAGACGCCCGAGGAAGCCCGGTTCGACGCGAAGCTCGCCGCCGACCAGAAGATCGAGCCGCGCG
>JBOIFD010000191.1:0-10165 GCA_050741515.1 Burkholderiales bacterium
CGCAGATTGAGGCCCCGCACGCGGACCGCCGCGGCGAGGGCGAGCGCGCGCGCGTCCGGCTGCGCGAGGCCGGTCTCGGCGACCGCCAGCTCCACGAGCCGCTTGCGGCGCAGGAGCGCGTACACCGTCTCGGCAATGAACCCGCGATCGTGCTGACCGAGCTTCGGATGGGTCCGGAAGAACGACGAGAGCACCGCATCGGCGGGGCGTTCGAGCCGCAGCACTTCCCGCGCCGCGGCGGTGAGCGCGTCGACGAGTCCCGGCGTGACCCGCATCAGCGCGTCACGCGTCGGCGAGGATCCACTGCCGTGCGCCCGGCGCCCGGACCCGCACCACCCCGTCCTCGAGCAGGAGCTTCCCGTCGAGGAACCAGCGGACGGCCTGGGGGTAGATCCGGTGCTCCTGCGCGAGCACTCGGGCGGCGAGACGTTGCTCGTCGTCGTCCGGCCGCACCGGAACCGCGGCCTGCATCACGATCGGGCCGTGGTCGACGTCCGCGGTGACGAAATGGACCGTGCAGCCGTGGAGCTTCACCCCTGCTGCGAGCGCCCGCGCGTGGGTGCGGAGGCCCGGAAACGCGGGCAGCAGCGAGGGATGGATGTTCACGAGACGTCCGTGATGGCGCGTCGTGAACGCCGGGGTCAGGACCCGCATGAACCCGGCGAGCGCCACGACCTTCGGCCGGAAGCGCTCGATCTCGGCCGCGAGCGCGTCGTCGAACGCCTCCCGGGAGGGGTAGGCGGTGTGCGCCACGACCGCGGTCGGGATGCGCCGCGACCGCGCGAGCTCGACGCCGCCGGCGTCGGCGCGGTTGCTGATCACCGCGACGACCGGCAGGCCGGCGTCGACGAGTGCGCGGAGGTTGCTGCCGCGGCCCGAGATCAGGACCACGACGCTCACCAGATCCTCGTCACGGCATAGCCGTCGCGCTGAAGCATCGCGAGCAACCCCTTGCTCCCATAGAGGTGCATCGCGCCGACCGCGACGAAGACCCGGCCGCCGCGCAGCGGAAGCGCCAGGCGGTGATGCATCAGGATGGTCCGGTTGTGGATGATGTGCTTGGTGAGCTCGCGATAGTGGCGGCCCATGCCGGGGAACTGCTCGCCCATGCGGTCGCCGACGCGCGCGAGCCCCGCGAGGTCGCGGCGCAGCCAGGCGTCGACCGTGGGCTCGGTGGCCGCGTCCAGCGCGTCGCCGTGATCGAGCGCGTGCTTGAGCAGCGCCACCTGCGAGTCCAGGGGCACGGCGTCGAAGGAGGCGATCTGCTCGTCGGGCAGCTCGAGCGGCGCGACCTGCATGCGCCGGGCACGGGCGGCGGCAAGCAGCCGCTGGTCGAGGCTTTCCCCTGCGCCCGGCGCCGGCGTCCGACCGAGCTTCACGAACACTGCCCAAGGCTTCAGCTTCGCGATGACCGGCTCGGGGATTGCCTGCGCGCCGAGCTGCTCGCGAACCCGCGCGAACGCCTCCCGGCCGACCAGCGACTCGAGGGTGCGCCCGTCGTCGAGCAGCTCGAGATCGAACACGCGTCCGTCGGCAACCACGCCGGGGACGAGCTCGAGCGCCAGCGTCCCCGACTGTTCGAGCGCATCGGCCGCCGGTTTTGGAATCCCGTTGACGCGCCGATCGGCGAGATGGATCGTGCCGAAGACGAAGCTGTCCTTGACGGCAGGCTTGGAAATTCGCCACAGCAGCCCGGCGGTGAACTCCGGGTTGACCACCCGCGCCGCGACCGGCTCGAGCGCAAGTGCCGCCGCGATGATCGCGGCGGCGAGGACGCCTCGGCTAACCGCGGCGCGGCTTCTCGAAATCCGACTCGCGCTCGATCTCATGCAACACCTCGTCGCCGATTCTACCCGCGGGATGCTTCATGCCTCGGTCCTGCCCCGTCGACGCTGCGTCGATCGTCGCGCGGTTGGTCGGCCGTGGCCTGGTTCTCGGCTCCGGGTTTCCACAGCAGCGCGCTTCCCAGCCCGGCCGCGATCAGGGACGCGAGGAACACCGCGATCTTCGCCGCGGCGAAATGCGCCGCGTCCGGGAACGACTGTGCGGCGATGAACAGCGACATCGTGAACCCGATGCCGGCGAGCGCCCCGGCGCCGAGCATCTGCCGCCACGAGTAGGCCGGGGGCTTGATCGCGAAGCCCAGCCGGACCGCCGCCGCGGCGGCGAGGACGATCCCGGCCGGCTTGCCCACGACCAGTCCCAGGACGATCGCGAGCATCAGCCGCTCGTGGCCGGCGACGACGTCCACGAACCAGACGAGGCCGGCATTGGCGAGGGCGAACACGGGGAGCACGAGGTAGCTGGCCCACGGCTCGACCGAGCCCAGGAGCTTGTCGGCCGGGGACTCGATGCGGTCGTGGATGGCGTCCAGGGCGCGCAAGGTCGGCTCGGACGGCCCGTGGCGCAGCACCGCCTCGTCGGAGTGCCGCATCTCGGCATGGACGACGGCTTCGGCCTGCGCCAGCAGCGCGCGCAGGTTGGCCGGCGGCCGGGTCGGCGTGACGACCGCGAGGATCACTCCCGCGAGGGTGGCGTGCAGTCCCGCCTCGTGCAGGCACGCCCACAACACGATCCCGAGCAGCCCGTAGGGCAGCGCCCGGTAGACGCCCCAGCGATTGAGCCCCGCGAGCAGGCCGGTCACGGCGACCGCCGCGACCAGATAGTTCAGGTGGAGCTCGCCCGAATAGAACACGGCGACGATCGCGATGGCGACGAGGTCGTCGACGATCACCGCCGCAGTCAGGAAGACCCGCAGCGCGACCGGCACTCGCGCCCCGAGCAGCGCGATCAGGGCGACGGCAAAGGCGGTGTCGGTGGTCGTCGGGACGGCCCAGCCGTGCGCGAGCGGACCGGGGGGCACCACGGTCAGATAGATGAGCGTGGGGACGAGCATGCCGCCGACCGCGGCCGCCACCGGCAGCGCCGCCGCCCGCCACGTGGCCAGGCGTCCGACCGTGAACTCGCGCTTGATCTCCAGGCCGACGACCAGGAAGAAGACCGTCAGCAGGCCGTCGTTGATCCAGTCCCGCAGCGACAAGGTGAACGCGTCGTCGCCGGTGCGCAGGCCGACCGGCGTGTTCCACACCGCCTCGACCGCCGGACCGAGGGGAGAGTTGGCGAGACCCAGGGCCAGGATCAGCATCAGCAGCAGCAGCAGGCCCGTGGACGGCGCCCAGCGTGCGAAGTCCAGGGCGGCGGCCTGCACGCGGTGCCCGAGCGACCCGAGCATGGCCTCGGCCAGGGTGCTCTCGTCCCAGGGCCCGTCGTAGCGCCGGTTGTTGATGAAGAAGGTCGGCGTGAACCGCGCTCCGCTCCGCCGTGCGCTGTCGATGTTCTCCTGCACTTTCGACTGCGCCCGGCGCCGGGCGTCGTCGTTGGCCGCGGTGCGAGGGGGCAAGCCGAGGTCCGCGGCGACCTCCTCGAAGTCGTCCGGCCCGTACGTCGGGCCGCGCTTCATCAGCGCGTCGTGCGCCGCCCAGAACTGCCCGGTCGTCTCGTGGGCGTACTCGGCCAGCTCGGCGGCGCGGAGCGCGTCGGGATCTCCGGTGGTCGGCCGGTGACGGAAGACGTAGCGCATCCGGTCGCCGAAGCGGTCCCGCAGATCGGCCATGACCGCGTGCGCCGCATGGCAGTAGGGGCAGGTATAGCTGCCGAATTCGACGAGCGTGATGTCCGCGCGCGCATCGCCCAGCGCGTGGTCGCGCCGGACATCCAGCGGCGGGTCGAGCCGGTTTGTGTGCGCCTCGTTCATGCGGGCCGGTTCAGGACGGGCACGGCCGGGCACGGGACGCGCGTCGGCCGCGCCTGTTCTCGGGTCATGCCTGCCGGTCGAGGCTGTAGCGTCCCGGGCCGAACGCGACGAGCAGCAGCATGCCGCCGAAGATCGACAGGTTCTTCAGCGACTGCATCGTCTGCATTGCGCCCGCCTGCGCGTCGGCGACGAACGGGAGGTGAAACACCAGCGTGACCGGCACGATGAAGACCGCGAGCGCGGCCGCCGCCCAGCGCGCCTTCCAGCCGACCGCGATCGCGAGACCGCCGCCCAGCTCGACGAGGATGCTGAGCGCGAGCAGCACCGGCACCATCGGCAGCCCCCCGCGCGCCATGTACGCCGCCGTGGCGTCGAGGCTGGTGAGCTTGTGGATCCCCTCGAAGATGAACACCCCCGCCAGCGCGATTCGCCCGATCAACGCAACGACGTGCTGCAGGTTCGTGGTCACTACGGCCCCCTGCCCGGTGATCCGGGCGCGCGTTGTTACGGCAGATCGAACAGCAACGCTTCGGCGCCTTCGCCCTTCTCGAGCGCGATCTCGGCGATCCCGGTCGCTTTCAGCGCGTCGCCGGCGGCGAGCGGCTGGCCGTTGGCGACCAGCCCGCCGCGCGCGACGTGGACGTAGATCCTGCGGCCCGGCGCGACCGCGTGCGTCACCCGCTCGCCGCCGTCGAGCATCGTCGCATACACGTAGGCGTCCTGATGAATGGTGACCGACGCGTCGCGTCCGTCCGGGGAAGCGACGAGGCGGAGCTTGCCGCGCCTCGACTCGGGCGCGAAGTGCCGCTCCTCGTAGCTCGGCGCGATGCCGGCCACGTTCGGCTCGATCCAGATCTGCAGAAAGTGGACGCGGTCTTTCGGGGAGGGGTTGAACTCGCTGTGCCGCACCCCGCGGCCGGCGCTCATGCGCTGGACGTCGCCGGGCCGGATCACCGATCCGTGCCCCATCGAGTCCTTGTGCTCGAGAGCCCCCTCGAGGACGTAGCTGATGATCTCCATGTCACGGTGGCCGTGGGTGCCGAACCCCATGCCCGGCTGCACGCGGTCCTCGTTGATGACCCGCAACGGCCCGAACCCCATGTGTTGCGGGTCGTGGTAATCGGCGAACGAAAAGCTGTGGTACGAGCGCAGCCAGCCATGGTCGGCGTGGCCGCGGTCGGAGGCTTTCCTGAGCTCCAGCACGGCGGTCTCCTGGGCGGATGGTTTCCTGGGATCGACTAGAGATGAGGGCGCAGCAGCCCGGTCTCAAGCGCCGCACGGACCGGACCGGGCAGCGCTACGAGGAGTAGAACTGGTACCGGTTCTTCCCCGCTTCCTTCACCCGGTACATCGCGGCGTCGGCGTGCTTGAGCAGCTGCTCCGCGCTGGTGCCGTCGCGCGGGAAGATGCTGATGCCGATCGACGCGCCGATGTCGAACCGCCGGCCGCCGGCCGCCACCGGCTCGGTCAGGGCGCCGAGGATCTTCCCCGCGACGACGCTCGAGTCCTCCGCCGAGCGCTGCCCCGAGAGCAGCACCACGAACTCGTCGCCGCCGAGGCGCGCGACGGTGTCCGACTCGCGCACGCATTCCTTGAGGCGCTTCGCGACGGTCCGCAGGACGTAGTCGCCCATCAGGTGGCCGTACTGGTCGTTCACCGCCTTGAACCCGTCGAGATCGATCAGCATCACGGCGACCATCGAATCGTTGCGCCGCGCGAGGTTGATCGACTGCTGCAGGCGGTCCTCGAGGAGGCGCCGGTTGAGGAGGCCGGTGAGCGCGTCGTGGTCGGCGAGGTGCTGGATGCGGCTCTCGCGCTCCTTGCGCGCCGAGATGTCGATGAACACGAAGATCGCACCCTCGTCGACCCGCTGCGGGTCGAGGGCGCGTCCGCGCACGTCGCACCAGAACTGGCTCCCGTCCTTGCGCTTCACCAGCAGCTCGCCCCCGTAATCGCGTCCCTGGGCCAGGGTGAGGCGGGCGGTGCGCCCGACGTGCTCCCACTCGGTCGGATCCGCGTACCAGACGAGCGACGGCTGGCCGGCGAGCTCCGCGGGCGCGTACCCGAGCATCGCGGCGAACTTCGCGTTGCACTTGTGCACGGCGCCGTTCCGCAGCAGCACGATGCCCTCGGACACCGAATCGAACAGCAGCTGCTGCTCGGCGAGCGCCGCCGAGAGCTGCGCCTCCTTGCGCTTGAGCTCGGTGATGTCGGTCGCCGTCCCGGTGACCCCGACGATCGCGCCGGCCGAGCTCCGCAACGGGGTCGCGTTCAGGCTCAGCACGACCTCCCGGCCTTTCCGGTCGAGGTGCACGGTCTCGAAATGCGAGGCGGTGCCGTCCGCGAGCACGCGGGCGAGCATCGCGTGGGTCCGCTCGCGCTCGGCTTCGGGCTGCGACTCGACGAGCCGCTCCCACAGCATGTCCTCCGGCTCGCAGCCGAAGATCTGCCGCGCGGCGCGCGGCGAGAGGTAGGTCCAGCGGCCCTCGCGATCCACCGCCCACACCAGGTCGTTCGCGGTCTCGACGAGGTGCCGGAAGTGGCTCTCGCTCTCGCGCAGGCGCTCCTCGACCTGCTTGCGGTCCGAGATGTCGATGATCGAGCCGACGAACCGCACCGCCCGCCCCCGCGCGTCGCGCACGGCATGGCCCTTGGCGTGCACCCAGACGTGCGTGCCGTCGGCGCGTCGCAGGCGGGCCTCCTGGTCGAACGGCGCGCCGGTGTCGACCGTCGCGTCGACCGCGGCCAGCACCCGCCCGCGGTCGTCGGGGTGCAGCCGGTCGGGCAGGTGGAAGATGCGGCCGAGGTCGACGTCGTGCGGCAGCCCGAGGATCTCCTTGAACCGGTCGGACACGTGCCGGACGTTGTTCACGACGTCCCAGTCCCACAGGCCGCTCTGCGAAGCCTGGATCGCGAGCTCGAGCCGCTCCTCGCTTTCGCGCAGGGCCGCGCCGGCGCGCTTGCGTTCGGTGATATCGGCATACACGGCTACGACCCCGAGCTCCGGCCGCCGCGGGATGACGGCCTGCCACGACGTGTCGCACCAGATGCGGCCGCCGTCCTGGCGCTTGAGCTCGAGCTCGGTCCGGTGCGGATGCCCGGCGCGCAGGCGCGCCTCGCTCTCCGCGAGCATCAGCGTCCAGCGCGCCTCGTCGGGGAACCACAGCCCGCTCGAGGCGCCGATCAGTTCGGCGCGCGCCCAGCCCACGATGCGCTCGAACTGGACGTTGCAGTCGACGACCTGGCGATCGCGCAGAAAGACGATGCCGACGGTGGCGGCGTTGAACAGCCCGCGCTGCTCGGCGAGCAGCCGCTCGTTGACGAGCCCGTGCTCGATGCTCTGCACGACCGTCCGGTGGAGGTTGCCGTACACGCGGAGCACCGCCGCGAGGAAGATCAATCCGAGCAGCCCCATCGCCGGGTAGAGGTCCCCGCCGAGGACGAGGAACTCGGCGATCTGCGCACCGAGCATCGGCAGCGCGAACCAGAGGAATGCCCGCCGGCTCGCCGACAGCATGCCCATGCCGCCGATCACCATCCCGCCGACCGCGAACGCAACGAAGACCTGCAGCGTGTAGCTCGCGGGATTGATCAGCGCGGCGAGCACGCCCCACGCGACTCCCATCGCGGCCGCGCTGGCGGCGTAGGCGTTCTCCCACAGGCCGGCCTGCCCCGGAGGACGCTCTGCGGCGTCATATCGGCGGACGAGCAGATAGCGTGCCGCCGTGATTGCGGCCACCGCCACGAGCCAGGCGGCGAGCGCGCCGCGCTCCACCGCACCCCAGAGCACGGCGGCGCAGACCGCCGCCACGGCCACCGTCGCGAAGAAGCCGGGAATCGCCTGGCGATAGAGCGCCGCCACCCGCCCGGCGCGGAGCGCGTCCGGCAAGGGGTAGGCGAAATTGGCGGCGCTGCCGTCGTCCATGGGAGCGGCGCAGTATAGGCAGGCCCCGCGCGCGACGCGGCGGAACGACTCCCTCCCCGGCCCGCGCGATCCGCAGGCGCGGGCGCTCAGCGCTCCGGGCCGGCCGGTCCGGCCGCGATCTCGCGATGCACCTCGGCCATGTCGACGCGCCTCGCCTTGGCGATCACCTCGTCGAGGAGCGCCGGAGGAAGCGCGCCAGCCTCGGCGTAGAGGATGACCTTCTCGCGGAACACCATCAGCGTCGGAATCGAGCGGATGCCGAACGCGGCGGCGAGCTCGTGCTGGGCCTCGGTGTCCACCTTGCCGAAGACGATGTCGGGGTGCTGCTCGGAAGCCGCTTCGTAGGTCGGCGCGAACGCCCGGCACGGCGCGCACCACGCGGCCCAGAAGTCCACGATGACGAGCGCGTGGTCGGCGACGACGGTCTCGAAATTCTCCCTGGTCAGCTCGACGGTCGCCATCCGAAGTTCAGTATACCGCGCGCCGCCTCCGCCTCCGCCGTCGCGAGCCGCCCGCCCCGCGTGCGCGCGCGTTTGGTAGTGTTGGCGGCGTGAACAAGCCGCGACCCGCGCCGCGCCGCTATCGCGGCCGCTTCGCGCCCTCGCCGACCGGACCGCTGCACTTCGGCTCGCTCGTCGCCGCCGTCGGCAGCTGGGCCGAGGCGCGCGCCGGCGGCGGCGAATGGCTGGTGCGGATGGAGGACCTGGATCCGCCGCGGGAGGTCGCCGGCGCCGCCGCCGCGATCCTCGGCACGCTCGAGTCGCTCGGCTTCGAATGGGACGGCCCGGTCGTGTACCAGAGCGCGCGCACCGAAGCGTACCGCGCGGCGCTGGACGCGCTCCAGCGGAAAAACGCGCTGTTCCCCTGCGCCTGCACCCGCAAGGAGATTGCCGACTCCGCGATCGCTGCGCTCGACGGCAGCCTGGTCTATCCCGGCACCTGCCGCCGGGGCCTGCCGCCCGGGCGCCCGGCGCGCGCGACGCGCGTCCGCGTCGACGTCGGTGCGGTCGAGCTCGACGACGCGGTGCAGGGCCGCGTCCGCCAGGACCTCGCGCGCGAGGTCGGCGACTTCGTCCTCGTGCGCGCCGACGGGTTGTTCGCGTACCAGCTCGCCGTGGTCGTCGACGACGCCGCGCAGGGCGTGACGGACGTCGTCCGCGGCGCCGATCTGCTGGATTCGACACCGCGCCAGCTCTTCCTGCAGCAACTCCTCGGGTTCCCGAAGCCCCGCTACCTCCACCTTCCGGTCGCGATCAACGCCCGGGGCGAAAAGCTCTCCAAACAGACGCTCGCGGCACCGATCGACGGCGCGCGGCCGGCGGCGGCGCTCGCCGCCGCGCTGCGATTCCTGGGGCAGTCGCCGCCCGCCGGGCTCGACCGCGCGTCCGGCCGCACCGTGCTGGCGTGGGTGGCCGCGCACTGGGATCGCGGACGCATCCCCGCGACCCGGGCGATCGCGGTGCCCGCCTAGCGCGGCGCGCTTCCCTGCCGCTCGCGCAGGAACGCGTCGATCGCCGGCCAGAACGCGGGCCAGGAGCCGAGGTCGTTGTGATCGGCGCCCGGCAGCTCCACCCAGCGCTTGGGGCCGGCCCAGGCGTCGAACAGGCGCCGCGAATGCACCGTCGGGATGATGGTATCGCGGCTGCCCGCGATCGCGAGCAGCGGCGCGCGGATCGACGGCGCCGCCGATTGCGCGTCGAAGGGATGCTTCAGCAGCAGCCCTACGGGGAGCCACGGGTAGTGGCGCCGCCCGACCTCGATCATGCTGTCGTACGGAGAGATCAGGACCACGCCGGCGACCGGCCGATGCGCGGCGACCTGGGTTGCCACGCCGGCCCCGAGGCTGCGCCCGACGAGCACGATGCGCCCGGGGTCCACGTCCGGACGAAGCGCCAGGACGTCGATGACCGCGAGCGCGTCGGCGTAGAGGGCGCGTTCCGACGGCTTGCCTTCGCTCGCCCCGTAGCCGCGGTAGTTCACGAGGGCGAGCGACCAGTCGGCGGGCCAGGGCTCGGTCGCCTGCCACGACACCTCCTCGGCGTTGCCCCCGTAGTAGACGACGAGCGGCGCGCGTCCGGTCGGCGTTGGCCGATGCACGAACCAGCCGCGCAGCCGCACGCCGTCCGTCGCTTCGAACTCGAGCGCCTCGACCGGACGCCCGGCGCGTGCGGCGGGCGGCGCCCCGACGTAAGGCTGGGGAAGGAAGAGCAGGCGGTCCTGCAGCAGGTACATCGCCGCGGGAACGCCGAGCACGACTGCGGCGCCGAAGACGATCCACCCGACCACGTCGAGCTCCACTCTCCGAACCGTCAGGCGCTCGCCTTCGCCGGGCCCGCCGCGCGGCGCGGCGGGACGAGCACCGTCGCGAGCGAGCCGACCACGAGCGCGAGCGCCGCGTAGTCGGTCCAGCGGGGGATCTCGCCGAGGACCAGCGCGCCGCTGAACACGCCCACGACCGGCACCATCAGCGAGGCGAGGCTCGAGAC
>JBOIFD010000192.1:0-16576 GCA_050741515.1 Burkholderiales bacterium
GCTCGGAGGACAACGCGGGGGCGTACCTCGCGCCCGATTCGGTTGCCCGCGCCGAGAGCACCGGGTTGAGCGCGAAGCGGCTCGCGGCGAACAACGACTCGTACAGCTTCTTCAGCGTCCTCGGCGACCTCGTCGTCACCGGACCGACGCGGACCAACGTCAACGACTACCGGGTGATCCTCGTCGTGTGACCGCAGCTGGATGCCCGCTCGACGATGCAATGATCGAAGTGAAAGGGCGCCGTCAGCGCGACGACGGGGATCGCTCGCGTCCCGGCGTCGGCCTTGAGGCGGCGCGTCGCCTCCCACCCGCTCATGCCCGGCAGGTTCAGATCCATCAGGAGCGCGGCAGGGCCGTAGATGACGTTGGGCGGCCGTTTCACGTTCCGCGGATGAGTGCCTGGAAGCGCCGGTCGCTCAGGACCACGGCCATCCGCGCCCGCGCGGGATCGACGTGGAAGTCGCCCGGGGCGTTCGCCGCCAGGCGCCGGCGAGCCGGCAGGCCCCGCAATCAGCCGCCGCCCGAGCCGCCGCGCAGCATCGACTGGAACAGCTCGGCCGGCATCGGAAAGACGATCGTCGAGCTCTTGTCGCCCGCGATTTGCGTGAGCGTCTGGAGAAACCGGAGCTGCATCGCCTGCGGCGCCCGCGCGAGCATCTGCGCGGCCTCGAGCAGCTTCGCGGAGGCCTGCAGCTCGCCCTCGGCGTGGATCACCTTCGCCCGCCGCTCGCGCTCGGCCTCGGCCTGCCGCGCGATCGCCCGCACCATCGACTCGTTGAGGTCGACGTGCTTGATCTCGACGTTGGTGACCTTGATGCCCCAGGCGTCGGTCGCGGCGTCGAGGATGCGCTGGATGTCTAGGTTGAGCTTCTCGCGCTCGGCGAGCAGCTCGTCGAGCTCGTGCTTGCCGAGCACCGCGCGCAGCGTCGTCTGCGCGAGCTGGCTGGTGGCGTTGAGGAAGTTCTCGACTTGAATGATGGCGCTGCGCGCGTCGACGACCCGGAAGTACACCACCGCGTTGACCTTCACGGAGACGTTGTCGCGGGTGATCACGTCCTGGGGCGGTACGTCGAGCACCACGACCCGGAGGTCGACCTTGACCATCTGCTGGATGCCGCGGACGACGATCACCAGCCCCGGTCCTTTCACCTTCCAGAAGCGGCCGAGCATGAACACGACGCCGCGCTCGTACTCGCGCAGGATGCGGAAGGAGGAGAGGATGAACCCCGCGACGGCGATGACGACGACGAGCAGCGTGTAGTTCACGTCGGGCAGCAGCATTGTTTTCGGCCTCCGGTCACGATGCCTTGGGGGATTCCGGCGTCACGTCGAGCACCAGCCCGTCGACACCGGTGACGCGCACCCGGCTTCCCGGAGCGAGCGGCTCGCGGCTGCGGACCCGCCACGTCTCCCCGTGGACGCGCGCCCAGACCTCGTCGCCCGCAGCCTCGATCACTTCGCCTCCGGACCCGAGCAGCTCCTCGCGGCCGGTGATGACGGGGCGGGTCCGGGCCTTCGCCGCCATGCCGCCGACGAGGATCATGAACGCCGCGGTCGCGACGGCGATTCCGGCGATGAGCGGCAGCGGGATGCCGTAGCCCGGAATCTCGGTGTCCATGAGGAAGATCGCGCCGACGACGAACGCAACGAGCCCGCCGATGCCGAGCGAGCCGAAGCTCGGAAAGAACACCTCGGCGATCATAAACCCCACCCCGAGCACGATCAGCGCGAGGCCGGTGTAGTTCACCGGCAGCATCTGGAACGCGAACATCGCGAGCAGCAGGCAGATCGCGCCGATCACCCCGGGGAAGACGAAACCCGGGTTCGAGAACTCGAACCAGATCCCGTAGATGCCCAGCATCATCAGGATGAGCGCGAAGCTCGGGTTTGCGAGCGCGGCGAGGAGCTTCGTCCGCCAGTCGGGGACGATGGCCTCGACCTTGGCGCCGGCGACCGCCAGCTTGACCGACTGCCCGCCGGCAACCGTGACCGCGCGGCCGTCGATCTTGGCGAGGAGGTCATCGAGGTCGCGCGCCACGACGTCGATCACGCGGGCACGCAGCGCCTCGGCGGCGGAGAGGCTCACCGCCTCGCGCACCGCGCGCTCGGCCCACTCGGCGTTGCGGCCGCGCAGCTGCGCCAGCCCGCGGATGTACGCGGCGGCGTCGTTGACCTGCTTCTTGGTCATCGCGTCGGGCTCGCCGCCTCGCTTCGCGTCGCGTTTCTCCTTGCCCTTGTCGTCGGCGCCCGGCCCGGGCGCCGACGGCGCGCCGATCGCGACCGGCGTCGCGGCGCCGAGGTTCGTGGCCGGCGCCATTGCGGCCACGTGTGCCGCGTACAGGATGTACGTGCCGGCGCTCGCGGCGCGCGCGCCGTTCGGCGCGACGAAGGCGGCGACCGGCACCGGCGAGCCGAGGATCTCCTTGATGATCTCGCGCATCGAGGTGTCGAGGCCCCCGGGCGTGTCCATGCGGAGCACGGCGAGCGCCGCGTTGCGGTTCGCGGCCTTCTCGAGACCGCGGCGCACGTAGTCGGCGGTGGCGGGACCGATCGGGCCATCGACCTCGAGGACCACCACGGGGCGGTCCGCGACGACCTGGGCGATCGCGACGGCAACTCCCGCCGCGAGCGCCGCGAAGGCCACAATCGCCCGCCAAGCAACCGGTTTCACGACGTGAGACGGCATGATGTGATGTGCCTCGGGCATGATACGCCCACGACGCGCGCCCCGGGCGTCGCGAGGTCATCGCCATGGCGCTCGCCCGGGGTGCCGCGCCGAAGGCGGATAATGCTCGCCCGCTGTCGATGTTCGTCCGGAGGGACCATGAGCCATCTCCTTCCACTCCCACCCGCGCCGTGGACTCGCCGGCGACTCCTCCAAGGACTCGGGGCCGGTGCCCTGGGCGCGCTCTTCGGCGGGTGCGCCGCGCCGCCCCAGCTGCCGCCGCGATCGCTCGATCGCGCCCTTGCGCCTCGGGTCGGCGATGCCTGGCGCTATCAGTACACGAGCGCCTGGAGGAACGTACCCCCGCGGATGCTCGAGGTGCGGGTCGTGGAGCTCACGGGCGAGGACGTGCGCGATCGGCTGTCCGCCGAAGGGGACGGCGCCGGCGACGAGCGGCGCTTCGACTCGGCCCTGGCGATGGTGGCACGGCCGCTGTCGGGGCTATTGGTGCACGAGTTCTCGCCCTACCTGCCGGCGTTCGGGGGATTCCCCGCCGGCGGCGGGAGCTTTGCCGTCACCCTGCCCCCGCCCTCCTGGGGGACGCAGTGGACGGCGAGCGCGAGCCTGCGCGGGACCGAGCGATTGACCCTGCCCGCGGGAAGCTTCGACGCGATGCGCGTGGAGATCTACGGAACGCGGTTCTTCATCCGCGGGCAGATGGACGACGCGATCGATCCGGTCAGGCTGTACTCCACGGTCTGGTACGCCCCGGCGGCGAAGCGCGTGGTGCAGCTCACCCGCTCCACGCAAGCCGCAGGGCTCAACGTCCTGGAGCGCGATCAGTACCAGCTCGTCTCGCACCGGCTCGGCTGAGCCGGTCGGACGCTCAATTCCCCACGCTGAAGGCGGTGAGCTCGAGGACGCTGTCGTTGATGATCCGAACGTCGCCGTAGAAGTCCTGCCGATGCAGGAGCGCGACGTTGCGCACCTCCGGCACGTACCACACCGTCTCGCGGCTGCTGCCGCGCGCGCCCGACGCGTCGATGTCCGACCACACGGTCGTCACATCGATCCTCAGTGCGGTGAACGTCCCCGCGGGCACCGTGATGCGTTCCCAGCCGATCACCGCACCTTTCACCGACTCGCGCACGGTGCTGTAGCGCTGCACCGGCATCTCCCGCTTGACCAGCTCGCTTTGCCAGGTCTTTCCCACCGCCAGGGGAAACGAGAAACGCTGGAACGGCGGCCGGAAGTCCACGTTGCCGATCCGCAGCGGGTTCAGATTGAAGTCGTAGAGCGCGCTCACTGGCCCGCCGCTCTGCCACTCCTCGGCGATCTGGTAGCCCTCGCCGGTGACGCCGGTGACCCGGCCTCGCGCCTGGTTGCTGACGAGACCGGTCATCGTTTCGCGCCGCGTATACGACCACTGGTCGCCCACGCGCAGGGTCGGCGCTGGAGCCTGGGCCGGCATCCCGACCGCGGACACGGGCTGGATGTTCGCGTCGCGCAGGACGGAGTACTGCGCGCAGCCCGCGACAGCGGCAGCGGCTGACACGACGCCAATAACGGCCGGCCGGGAGATCCTGGAAAGCATGGCATGGGGCATAGCATCACCTCCAACGGGGTCGGACGGATTCTGACCGGTGCTTGAGAGCAAGCGGCACGGTCAGCGCCAGGACACCGGCGTTCCCACCGCGAGCCCGAGCTCGCGCGCGGCGTCGCCCTGGTTGACCGCGATCTCGACGAGGCCGCTGGAGTTCTCGTACCAGAACGCCGCGCCGGGGGCGGCCTCGGCGAACACCCGGGCGTAGGGCGTCTCGCGCCCGTTCGCGACCAGCCGGCGCGCCGCCGGCACGTCGCGCGCGCGGATGCCGGTGAACGCGTTGCCGAAGTGGTCGACGTAGATCACCTGGGCGAGGTCGTCGCCGCCGAACCGTACGGCGAGCTCCGGGGCGGGGGCGACGTCGCGGTTCGGGAAGTCCCCGGTCGCGACCGCGGCGGCGACCGGCGCGAACACGTCCCGGCCGTGAAACGAGGCGGAGGCCTCCGGCCATCGCCCCGTGATACGCCACACCGTCGTCGCGCCCGCGCGCGCCGCCACCACGGAGAACAGCCCGTTGTCGGGGCCGACGTACCAGCGACCGTCCGCGCGGAGGACGACGGCGCCGCGCCCGGACCCCACGCCCGGGTCGACGACGCCGAGGACGACGTGCCCGCCCGGCAGGTCCCGGGCAAGCGCCGCGAGGAGGTGTGCCCCCGCCCGGACGTTGAACGGCGGGGCCGCGTGCAGGAGATGGATCACCCGCACGCCGGGCGCGTGACGGTCGAGGACCGCCTCGACCTGACCGACGTAGAGGTCGTTCGACCCGTAATCGGTGAAGAGGACGATCGCCACCCGACAAATTCTAAGGGAGGAGCCCGCAGCAACGAAAAGGCCGGGGATCGCCCGGCCGCTTCGTCACGAGGGAGGGTGCGCGCCTCAGCGCTTCCCCTGGCCCTTGCCCTTGCCCTTGGCCTTGCCCTTGCCCTTGCCTCCGCCCTTCGCCTTGGCCTTGGCCTTGGCCTTGGCTTTCGCCTTGGCGTCGCCCTCGGGCTTGTCTTTCGCCCTGGGCTTCGCCCGCTTCGCGGCTTTCTTCGCGGGCTTCTTCTCGGCGTCCGCGCCGGCCTTCTTCCCGGCCGGCTGCTCGGCCCGCTTCTCCGCCCGCTCCTTCTTCTCGGCCTGCTTGTCGGCCTTTTTCGCGGCGACCTTGGCGGCGGCGTCCTCTTCCCCGGTCGGCTCGGGGCGGTCCATCAGCTCCACGAGCGCCATCGGCGCGTTGTCGCCCACGCGGAACCCGGACTTCAGGATCCGGAGATACCCGCCCGGCCGGTTGGCGTAGCGGGGGCCGAGCTCGTCGAAGAGCTTCGCGACGATGTCGCGGTCGCGGAGGCGGTTGAATGCGAGCCGGCGGTTGGCGAGCGACGGCCGCTTCCCGAGCGTGATCATCGGCTCGACCACGCGGCGCAGCTCTTTCGCCCTGGGGACCGTGGTCTTGATGAGCTCGTGCCGCAGCAGCGAGTTGGTCATGTTCCGCAGCATCGCAAGGCGATGGGTCGAGGTGCGGTTGAGCTTCCTGAGTCCGTGGCCGTGGCGCATTCGTTTGTCTTCAGCAGTTGACTCGCGGACGCGGCTACGCGGCCTGCGCCTGTGGATCGAACACCCGGAGCTCGTCGACCAGCTCCCGGTTGGCATGCTCGGGCTTCGCGTACCAGATGTTCAGGAGGGAGTCGCGTACTCCGCAGCCCTTGCGCAGCTCGGAGCGCCCGTGCCAGCTCCTGACCTGCAGGGTGTTGAACACCACGAAGGCATAGCCGCTGTTGGGCGAGAACGGCATCCGCCGGACCATCTCGAAGCCCTTGAACTCCCGCGACCACCGGGTAGGGTTCAGGCTCAGCCGGTAGAACTCGGTGCCGAGGTCGGCCTGGGTCTCGTCCGGGGCGAGCGAGATCTGCATGGTGACGACTTTCTTGCGCGTATCCGGATGCGGCTTGATGCTGTAGCCCTCGGTCTCGCGGTAGAGCTCGGGAAGCGCAAACCCGTCGAGCCCGCTCGCCTCGCCCGGATCGCAGCCGAATCGCAGCGCCAGCGCCGCAGCGAATTTCCCGAACGCCGCCCGCTTCAGCTCCACGCTGCCGAGCGCGCTGCGAACGCTGAACCAGAACGCCTGCTCCGCGGCCGGGAAGCGCCGCAGCGACTCGCCGTCAAGACGCACGCGCCCCCGGTTCTTGTACCCGTGCGCGAAGGTCTCGTAGTGCTCGGCGGCCAGACGCCGGCTCACCACCTCCGCGTACACCTCCGGCGGGAGGAATGAATGCACCGCGACGTGCGGGAAAGGATCGTTCTCCACCTGCGTCCCCGCGATCGCGCGGACGGTGTGCTCGACGACCCGCTGCCGCAGCCCGAGATCGAGGGGATAGGGAAGCGCTCCGCCCGCCGACCGGAAGGCGGTGTCCGGCGTGCCGCTCACGGCGTCAGCTTCTCCAGGCCCGCGGGCGGCCAGTTCTCGAGCTTCATGCCGAGCGTGAGGCCGCGCGCGGCGAGCACTTCCTTGATCTCGTTCAGCGACTTGCGCCCGAGGTTCGGCGTCTTCAGGAGCTCCGTTTCGGTGCGCTGGATGAGATCGCCGATGTAGTAGATGTTCTCGGCCTTCAGGCAGTTCGCCGAGCGCACCGTGAGCTCGAGATCGTCGACGGGCCTGAGCAGGATCGGGTCGATCGGCGGGGTCTTCACGGGCTGCTCGATGACGCTCGGGCCGGTTTCCTTGATGTCGGCGAAGACGTTCAGCTGGTCGACGAGAATCCGCGCCGCGTGCTTGATCGCCTCCTCCGGCTCGATGACGCCGTTGGTCTCGATGTCGATGATCAGCTTGTCGAGGTCGGTGCGCTGCTCGACGCGCGCGCTCTCGACCTGGTAGCTCACCCGCTTCACCGGCGAGAACGAGGCGTCGAGGATGATTTTGCCGATCCCTTTCGACTCCTCGGGAACCACCCGCAGGTTCCCGGGCTGGTAGCCGCGGCCGCGCTCGACCTTGATCGTCATCTCGAGCTTGCCGCCCGGCGACAGGTGGGCGATGACGTGCTCGGGGTTGATGATCTCGACGTCGTGGGTGCTCTCGATGTCGGCCGCGGTGACCAGGCCCTCGCCCTTCTTGTTGAGACGCAGGGTCGCCTCGTTGCCGCTGTGGAGCTTGAGCACCACGCCCTTGAGGTTGAGCAGGATATCGACCACGTCCTCCTGCACGCCCTCGATCGTTGAGTACTCGTGGAGCACCCCCGAGATCTGCACCTCGGTGGGCGCGAAGCCGGGCATCGACGAGAGGAGCACGCGCCGCAGCGCGTTGCCGAGGGTGTGGCCGTAGCCCCGCTCGAACGGCTCCATGGTGACCTTCGCGTGGTAGGGCGCGACCGGCTGGACGTCGATGATTCGCGGCTTGAGGAAGGCGGTGCTTTGCATGCGGGTGTCCCGTCCTGTAACGGTGCCTGAAATGAGGGTGTCGTCCCGGAGTTGCAGCATCGGTTACTTCGAGTACAGCTCGACCACGAGGTGCTCGTTGATGCTCGCCGGCAGCTCGGAGCGCTGCGGGAGCGCCTTGAACCTGCCTTTGAGCCCCTTGGCGTCGACCTCGAGCCACTCCGGGATGCCGCGCGACTCCGCCGCTTCGGCGGCGGCCTTGACGCGAAGCTGCGACTTCGCCTTTTCGGCGACCTCGACGGTGTCACCGGGCCGGACCAGGTACGACGGGATGTTCACGCGCTTGCCGTTGACCAGGATGCCGTTGTGGCGCACCACCTGCCGCGCTTCGGCGCGGCTCGCGCCGAAGCCCATGCGGTAGACGATCGCGTCGAGCCGCGACTCGAGGAGCTGGAGCAGCGTCTCGCCGGTGATGCCCTTGCGGCGGTCGGCCTCGGCGTAGATCTTGCGGAACTGCCGCTCGAGCACGCCGTACTGGCGGCGGACCTTCTGCTTCTCGCGCAGCTGCGTGGCGTAGTCCGAGCGGCGCGCCGAGCGCTGGCCGTGCTGGCCGGGCGCATAGCTGCGGCGCTCGATCGCGCACTTGTCGGTGAAGCACTTCTCGCCTTTGAGGAACAGCTTCTCTCCCTCGCGGCGGCACTGCCGGCACTTCGGATCCAGGTTGCGGGCCATCTTTGCTCGTGCTCCTCAAATCCGGCGCTTCTTGGGCGCGCGGCAGCCGTTGTGCGGCACCGGCGTCACGTCGGCGATGCTGGTGATCTTCATCCCGATCGCGTTGAGCGAGCGCACCGCCGACTCCCGGCCGGGGCCCGGCCCCTTGATGCGCACCTCGAGGTTCTTCACGCCGCACTCCTGCGCGCCGCGGCCGGCCTTCTCGGCCGCGACCTGCGCGGCGAACGGCGTCGACTTGCGCGAGCCCTTGAAGCCCGCGCCGCCCGAGCTCGCCCACGACAGCACGTTGCCCTGCCGGTCGGTGATCGTCACGATCGTGTTGTTGAACGACGCATGGACATGCGCGATGCCCTCGGCGACGTTCTTCTTCACCTTCTTCCGCACCCGCGTCGCGGCGCTCGGCTGCTGCGGCTGCTGCGGCGGTCTAGCCATCGTCGGTTTCCTTTCGCGTCCGGCGCGTCATTGCCCTGCGCGCCGGTCAGGTCTTGGTCGGCGCCGGCTTCGCCGCCACCGCCTGCTTGCGCGGCCCCTTGCGGGTGCGCGCGTTCGTCCGCGTGCGCTGCCCGCGGACCGGCAGGCCCTTGCGGTGCCGGACGCCGCGGTAGCACCCGAGGTCCATCAGGCGCTTGATGTTCAACGACACCTCGCGCCGGAGATCGCCCTCCACGGTGAGCCGCGTCACCTGCTCGCGCAGGCGGTCCATCTCGGTGTCGGTCAGGTCCTTCATCTTGCGCGTGCCGACCACATTCGCCGCCGCGCAGATCAGCCTCGCGCGCGAGCGCCCGATGCCGTAGATCGCGGTGAGCGCGATCTCGGCGTGCTGCTGGTTGGGGATGTTGACCCCCGCGATTCGAGCCATCGTCCGCTCCCTAGGTCTAACCCTGGCGCTGCTTGTGCCGCGGATCCTTGCAGATCACCCGCACCACGCCGTTGCGGCGGATGATCTTGCAGTTACGGCACATCTTCTTCACCGATGCCAGCACCTTCATGTCGCTTCCTTTCACCGCGCGCGGAACACGATCCGCGCTCTGGTCAAGTCGTAGGGCGTCAGCTCCACCGTCACCTTGTCGCCCGGCAGCATGCGGATGTAGTGCATCCGCATCTTCCCGGAAACGTGTCCGAGCACCAGGTGTCCGTTTTCCAGCTTGACCCGGAAGGTCGCATTGGGCAGGTTCTCGACGATCTCGCCCTGCATCTGGATCACGTCCTCCTTCGTCATACGCCGGCCGCGTCGCGCTCCAATCCATCCGCAGGTCAGCTCGATTTCCGTCACCTCGTCGGGAACCCGGCGCCCTTGAAGCTCGCTTTCTTCAAGAGGCTCTCGTACTGGTGGCTCATGATGTAGGCCTGCACCTGCGCCATGAAGTCCATGGTGACGACCACGATGATCAGCAGGCTGGTCCCGCCGAAGTAGAACGGCACGTTCCAGCGCAGGATCAGGAACTCCGGGATCAGGCAGATCGCGACCACGTAGATCGCCCCCCCCAGCGTCAGCCGCAGCATGATCCGCTCCAGGTACTTCGCGGTCTGCTCCCCGGGACGGATGCCCGGCACGAAGGCGCCGGACTTCTTCAGGTTCTCGGCCGTCTCCTTCGGGTTGTACTGGAGCGCGGTGTAGAAGAAGCAGAAGAACGCGATCGCCGCCGCGTAGAGGAGCACGTAGATCGGCTGCCCGGGAACCAGCGTCGAGGCGATGTCCTTCAGCCAGGCCATGCCCTCGCCGGTCGTGAACCAGCTCGCGGCGGTCGCCGGGAAGAGGATGATCGACGAGGCGAAGATCGGCGGGATCACGCCCGCCATGTTCAGCTTGAACGGCAGGTGCGAGGCCGGCGCGCCGTACGGATTCATCCGGTTGCCGACCTGGCGCTTGGCGTAGTTCACCAGCACCTTGCGCTGGCCGCGCTCGACGAAGCAGACGAACCAGGTGATCACCACCACGCCGGCGACGATGACGAGCGCGGTGAGCGGGCTCATCGCCCCGGTGCGCACCAGCTCGAGCGTGCCGCCGATCGCGGTCGGCAGCCCGGCGGCGATGCCGGCGAAGATGATGATCGAGATGCCGTTGCCGATGCCGCGCTCGGTGATCTGCTCGCCGAGCCACATGATGAACATCGTGCCGGTGACCAGCGTCACCACGGTGGTGAAGCGGAACATGAGCCCCGGGTCGATCACCAGGTTCGCCTGCTGCTCGAGCCCGATCGAGATCATCGTCGCCTGGAACGTCGCCAGAGCCACGGTGCCGTAGCGCGTGTACTTGGTGATCTGGCGCTGCCCCGACTGCCCTTCCTTGCGCAGCGCCTCCAGCGTCGGCGAGACCGCGGTCATCAGCTGCATGATGATCGAGGCCGAGATGTACGGCATGATCCCGAGCGCGAAGATCGAGAAGCGCGACAACGCGCCGCCCGAGAACATGTTGAGCAGGCCGAGGATCCCGCCCTGGTTCTGCTTGAAGAGATCGGCGAGGACGGTCGGGTCGATCCCCGGGACCGGGATGTGCGTGCCGATCCGGAAGACGATGAGCGCCCCGAGGAGGAAGAAGAGCCGCTTCTTCAGGTCCCCGTATCGGCCGCTCTTGCCCAGCTGTGCGATGGAGGTCGCCACGCGTCGGTCAGCCCTGCTTCGCGCCCTTGTCGGCGCCCTTGCCCTTGCCGGCGCCCTTGCCCTTCTCGGGGCCCTTCTCGGCGTCCTTGGCCTTCTTCTCGGCCGCCTTCGCCTTCTCGGCGCGCTTGTCGCCGCCCGTGGCCGCCTCGCCGCCCTTCGCGGGCGCGGCTTCCGCACCCTTGGCCGGCGGCGTCGCCTTGACCTCCACCGGCGGCTTCGGCGGGGCCTTGGGCTTCTCCTTGATGTCGACGAGGCTGCCGCCCGCCGCGGCGACGGCCGCGCGCGCCCCCTTGCTGACGCCGATGCCCTTCACCGTGACCTTGCGAGTGAGCTTGCCCGACAGGATCAGCTTCGCGCCGAGCGCGCCATCGTGGACGACACCCGCCGCCTTCAGCGCCGCGAGATCGATGAGCTCGGCGTCCATCTTCTGGATGTCGGACAGCCGGACCTCCGGCGTCGCGTCGCGCGTCGGCGAGATGAAGCCGCGCTTCGGCAGCCGGCGCTGCAGCGGCATCTGGCCGCCCTCGAAGCCGATCTTGTGGTAGCCGCCCGAGCGCGCCTTCTGGCCCTTGTGGCCGCGGCCGGCGGTCTTGCCGAGCCCCGACCCGATGCCGCGGCCGACGCGGCGGCGCGCGTGCTTCGACCCGGGTGCCGGCTTGAGATCGTTCAGATTCATCGCTCGCTTCTCGTTCTGCAAAGTTCGTCCGACCCCGGCTGCCTCAGCCCTCGAGACGCACGAGGTAGCTCACCTGCCGGATCATTCCCCGGACGGCGGGCGTGTCCTCGAGCTCGACCGTCTGATGCAGGCGGCGCAGGCCGAGGCCCCGCACCGTCCGCTGGTGCGGCTGCCGGCACGCGATCGGGCTCTTCACCAGCGTGACCTTGAGCATCTTTTTTTCCGCCATCGCCGCCACCTAGCTCGAGATCTCTTCGACCGACTTCCCGCGCTTCGCGGCGATCTCGGCCGGGGTGCGCATCTTGCGCAGGCCGTCGAGCGTAGCGCGCACCACGTTGTAAGGGTTGGTCGAGCCGATGCACTTGGCGAGGATGTTGGTGACGCCCGCCACCTCGAACACCGCGCGCATCGGGCCGCCGGCGATGATCCCGGTGCCCGCGGAGGCCGGCTGCATGAGCACTTTCGATGCGCCGTGCCGGCCGATCACCGCGTGCTGCAGGGTGCCGTTCCTGAGGCTCACGCGGAACATCTTGCGCCGCGCCTCCTCGAGCGACTTCTGCACCGCGACCGGGACCTCGCGCGCCTTGCCCTTGCCCATGCCGACCGCCCCGTCACCGTCGCCGACCACGGTGAGCGCGGCGAAGCCGAGCACCCGGCCGCCCTTCACCACCTTGGTGACCCGGTTCACCGAGACCATCTTCTCGCGCAGCCCGTCCGAGCGCTCCTCGGTGTGCTGCATTCTTGGTTGCATCCTCGCCATTGCGCTTCGCTCTCCTAGAGCTTCCGTCTCTTTCCTAGAACTTCAGCCCGCCTTCGCGCGCGGCCTCCGCGAGCGCCTTCACGCGCCCGTGGTAACGGTAGCCGCTGCGGTCGAACGCCACCTGCTCGATGCCGAGCTTCTTCGCCCGCTCCGCGATGCGCTTGCCGACGACGCTCGCCGCGGCCCTGTTCCCGCCGTTCGGCACCTGGCCCCGGAGGTCCTTCTCCGCGGTCGAGGCGGCAGCCAGCACCTTCGCGCCGTCGCCCGAGATCACCTGCGCGTAGATGTGATGATTCGTGCGGTGCACCGCGAGGCGCGCTGCGCCTTGCGCGCGCTGCCGCGCCCGGGTCTGCGCCGCCCGGCGGAGCCGGGCCTCACGTTTGCCGATCATTTCTTCTTCGTCTCCTTCAGCACGATCGCCTCGTCCGCGTAGCGCACGCCCTTGCCCTTGTACGGCTCGGGCGGCCGGTAAGCGCGAACCGTCGCCGCGACCTGGCCGACGAGCTGCTTGTCCAGCCCCTTGATCAGGATCTCGGTCTGGGTCGGCGTCTCGACCTTGATGCCCTTCGGCATCTGGTGCACCACCGGGTGCGAGAAGCCGAGCGTCAGGTTGAGCTTGTCCCCCTGCGCCTGGGCCCGATAGCCGACGCCGACCAGCGCGAGCTTCCGCTCGAAGCCCTTGGTCACGCCGGCGACCATGTTCGAGAGGATCGCCCGGATCGTCCCGGACATCGCGTTCGCCTCGTTCGAATCGTTCACGGCCTCGATGACCAGCGCCTCGCCGTCCTTCTTGAGCCGCACGTCCTTGGTGAGCGCCTGCGTCAGCGTGCCGAGCGGACCCTTCACCGAGACCGCGTCGGGCGCGATGTTGACCTCGACCCCCTTCGGCAGCGGGACGGGGAGATTGCCGATGCGGGACATGGCGGGCGTCCTCAGGCCACGATGCAGAGGACCTCGCCGCCGACGCCGCTCGCGCGCGCCTTGCGGTCGGTCATCACGCCTCTGGGGGTCGAGACGATCGCCACCCCCAGGCCGTTCATGACCTTCGGGATGTCGCTCGCCCCGCGGTAGACCCGCAGCCCCGGCCGGCTGACGCGCTCGATGCGCTCGATCACCGGCTGGCCGGCGTAGTACCGGAGCGCGATCTCCATCTGCGGCTTGCCGTCGTTCGGCTTGACCACGAAGCCGTCGATGTAGCCCTCGTCGGCGAGGACCTGCGCGATCGCGCTCTTCACCTTCGACGACGGGATCGCCACGGTCGTCTTTCCGCCCGCCTGCGCGTTGCGGATCCGCGTCAGCATGTCGGAGATCGGATCGGTCATGCTCATCGGGCGCCTCCGCTTACCAGCTCGCCTTCACCAGGCCCGGGATCTCGCCGCGCATCGCGATCTCGCGCAGCTTGTTCCTCCCCAGCCCGAACTTGCGGAAGTAGCCGCGCGGCCGCCCGGTGAGGGCGCAGCGGTTGCGCAGCCGCACCGGCGAAGCGTTGCGGGGCAGCTGCTGCAGCTTCGCGCGCGCCGCGACCCGGTCCTCGTCGGAGGCCCGGGCGTTGTTGATCGTGGCGAGAAGCTCCGCGCGCTTCACCTTGAACTTGGCGACGAGCTTCCGGCGCTTCCGCTCGCGGAGCATTGTGGAGAGTTTGGCCATGCGGCTTCCTTCCTCCTAGGACTTGAACGGGAACCGGAACGCCGCGAGCAGGGCCCGCGCCTCGTCATCGGTCTTGGCCGTGGTGGTGATGCTGATGTTGAGCCCCCGGAGCGTGTCGACCTTGTCGTACTCGACCTCGGGGAAGATGATCTGCTCGCGCACGCCGATGCTGTAATTGCCGCGGCCGTCGAACGAGCGGTTGGAAAACCCGCGGAAGTCGCGGATGCGGGGGATGGCGATCGAGACCAGGCGGTCGAGAAACTCGTACATCCGCTGGCCGCGGAGCGTCACCATGCAGCCGATCGGAAAGCCGGCCCGGACCTTGAAGTTCGCGACCGACTTCTTCGCCTTGGTCACGACCGGCTTCTGGCCGGTGATCTTGGTCAGGTCGGCGACGGCGTTGTCCAGGATCTTCTTGTCCTGGGTGGACTTGCCGACGCCCATGTTGAGCGTGATCTTCGCGACCCGCGGCACTTCCATCGCGCTCTTGTAGCCGAACTTCTGGACGAGCTCCGGGACCACCTTCTCCTTGTAGTGCTCTTGCAGTCGCGCCATTGTCGGGTCCCCTGCTTACTGCGCGTCGACCATCTCGCCGTTCGACTTGAACACCCGCACGCGGCGCCCGTCGGGCATCGCCTTGATGCCCACGCGGTCGGCCTGCTTCGTCTGCGGGTTGAAGAGCGCCACGTTGGAGACGTGGATCGGCATCTCCCGGTCGATGATCCCGCCCTGGATGCCCTTCATCGGGTTCGGGCGCTGATGCTTCTTCACCCTGTTGATGCCCTCGACGATCACGCGCTCGGCGTCGAGGCGGCGCAGCACCGTCCCGCGCTTGCCCTTGTCGCGGCCGGACAGCACGATCACGTCGTCGCCTTTGCGGATCTTTTCCATTAGCTTCGTCTCTGACTCGGGGGATCTACAAGGGGGCCTGCCCCCTTGTTCCTCAGCTCGCTAGAGCACCTCCGGCGCGAGCGACACGATCTTCATGAACCGCTCGGAGCGCAGCTCCCGCGTCACCGGCCCGAAGATCCGCGTGCCGATCGGCTCGAGCTTCGGCGTGAGCAGCACCGCGGCGTTCGAGTCGAACCGGATGAGCGAGCCGTCGGGCCGGCGCACGCCCTTCGCGGTGCGCACGACGACTGCGTGATAGATCTCGCCCTTCTTGACGCGGCCCCGCGGCGCGGCGTCCTTGACGCTCACCCTGATCACGTCCCCGATGTTCGCGTAGCGGCGCTTCGAGCCGCCCAGCACCTTGATGCACATCACCGAGCGCGCGCCCGTGTTGTCGGCGACGTCCAGCACCGTCTGCATCTGGATCATTTCCTCTTCTCCAACTTTTCCCGCTGACCGCGGTCAGTCTTGGAGCCCGTCCGGGCAGGTCCTCGGCCCCTGTTGGGCGGCTCCACCGGGAGCTCCTTGTCCCCACCGGGCCGGGGCGAAAAAGCGTGGGATTATAGCGGCTTGCGCTGCCGGACTGCAAGCATCACACCGTTTTCGCGCGCGCCACCAGCTTCGCCACCCGCCAGCTCTTGCTCCGCGAGATGGGCCGGCACTCCTCGATCATGACGAGATCGCCCTCCTTGCACTCGTTCGACTCGTCGTGCGCGTGGTACTTCTTGGAGCGCGTCACGATCTTGCCGTAGAGCGGGTGGGTGACCCGGCGCTCCACGAGCACCGTCACCGTCTTGTTCATCTTGTCGCTCACGACCCGTCCGGTGAGCTGCCGCCCACCCCTCGTCCCGGCGTCCTGGGTCTCGGTCATTTGGCCCTCGCCTTCTCGGCCAGCACGGTGCGCACGCGCGCGATGTCGCGGCGAACCTTCTTCAGCTGGCTCGTGTTCGGGAGCTGCTGGGTGGCCTTCTGCATCCGCAGGCTGAACTGCGCCTTGAGCAGCGCCTGCAGCTCCTTGTTGAGCGCGCCGGCGTCCTGGGCGCGCAGCTCGTTCGACTTCATGCCTCACCCCAACTGTCGCTGGACGAACGTCGTCCTGAGGGGCAGCTTGGCGGCGGCGAGCGCGAATGCCTCGCGCGCGACCGGCTCCTCGACCCCGTCCATCTCGAAGAGCACCTTGCCGGGCTGGATCTCGGCCACGAAGAACTCGGGGTTGCCCTTGCCGTTGCCCATCCGGACCTCGGCCGGCTTCTGCGAGACCGGCTTGTCCGGGAACACCCGGATCCAGATCCGCGCGCCGCGCTTGACGTGCCGGGTCATCGCCCGGCGCCCGGCCTCGATCTGGCGCGCCGTCAGCCGCCCGCGCGTGGTCGCCTTCAGGCCGTACTCGCCGAAATTGACCTTGGTGCCGCGCGTGGCAACGCCGTAGTTCCGGCCCTTCTGCTGCTTCCGGTACTTGGTTCTAGCTGGTTGAAGCATCGCCGCCTCCGCCCGACTTCTTCACGACCCGCTTCGTGGGCGGCTGGAGGCCCGATCTGCGCGGCTGGAGCGCCGGCTTCGCTGGCTCGCTCGGCTTCGCCTCCGCGCCTTCCGCCCGCTTCGCGCGGCCACGGCTCGGCTTCGCCTGCACCTCGGCTGCCGGGGGCGGCGGCG
>JBOIFD010000193.1:0-3374 GCA_050741515.1 Burkholderiales bacterium
AGCCGCGCCACGGCGCGCGCGAGCGGCCCGAGCATCCGGCCCCGTGCGGAGACGAGCCCCCAGAGGCCGCGCACCAGGATCGCCGCGTACACCGCGAGGTTCCACGCGAGCACTGCGAGGAGCGGAAACGCCAGGATGTTCACGCGCTTGGACGGTCCGAGATAGTCGGTGGCGAGTCCCAGCGCGAAGGCGAGGAGCGCGAGCGCCGGGGCGACCCACGGCCGCCAGGTGACCGCGCGCAGCGTTCGGCGGATCGAGGGGTATCGCTCGCGCAGACGCTCGACCGCGAGCGACGCGCGGCGCGCGAGGTAGGTGGCGGGCCCCGACTCGCTCCCGGTGACCTCAGCCGCGGCACGGCTTGCCCACGCGCGGTCCGCGTCGGTCCAGGCGGTGCGGGACTCGTCCGCGATCTCGACGGCGCGGACGAGCATGACCTCGCGGGCGGCGGCTTCGTTCATCGGGCTAGGCGCGCGAGTGTAATACGGGTCGCGCGACGCGCTGCTCGAGCTGGTCGATGTCGCGGGCAGTTCGGGCATCCGCCGCACGGCAAGCGCATCGGACGCGAACCTCGCGCCCGTGCACAAGGCAACGGTTCGCTACCGGCGCGCGTCGTGACGGACCAGCGGATGATCCCAGCCAAGCAGCCGTTCGTCGGCGCTCACGAACGCGGCGTCGTGATGCAACGCCGTCGCGACGATCAACCGGTCGGCGGGATCATTCGGCAGCCCGCCCAGGCTGACGGCGCGGATTCCCACATTGCCGTCCACGGGGAGCTCCAGGAGCCCGGCCGCCAGCAGTTGCCCCCGCCACTCGTCCACGGTAACCGGCAGTTCGAGCCGCCCCCGGGCCTGCAACAGCGCCACTTCCCAGAACGACATCGCGCAGGCGGCGACCTCGCCGCGCGCCCACAGCCTGTTGATGAGCGCCCTAGTCTTGCGGCCGAGCTTCCGCTCATCGCCGGCGGCCCAGGCCAAGACATGCGTGTCCAGGACGATCACCTGAGCGCTTCCCAGAGCTCGGTCCCGATCGGGGACACGATGTCGCCCCGGATCTTGATGCGACCCTTGTGCAGGCCGATCAGCGACTTGGCGCGCGGGCCGCGATGCGGCCGCAGCTCAGCCACCGGCCGGCCGTTCTTCGTCACCAGAATCGTCTCGCCGGTGCGCGCGACCTGATCCATCAGCGCGAGACACTTCGCCTTGAACTTGGAGGCCTGAATGGTCTGCATGAGGTGTTGGATACCTGTCGGCTACGCCAAGATGACCAGTATTCTGCCTATGGTCATGCGATTGGTCAATCGCGGGCCGTACGGAGTCACTGCCAGAATTCGAGCAGCGCGCCGCGGCGAATCTCAGACGGCAAAGCGGAAATAGATGACGTCGCCGTCCTGGACGACGTAGTCCTTGCCCTCGAGGTGCATCTTCCCCGCCGCCTTCGCCCCGACCTCGCCGTCGTGCGCCACGAAGTCTTCGAACGAGATCACCTCGGCGCGGATGAAGCCGCGCTCGAAGTCGGTGTGGATCGCGCCGGCCGCCTGCGGCGCCGTCGTGCCGACCGGGACGGTCCACGCGCGGACCTCCCGCGGCCCGGCGGTGAAGAACGTCTCCAGGTCGAGCAGCTTGTAGCCGGCGCGGATGAACCGGTTGAGCCCCGGCTCCGCGAGCCCCATGTCGGCGAGGAAGACCTGCTGGTCGGCGTCGCTCAAATCGGCGATCTGGGCCTCGAGCGCAGCCGAGATCGCGACCACCGGCGCATTCTCCTTCGCCGCGTGCGCCGCGACGGCCGCGAGCAGCGGGTTGTCCTTGAACCCGTGCTCGGCGACGTTCGCGACGTACATCGTCGGCTTCATCGTGAGGAGGAAGAGGGGCCCGAGCACGGCGAGCTCCTCCCTGGCGAGCTCGAGCGTTCGCGCCGGCCGCGCTTCGTTCAGCACGCGCTGGACCTTCTCGAGCACGGCCACCAGCCGCTGCGCTTCCTTGTCGCCCCCGGCGCGCGCGACCTTGTCGGCCTTCGCGAGCTGCCGCTCGACCGTCGCGAGGTCGGCGAGCGCGAGCTCGGTGTTGATCGTCTCGATGTCCGAGAGGGGATCGATCCGGCCCGTGACATGCACGACGTTCTCGCCCGCGAAGCAGCGCACGACGTGCGCGATCGCGTCGGTCTCGCGGATGTTGGCGAGGAACTGGTTGCCAAGCCCCTCGCCCTTCGATGCGCCGGCCACCAGCCCCGCGATGTCCACGAACTGTACCGTCGCCGGCGTCACCTTCGGCGGCCTGGTGACGGCGGCGATCCGCGCGAGCCGCGGATCGGGCACCGCGACGATGCCGATGTTCGGGTCGATGGTGCAGAAGGGATAGTTCTCCGCCGCGATTCCGGCCTTGGTCAGGGCGTTGAAGAGGGTCGACTTGCCGACGTTCGGCAGGCCGACGATGCCGCAGCTGACGTTCACGGCCGGCTCCCGCCGGGAGCGTCGTCGGGCGCGGCGGGCGTCTGCGGTTTCGGGCGGGTGTGAAGCTTCGTGGTGGCCGCCTGCAGGTCACCGGCGAGGACGAGCGGCATCACCTCGAGGCTGCGCGCGATCGCGTCGTCGATGAGCACGCGATCGTCGGGCGACGGCGCGCTCAGGACGTAGCCGGGGACGAGCGCCTTGTCGCCCGGGTGCCCGATGCCGATCCGCAGCCGCCAGAAGTCCTTCGAGCCGAACCGCTCGGCGATGTCGGTGAGCCCGTTGTGGCCGGCAACGCCGCCGCCGAGCTTCAGCTTCACGGTGCCGGGAGGGAAATCGAGCTCGTCGTGCGCCACCAGCACCTCCTCGGGCTCGATCTTGTAGAAGCGCGCCAGCGCGCCGACCGCGTTGCCCGAGAGGTTCATATAGGTCTGCGGCAGGAGCAGCCAGACGTCGCCAGGCAGCCGCGCGGCGTGAGCATCGAACTTCGGTTCGGTGCGGAACGCGACGCGCTCACGCGCCGCCAGCCGCTCCGCGAACCAGAAGCCGGCGTTGTGCCGGTCGCGGCCGTGCTTGCGGCCCGGGTTGCCGAGCCCGGCGATCAGCCTGATGGCCATATGAGAAAGGCGCGGCGGTCGCCCGCCGCGCCTCGCAGCGAACGCACTCGGCTACTTCTTCTCGGCCTTGTCGGCCTTGTCGGCCTTGTCGGCCTTCTCGGCCCTCCCGGGCTTCTCGGGCTTCTCCGGAGCCGCCGCCTCCGGCCGCTCGGGCTGCTGCTTCGCCGCCGGCACCTGCGACGCCGGCACGACCTCCGCGGCGGCGGCGGCCTCCTCCTCCTCGGCGAGCACCGCCTTCGGCAGCGCCGCCGACGCGACCACCGGGTTCTCGCCGCGATGGAGCACCGGCGCGACGCCGTTCGGGAACGCGAGGT
>JBOIFD010000194.1:0-3919 GCA_050741515.1 Burkholderiales bacterium
GTGCTCCTCGGTGAGCTTCTTGCCGTCGCAGTTGCGCAGCACCGACTCCAGCACGATGCGGATGGAGACCGGCAGGCGCGAGATCTTGCCGACGCCGGATCGTTGAAGCGCGGGCAAAGAGTAGAGCCTGCCCGTCTTGCCGGAGCCCAGCTTGAACTCCTGCAGCGTGTTGAACGGGTCATGAGACATGGTTGCCTCCGAAGATCATGGTGCAGCCGTGGGGGCGATCGCGAACGGTAGGCTTACGGTAGGCTTCAGGTGTATTGATTGTGGGCCAACATGCCCGGTGGGGGACTATGCCCGAGGAATGCTATTCGTATGGGCAAGGCGTTCCTGCTCATTTGACTGCGCCTGGCGATGTTCGTGCGCTGGGCGACGCGAACTCCATCCATGAGGCCCGCGATCCGGATCCTCGCCTCGCATTCAGGCCGTTAGCGCCGTACTCGGCATTGCTCCGGCGGACATCGGCGATCCGCCGGCCGGCGGCGTCGCCGCCGCGGTGCCGGCTGGAAACCAAGCTGCGCCTACGGAATGTACTGCGGGAATCCCTGGCGCTCGAGGTTCACTTTCCCCTGCTCGGATTGCTGCTCGAACTCGCCGGTTTGATACCACGTCCGGTCCGTCTCAGCGGCGTTGTCCGCGCCCGCAGCGAAGCCCGCGGTCGTAGCAAGGGCAAACGCGAGGGCGACTGCAAGTTGGCTGGCTTTCATGCTGATCTCCTTGAGTTGACGAAAGACTCCACGACGGAGTGAACTCATCATGAGCCACGGCGGTTTTCGTTCGATTTCCCGCGCCGCCGTGCGAATTACAGGCGTAACGTCATGCGGGTCTGGTCTTCGCTTTCGCGAGGCGGTTCGGCGGATCGTCGGCACATCGAGGTACCCTTCCTCCGTGAGGGGAAGGCAGGTGCCCTCACCGCGCTCTCAAAGAGGCGGGGGAACACCGCGAGCCGATCCGAGCACCCGGGCGAGGGATTCGGCGAGGTCGCGGCCGTCCAGCGGCTTGCGCAGCACTTCGCGCACGCCGGTGGCGGCGGCGCGCGCGGCGAGCGTCGCGCCGCCGTAACCGCTCATGAGGACAACGGGGATCTCGGCACGCAGCCGGCGGATCTCGCGCGCGAGCTCGGTGCCGGCGAGCTCCGGCATCGCTTCATCGGTGAGGACGAGGTCGAACCGCTGCGGGTCGGCGCGAAACACCGCTAGCGCAGCGACGCTCGACTCGAACCCCGCCGGCTCGTAGCCGAGCTCGGCGAGCATTTCCTCGGCGAGCGCGACGAGGGCGGGCTCGTCGTCGACGATCATCACCGCTTCACCGGTGCCGCGCGGCGCCTGGCGCGCCGCCTTCGGAAGCGGCCTCGCGGTCTCGCCGGCAAGCGGCAGCCAGATCGCGAACGCCGTGCCCTCGCCCGGCTTCGTCGCGACGTCGATGGCGCCGTCGAGGTCGCCGACGATGCCATGCACGAGCGGCAGCCCGAGACCCGTGCCCTCGCCGACGACCTTGGTCGTGAAGAACGGGTCGAACATCCGCTCGAGCACCTCCGGCGCGATGCCGCTGCCCGTGTCGCTGACCGTCAACCGCACGTAGGGTCGCGCGGAGAGCGCGCCGTGCGAGACCGCTATCCGGGAGACCACCTCGGCGCGCTCGAGGACCACGGCGAGCAAGCCCTCGCCGCGCATCGCGTGCATGGCGTTGGTACAGAGGTTCATGACCACCTGGTGGAGCTGAGTCGCATCGCCGATCACCGCTGCGTCGCCGGCCGCCAGTCTCCGCTCGAGCCGCACGCCCGGCGGGAGCGACGCCGCGAGCAGGTCGAGCGTCTCGTTCACGACCGACTGGACGTGCACCGGCCCGCGCTCCGCCAGGCCGCTGCGACTGAAGACAAGGATCCGCTCGACCAGCGCCTTGGCGCGGCCGCCGGCGTGCATGACCTGGTCCAGGTAGCGCCGCACCCGGCTCCCCTCGCCGGAGGCCTTCTGCGCCAGCTCGCCGTAGCCGAGGATCGCGCCGAGGATGTTGTTGAAGTCGTGGGCGATGCCGCCGGCGAGCGTGCCCATCGCTTCCATCTTCTGCGACTGGCGGAGCTGGGCTTCCAGGCGCTCCCGCTCCGCTTCGGCCCGCTTGCGGTCGGTGATGTCGCTCGCCGAGCCGACGAACCGGTAGGGTTTGCCTTCGGCGTCCCGCAGGCAGCGTCCGCGCGAGAGCAGCCAGCGCCACCCGCCGTCAGGGTGGCGGACGCGGTAGTCGAGCTCGAAGTACGGCGTCCGCGCTTCGATATGATCCTTCAGCGCGGCGTCAAGGCGTCGCTCGTCGTCGGGGTCGATCTCTACATGTGCGAACCACTCGGCGCGCGTGACCACCGGCTGGCCTTCGAGGCGGCCGTGCAGCGCCTTCATTTTCGGCGACAGAAAGAAGCAGTCGGTCGCGAGGTCCCAGTCCCAGTGGCCCTCGTTCGAGCCCTCCATCGCGAGCGCGTAGCGCTCCTCGCTTCTGCGCAGTGCCCGCTCGCCGGCGTTGACGCGGCGCAGCTGGTGCACGAAGGCGCTGATCAGCAGCGCCCCGATCAGCGTGAGCGTCAGCGTCCGCACCGCGACGTGCACCATCGCCTCGCGCCACGATTTCAGCGCGACCGCCCGGTCGCGGGTGACGGTCACTGCGAGCGGAAGATCCGGCAGGCGCGCGACGGCGACGAAGCGGGCCGCCCCGTCGACCGGGCTCGCGCCCGGGGTCGCCCACTGCTTTGCTTCGGGGTCCCGGACCCCGGCGAGCTCGGGGAAGGTCGACCCGACCGACGCCGGCCCCGATGCTTGGCGCACGATCAGCGCGCCGTCGTCGCGCACCAGGTTGATCGCGCTTCCTGCGCTGAGTCTGATGGCGCGGTAGAACTGCTGGAGGTCGTCGAGATCGACCGTTGCGCTGACGACGCCGGCGAATCGCCCCTGGCCGTCGTCGACGCGACGCGACAGCACGAGCGCCGCGCGGTTCTCGGCGCCGGTGACGATGGGCTCGCTCACGAAAAGGCCGGTCGCCGCGCGGTCGCGTTGCGCGACGAAATACGCGCGGTCCGAGACGTCGAGCTCGCCGGGCAGCGCGCGCGAGCTGTAGCGCCTGGTTCCTTGCGCGTCGATGATGCTGAGCGTGCGTACTTGCGGCAGACTTGCCGCCCGGCCGGCGAGCAGCTCGTTGGCTCGCTCGGGCGCGACCCGGTCGCCCGCGGCGGCGTACCAGTCCGCGGTCTGGCGCAGGAGAGCGTCGACGCTCTGAAAGCTGCGCGCACCCTGCTCGGCCAGCGCCGTCGCAAGGTTGCGGAGCTCGCGGTCGGTGTCGGCGAGCGCCTGACGATACAAGCGCCAGGCGTCATAGCCCGATGAGCCGACGAAGGCGACGATCAGGACCACGCCTGCGGCAACGATCCAGCGCAGGCGGGCGCGGGCGGAGAGTGTCGGCACTGCACCGGGCATGACGGACTCCGTCGGCAACGACACTCCGGGTCGCCGATCTTCAGGCGGGTACGCCGATCACGGCACGCACTGCTGCGAGCAGATCGTCGCGGCTGAAAGGCTTCGCGATGACCGCCTGCGCGCCGAGCGCCTGAGCCGCCGCGCAGCATCCGGCGAGCCCCGGCAGGAAGCGACCCGAGATTGCGATCACCGGCGCGCCGGGGAATGCCTCGCGCGCGGCGCGCACGGTCGCAACGCCTGCCTCGCGCGGCGAGTGGAGATCGACGATCACGAGGTCGGCGCTGCGCGTGGCCGGCGCGTCGCGCAGCCCACCCTTCCGGGCCACGTAGCCCGCCTCGGTCAACCATTCCTCGAGCAGGCCGCGCATGAGATCGTCCTCGTCGAGAATGACGATTCCTGACATTGTTCGAATCCGGTAACGCCGGCGTCTCGCCGGCTCGCTGCCTCAACTGGCGCCATTT
>JBOIFD010000195.1:0-2903 GCA_050741515.1 Burkholderiales bacterium
TCGCCGAGGACGCTGAAGAAGCTGTACGAGTCGTTGTTCGCCGCGAGCCGCTTCGCGCTCAACCCGGTGCTCTCGGCGCGGGCAACCGAATCGGGCGCGAGGTACGCCCCCGCGTTGTCCTCCGAGCCGTCGATGCCGTCGGTGTCGGCGGCGAGCGCGTGGATACCCTCGAGGCCGGCGAGGTCGATTCCAAGGGCCAGCAGGAACTCGGCGCAGCGGCCGCCGCGGCCTCGGCCGCGAACCGTCACCGTGCACTCCCCACCTGAGATGAGTGCGACCGGCGGCTTGAACGGCTCGCCGCGCCGCTTGACCTGGCGCGCGAGCGCGCCGTAGGCCTTCGCTACTTCGGAGGCCTCGCCGGTCACGCTGTCGCCAAGGATCGCCGGCGTGATGCCTTGGCCCTCGAAGTATCGCGCCGCCGCCTGCAGCGACTGCTGGGCAGTGGCGATCACCCGGTTCTCGACGCGGGCGAAGACCTTGTCTCCCGGCTTGGGCGATTCCGGGATCTCGCCGCGCGCGCCGCGTTCGAGGAACTCGACCACGCTCTTCGGCGCCTTGACGCCGTAGCGCGCGAGGACGTCGAGCGCGTCCCGGTACGTGCTCGGGTCGGGTGCGCAGGGCCCGGAGGCGACATGGGTCGGGTCGTCTCCGGTCACGTCCGACACGACGAGCGCCAGGACGCGCGCCTTCGTCGCGGCCGCCAGCCGGCCGCCCTGGATCGCCGACAGGTGCTTGCGCACGGTGTTCATGTCCTGGATCGGCGCGCCGCAGCGAAGCAGCTCCTTCGTCGTCGCCTTCAGCTCGTCCATCGTGATGCCGTCGACGGGCAGCGAGAGCAGCGCCGAGCCGCCGCCCGACACGAGCGCGAGCAGCAGATCGTCGGCCCCGAGGCTCTTCGCGAGCCGCAGGACCTCGCGCGCGGCTTTCTCGCCGCTCGCGTCGGGGATCGGGTGGCCCGCCTCGACGACCTTGAGGCGGTTCGTGAGCAGCCCGTGGCGATAGCGGGTGATCACGAGCCCGTCGAGCGGCGCGGCCGCGGGCCAGTGCTGCTCGACGGCGAGCGCCATCGACGCCGCGGCCTTCCCGGCGCCGAGGACGAGCGTGCGGCCGGCGGGTGGCGGCGGGAGGCGAGCGGGGAGGATCTCGAGCGGGTCGGCAGCGGCCACGGCCGCGCGGAACGACTCGAGGAGGAGCTCCTTCGGCGTCATGCGTTATCGGAGCCCGCCCGGCCGGTGACGAGCTCAGACCGGACCGGTCGTCACAGCTTCATCATCGCCATCGCGCTCCGGAACAGCGCGCTCGACGGGTCGCCGAGCTTCTCGAGGATCGAGAAGTGGTTGTCGCCGGGGCAGGGGATGTCCTGTGCGAGGACCTGCTTCCACTTCTGGCCCAAGGCCCGGTTCTGGTCGACGAACGGCGGCAATTCCTTCCCCCCGGCGGCGAGGTAGAGGGGCGCGTCGGTCGCCGGCGGATACGCCATCGGGCTCACCTTCCAGGCCTCAGCCGGCTTCAGCCGCACGTCGTTGTTGATCGAGGGCACGTTCGGGACGTCGCGCAGGTCGTACACGCCGCTGATCCCGAGCCCGCCGCTCACGACCTTCTTGGGCAGATCGCGCGCGAAGGTCGGAAAGAGCGCGGCCATCATCATCGCGGTGAGGTGGCCGCCCGCCGAGTGGCCGGACACGTAGAGGTTGCCGTAGGGCGCACCGAAGTGGCCGCCGTTCCGGTAGAGCCATGCGCACGCCTGGAGCATCTGGCGCACGATGTCCTCGACCGTCACGGCGGGGCAGAGCGCATAGTTCGGCACTGCCACCGTCACCCCGCGCTTCACGAGCTCCGCCGCGACGAACGAGTGGTCCTTCTTGTCGAGCGCGCGCCAGTAGCCGCCGTGGATGAACATGAGCAACGCCCGGCTCCGGCCCTGGGCCTGGAAGATGTCCAGCTTCTCCATTGCGTGCGTGCCGTAGGGCACGTCGAGATAGCAGCGCAAGCTCCGCCGCGCAGCTTCTGACTTCTCGGCCCAGCGGGCCAGGAGCTGCGGATGGTCGGGGACGGCCGCGCGGTTGTTGTACTGCGACTCCCAGTAGGCGGCGTCCTTGGTCATGGCCTTGTTCATTTCCTCACTCCGGGACGACTGCGGTCACTTCGATCTCGACCTTGGCGCGATCCTCGATGAGGGCCGACACCTCGACCGCGGTCATCGCGGGATAGTGCCGCCCGATGACCTCGCGGTAAGCCGCGCCGAGGGCCTGGCCGGCCCCGAGATACTCACGCTTGCTGGTCACGTACCAGGTCATGCGGGTGATGTGCTCGGGCTTCGCGCCGCCCGCGGCGAGCACCGCGACGACGTTCTTCAGGGCCTGGCGGACCTGGCCGACGAAATCGTCGGTCTGGAACTTGCACTGCTCGTCCCAGCCGACCTGTCCGGCGACGTAGATCTGCCGCCCGCGGGCGGCGACGCCGTTCGAGTAGCCGCGCGACTGCGGCCAGCCGGGCGGGTGCAGGATCTCCATCGGAGGGGATTTTCAGACGTCGAGTTTTCGCGGATTATGCGCCAGCCGGGCCGATTCATCAGCCGCCCCGGGCCGACTCGAGGAGACCCCATGAGCACGCGCTTCAGCATCTTCACGGCCGCCGCGGCGGGACTGGCCCTCCTCGCCGGGTGCGCCACGACGGAGACCAAGAGCACCGTGCAGCGGATGTACGTGATCCCCTGCGGCGAGAACCGCACGACCGACCTCTCGCTGTGGTCGCCGGGCTTCAACGTCGGGAAGAGCATGGAGTTCAGCAACAACTGCTATCTGATCCGGCATGCCCAGGGCTGGATGCTCTGGGACACCGGCAACTCGGACGCGCTCGCCGCGCGCCCGGACGGCCTCACGGTGCTCGGCGGCCGGCTCAAC
>JBOIFD010000196.1:0-16077 GCA_050741515.1 Burkholderiales bacterium
CGCGTGCCGGCGATCGCACCCGCCTCGACCCCGGCGGGGATGTCGAGCCGCGGCATGGCGAGCCACAGCGACCGCGTCTTGCCGAGGAGCCGCGCCGCCCAGCGCGAGCGCGCGAGCTGCCGGCCACCCTCGCTCCCCGCGATCGGCGAGCCGAGCAGCACGACGCGGCCAACCCGCGGATCCCGCGCGCGCTCGAGCGCGCGCAGGCACACCACGCCGCCATAGCTGTGCGCGACGAAGTGCAGGCGTGACGCGGCGAGGTCTTGCATGGCGCGGCAGGTGTGCTCGACGTTTTGCTCGACGGAGCGGATGGCGGAAAGATACCCGAGGGACCGGGTGCGGAAGCCGCGCCCTGCGAGATGTCGCGCCAGGAAAGCCATCACTGCCCGGTTCGTCCACAGCCCATGGAGGAGCACCACCGTCTCGCCCGCTCGGGCCGCGTCCGGAGTCTCGGTCTGTCGCATTCGGCGGGCGGTCGCGGGGGTCCGCGGATTCTACCGTCCGCCCACCCGTCGTCGATCTCCACCTCGCGCCGGACATCCCTCACTTTCAGGTGCCGGACGGCTGCGGTCTTTTGCGTTAGCCTTCGCCGGCCGACGCCGCCCCCAGCGCTCCGAGACCATGAAGCTCAGCCGATCCGCCGGCAATCGGATCATCGCGGGCGCCGCGATCGCGCTGTTTCTCGCGCTCGCGGCGCTCAGCTTCTTCGCGACCGAACGCATGGCCAGGACCCAGGGGCCGAGCCGCATCGGCGTGGCCGCGGACCGCTCGCTCTGGATCGTGAGCCACGCGAGCCTGCATCAGCTGCTCCCGGACGGCACGCGCATCGCGCGCGTGCCGCTCGCGGCGCTCGGGCTGGGCCCGGTGCTGTCCGACGTCCGGCCGCTGCGGGACGGTCAGCTTTTGCTCGCCCAGGCCGTGCCGTCGGGGCTCTACCGGTGCCATCCGGTAAGCGCCCGCTGCGAGCGCCTCGCCGCCGACGTCGCGACCCAGCACGCGCTGATGGTGGACGTGGACGAGGCGCGCGCACGCGTCGTGGTCGCGGACAATGCCGGGCATCGCCTGCTGCTGCTCGACCTCGCCACCGGTCGGCTGCTCGACGAGACGCCGGTCGAGCAAGTCCTGCATCCGAACACCATCGCGTTCGACGGCGCCGACGCAGTGATCGTCTCGGACACCGACCGGGGGCGGATCGTGCGGGTGCTGCTCGACGACGACCGGTTCGCCCTGACGGTCGAGCCGCGCAAGGTCGTGACGCGCGAGCTGCGCCCCGGCCGCCACTGGCCCATGGATTTCGCGCGGCTGCCTTCGGGCGAGTGGTGGGTGCTCGTCGCGGCCGACCGCATGAAGGATGCCGATCTCGTCGTCCACGAGCCGCTCGGCAACGCCGTGCGCCGCATCGACCTCGGCGAGCGTTCCGACCCGACCAAGGTCGTGTCGTTCGCCCACGGCGTGCTCGTCGCCGAGCCGACCCGCGGCGATCTGCTCCATCTGCGCGCGGACGGCACGGTCCGCGGCGGCTTCGGCGACGATGTGTTTCGCGTGGAGCTCGCCGCCGCGCACCTGCGCCATCGGGCCTGGACCCTGATCCGCGACTTCGGCCCGGCCGGGATGGCCGTGGTGCCGCTCGTCGCGATCGTGATCCTGCGGCGGCGCGGTGCGGGCGGCCGGACGCCGCCCTAGACGCGAGCCCGCGGCGCCCGACCGGCGAGCCGCGCCGCGACCAGAAGCGGCGGGATCGCGAACAGCGCAAAGGCCCACGCGTAGCTGCCGGTGGCGGAGACCGCCCCAGCGAAGAGCGGCGGGCCGGCGACCGCGCCGCCGAAGGTGAAGAACTGCGTCCCGCCGGTCACGGTCCCCACCTGGCCCGGCGGCGCGCAGCGCGCCACCTCCGCGAGATACACGCCGTTCCAGCCGACCGCCGACGCGGCATAGAGCATTCCGACCGCCACGACCAGGGCGAGCGGCCACGCGCTCGAGAACGCCGCGGTCAGGAGCCCGCACGCCGCCGAAACCGCGCCGAGGGCAGCGAGCATCGCCCGCGGCGGGACCCAGCGGTCCGCGACCGCGCCCCAGGCAATGCGCCCGACGATGCCCGAGCCGTGCGCGAGCGCATAGACGAGGCCCGCGGTGACCAGGCTGTAGCCGAGGTGCAGATTGAGGTACGAGACGAAGTAGGTGATGAAGACGAGCTGCACCATGGCGTAGCCGAGCGAGGCAAACGCGAGCTCGCGCAAGGCCCGGTCCGCGAGGACCAGCTGGATCGGCCGCCCGAGCCCGGCGAACACGCCCCTCAGCCCGCGGGCGCCCACCGCGGGCGGCTCGGCGAGCGTCGCGCGGGCCGGAAGCAGCGCGAAGGCGGCGGCGATGCAGACCGCGGCGAGCACGGGCAGCGCATCGGTCCAGCCGAGCGCGAGCACGAGCAGCGGCACGGCCGCGCCGGCGATCGCGCCGCCGATCGGCACGCCGGTCTGCTTGATCGAGAACACCAGCGCCATGATTGCGGGCGGCGTACGCCGCGCGAGCAGGTGCGAGCTGACCGGCGTGACCAGGCCGTAGCCGAACCCGATCGCCAGCGCGGCGAGCGGCAATGCGGCGACGGCCGCGAGCTTGCCGAGCAGCAGCCCGGCGCCCGCCAGCACGAGCGCTGCCTGGCACACCGCGAACGGCCCGAACCGGGCGGTGAGCCGCCCGGTGGTCAGGCTCGACGCCATGGCAGCGAGATAGCTGATCGACACGAACAGCCCGACCGCCTGCGGCGCGAGGCCGAGATCGGGCGCGGCCACCGGCGCCAGCACCGACGGCGCGATCATCGCCATCGACGTGAGCGTCTGCACGGCGAGGGTCACGGCGACCGCGACGACGGTCGCCCGCGGCGGAACCGGGGGCTGAAGCACTCCCTACTCGACCTGGATGCTGCCGTTGGCGCTGACCTGCACCGTGCTCGTGCCGCCCTCGAAGGTGGGTGGCGTGACCTCGGCCGGCGCGGCCGCCCGCGCCTGCGCAGCCATCGGCCGCGGCGGGGGAAACATGCCGCCGGTGTTGATGCCGATGCGCCGGATCCGGTAGCTCTTGCCGCCGATCGCCTTGGTCGCGATGTCCGCGCGGCTGCGGAACGCCGCGACGGCTTCGGTGATGAGGTCGTTCTCGGTTTGCCGGCGGAGCTCCGGCGAGACCGTGAACGTGACGCCGCCGAGCTGCAGCGACGACTGCAGCTTGCCGATCAGGCTCGCCATCGCCGCGAAGTCCTTCGATTCGAGGCGAACCTCGGCGCGCCCCCGCCAGCCGGTCAGCTTGTTGTTGCGGTCGTAGACCGGGAACGTCTGGTTGAAGCCGGAGCGCGCCTTCACGGCCTTGAAGCCGGCGGCCGTCTTCAGCGCGTCAGCAGTGAGGCGGTTGAGCTGATCGGCCACTTTGGCGGCGGACGCGTCGCTCGCCTCGGCGTGCACGGAGGCGAGCATGAGATCGTTCTGGATCTCGCGCGCGACCTCGGCCTGGAGATCGACCTGGTTGTAGCGCGGGGGCTCCGGCTGCGGCTGGGCGAGCGCCGTGGACGCAAGCAGGCTCGCGGCGAGGGCGAGGCAAGGCCGGTAGTTCATGGCGATTCCTTTCGAGTGGGCAATGGCACGCCGCGTCTAACGCGGGCGTCGCGCGAACGGGGTTAGGATGGCTCTGGAATGACTTGTTTCGGGTTGTATCGCGCCGCCTGGCTCCGCCGCTGCTGGTCGTGCGGCTCGCCGCTCGGGCCGCGCGACCGGAAATGCTTGCGGTGCGGCGCCGGTCAGCCCCGCGAAGTGTAGCGCCCCTCCCAGCCCCCCGAGTACCCCCCAATTCCGGTCGGCTGGTTCAGAATGGCATCCGGCATGGACTCGAAATACCTGTCGCGCGTCGACGCGCATGCGCTGGTGTTCGGCGGTTCGGGCGGCATCGGCCGCGAAGTCGTCCGGGCGCTGGTCGCATACGGCGCGAGCGCCGTCACGTTCACCTACGGCCGGAACCGGAAGGCGGCGGACGAGCTCGCACGGGAGCTCGCCGGGCTCGGGATCCGGACCTACTTTCAGTCCATCGAGGTTCCCATGCACGACGCCGATGTCCCGCGCCTCGCCGAGTTTTTCGACGTTGCGGTGGCGGCCGTCGGCCAGGAGATTTCGGTGGTGGTGAACACGGTCGGCGTCTCGCCGAACCTGCCCCTCGTGGAGCAGACGATCGACGATCCGGAAACCGGCTGGAGACGGGTGCTCGAGGTCAACACCATCGGCGGATTCTTTGCCGCTCGCACCGCCGCCGAACGGATGAAGCTGAAGGGGATCAAGGGCGCAATCGTGCTGCTCACCTCGGACAACGCGACCGTGTCGTGGTCGCCGATCTCGGCGCACTATGACGCGTCAAAGGCCGCGCTCGAGCACACCGTCCGGCATCTGGCCTATGCCTACCGGCCGGACATCCGGGTTCTCGGCATCGCGCCGGGCTGGGTGGATACGCCGCTGAATGCGACGCTTCCGGAGGAGGAGCGACGAGACGTCTTGAGCCGGATCTGGCTCCAGCGCTTCGCGGAGCCGGCGGAAATCGCCAAGGTCGTCGCATTCTTCGCTGGCACCGGCGGCTCGTTCGCCAACGGAACGACGATCGTCGTCAACGGCGGCTACCGCTGAATTCCCCGCCCGGCGGCGGCGCGGTGGACCGCCGCGCGTAAGCAACGCGGCTAGGCCAGGTTGCGGAGCTCTCTCAGCCCCACCGACAGCATGGCGAGATCCGGCGCCGGCGCGGCGCGCAGCTCACCGAGCAGCCGCGCGGCGCGCTCCATCGGCTCGCGGCTGCGCGCCTCCCACCCCGCGACGAGCGCGCGGGGATCGCTGTCCTGCCCGTTCGCCAGGACGTTGCCGGCGAGCGTGCGCTGGAGCCCCGCGAGATCGTCGCGCATCGAGCCCTTGGCGAGCGTCTGCCAGTGGCTGTCGCCCGGCAGCTTGCTGATCCGGTCGCGAAGCCACGCCAGGCCGAGCTTCGACGAGAGCTGGAAGTAGACGCCCGCGACGGTCTCGACCGGACGGTCCGTGCTCGCGGCGATCTCGACGATGTCGAGCGCCGAGTACAGGGTGTCGAGCGCGGCGACGCGGAGCGCGATCTCCTGCGGCACCCCGGCCTGCGTCCAGCGCACCACCGCGATGTCGAGCTGCGACCGCGCCGGCGCGTCGAGCAGCTGCAGCAGGTGAGCGTGCAGCGCCTCGACGCCCGGCTGGAAGCGCTCGATCGTCTGCTCCATCGGCTCGGCGAGCCGCCGCGACCGCAGGAACCACGCGCTTGCCCGCACGATCAGCCGTCCCGCCTCGATCAGCATGTCGGCCTGGATCGAGTCGGCGACCTTGCCGTCGAGCGCCTCGATCGACTGCCACAGCGGCACGTAGCCGAACGCTTCGCGGGCGAGGAGATAGGCGCGGACGATCTCGTCGGGCTTCGCCCCGGTCGTCTCCATCGCCCGATGGACGAATGTCGCTCCGACCCGGTTCACCATGCTGTTCACGACGTGCGTGGCGATGATCTCGCGCCTCAGCGGGTGCCGCGGCATCACCCCGGCGTACGCCTCGCGCAGCGCCTGCGGGAAGTAGCGGCCGAGCGCGGTGGCGATCCACTCGTCCTCGGGGAGCGCGGCGGCGAGGAACTCGTCGGTGAGCCACATCTTCGAGTACGCGAGCAGCACCGCCCGCTCCGGCGCCGTCAGGCCGATCTTCTTCGCCCGGCGCGCGGCGATCTCCTCGTCCGGCGGCAGGAACTCGAGCGCGCGGTTGAGCCGCGCGTCCTTCTCGAGGAACTGGATGAAGCGTTGCTGCTGGTCGAGGAGCTGGGGCGCGATCCGGCCGCCGATCGACAGCGACTGGGTCTGGAAGTAGTTGTCGCGGAGCACCAGCGCGGCCACCTGGTCGGTCATCTGGGAGAGGAGCGTGTTCCGCTGCGCCTCGGTGAGCTCGCCGTCGGCGATCACGAGCCCGAGCAGGATCTTGATGTTGACCTCGTGGTCGGAAGTGTCCACCCCGGCGGAGTTGTCGATCGCGTCGGTGAAGATGCGCCCGCCCTTGAGCGCGTACTCGATGCGGCCGAGCTGCGTGCACCCCAGGTTGCCGCCTTCCGCGACGACCTTGCAGCGGAGCTCCGCCCCGCTCACCCGGATCGCGTCGTTCGCCCGGTCGCCGGCTTCGGCGTGGCCCTCCTTCGAGCTCTTCACGTAGGTGCCGATGCCGCCGTTGTAGAGCAGGTCGACCGGTGCCTTGAGGATCGCGCTGATGAGCTCGCCGGGCGCGAGGCTCTCGGCGTCGATCCCGAGCGCGCGCCTGGCCTCCGGCGAGATCGAGATCGACTTCGCGGCCCGTGGCCAGACGCCGCCGCCTTGCGAGATCAACATCGCGTTGTAGTCGCCCCACGAGGCGCGCGGCAGGCCGAAGAGGCGCTTGCGCTCGGCCCAGCTCGAGGCGGCGTCCGGGTCGGGGTCGATGAAGACATGGCGGTGGTCGAACGCGGCGACGAGGCGGATGTGCTTGGAGAGCAGCATCCCGTTGCCGAACACGTCGCCGGACATGTCGCCGATGCCGACGACGGTGAAGTCGGTCGTCTGGGTGTCGATCCCCAGCTCGCGAAAGTGCCGCTTCACCGACTCCCAGGCGCCGCGCGCCGTGATCCCCATCGCCTTGTGGTCGTAGCCGGCGGACCCGCCGGAAGCGAAGGCGTCGCCGAGCCAGAATCGGTACTCCGTCGACACCTCGTTCGCGTGGTCGGAGAAGGTCGCGGTGCCCTTGTCCGCGGCGACGACGAGGTACGGATCGTCGGCGTCGAGCCGGCGCACCTGCGGCGGCGGCTCGACCTTCCCGCCGACGAGGTTGTCGGTCAGGTCGAGCAGCCCCCGCAGGTAGTCCTTGTAGCAGGCGACGCCCTCCTTCAGGTACGCCTCGCGATCTGCGGCGGGCGGTGCGCGCTTGAGCACGAATCCGCCTTTCGAGCCGACCGGCACGATGACGGTGTTCTTGACCATCTGGGCCTTCACCAGCCCGAGGATCTCGGTGCGGAAGTCCTCCGGCCGGTCCGACCAGCGCAGGCCGCCGCGCGCAACCTTGCCGCCGCGCAGGTGCACGCCCTCGAACCGCGTCGAATACACGCAGATCTCGAACATCGGCTTCGGCTCGGGCAGCCCCGGGACCTGCGCCGGGTCGAACTTGAACGCGAGGAACGCTCGCCGCCGGCCGTCCGGGTCACGCCGCCAGTAGTTGGTCCTCGTTGTCGCCAGAACGAGTGCCAGGACCTGGCGCAGCACCCGGTCCTCGTTGAGGTTGGCGACCCGGTCGAGCGCCTGCTCGATCGCGCTGATCTGCGCAGCAGCGCCCGCGTCGTCGGCCGTTTCAGGATCGAGGCGCAGCTTGAACAGATTCACGAGCATGCGCGCGATCACCGCATTGGCGCCGAGCGTCTGCTCGATGAAGCCCTGCGAGAGGGGGAACCCGGTCTGGCGGAGGTACTTCGCGTAGGCCCGCAGCACCACGACCTCGTCGGCGCTGAGGCGCGACGCGAGCACGAGCCGGTTGAAGTCGTCGTTCTCGACCTCGCCGGCGAAGACCCGCCCGAAGGCCTCCTCGAAGATCGCGTCCACCGCGTCGATGTCGATCTCGGCGTCGCCGGCTGCGAGCCCGAAATCGTGGATCCAGATCGGATCGCCTCCTTCCGGCGTCACGCGATAGGGCCGCTCCTCGAGCGCGCGCAGCCCCATGCGCTCGAGCATCGGCAGGCTGTCGGAGAGCGACACCGGGCCGCCCCGGTGGAAGAGCTGGAACCGCAAGCGGCCCGGCGCCGCCTCGGGCGGTTTGTACAGGTTCATTCCCAGCCCGCCCCCGGCCGCGGTCTTCGCCAGCATCTCGCAGTCGGGAACCGCGCTGCGCGCCGGGACGTCCTCGCGGTACGCGGCCGGAAACGCCGTGCCGAACCGGCGGAAGAGCTCGTTGCCGCGCGCTTCGCCCGCCGCCGCGACGAGCGCCTCGCGCAGCTCGTCCTCCCAGCGCCGTGCGGCGGCGGCGAGCCGACCCTCGAGGTCGCGCGCGTCGTACGCCGGGATCTGGCCCGGCGTGGTGCGGACGGTGATCATGATCCGCGCGAGCGCCGACTCCGAAAGGAACACGTTGAAGTCGGACGAGGCGCCGTTGAACGCCTGCATGAGGATCGCCTGCCACTTCCGGCGCAGCTCGGTGGTGTAGTTCTCGCGCGGCGCATAGATGAGGCAGGTGAGGAAGCGCTCGAACGGATCGCGGCGCACGAACAGGCGAAAGCGCTGGCGCTCGCCGAGGTGCAGGATGCCGAGCGCGATGTCGAAGAGCTCGTCCTCGGAGATCTGGAACAGCTCGTCGCGCGGATAGGTGTCGAGGATGCTCTCGAGGGTCTTCCAGGCGTGCCCGCCGGGCACGAACCCCGCGCGCGTCTGAACGTTCGTCGCCTTCCGGCGGAGCAGCGGAATGTCGGCCGGGCGCGCGTGGTAGGCGACGTGGGTGTAGAGCCCGAGGAAGCGGTGCTCGCCGCATACCTCGCCCCGGTCGTCGTAGCGTTTGACGCCGACGTAGTCGAGGTAGCCCGGCCGGTGGACGGTCGAGCGCGAGTTCGACTTGGTGAGGACGAGGAGGTCCTTCACCCGCGCGTACGCCCGCACCCGCGGCGGAAGCTGCGAGAAGCTCGTCGCGATCTCGTCGCCCGGCTGCTCGCGCAGGATGCCGAGGCCGGATCCCGCGACCACCGCGAGCGCGTCGTCGCCGTCCTTCACGACCAGGTCGTGGCAGCGGTACCCGAGGACCGTGAAGTGGTTGTCGGCGAGCCACGCGAGGAACGCCCGCGCCTCGGCGAGGTCCAGCTGCCCGATCGGCGGCGGCCGGCGCTCGAGGTCGGCGACGACCTCGCGCGCCTTGGCGATCATCTTCTTCCAGTCCTCGACCGCGGTGCGGACGTCGGCGAGGACGCGCTCGAGATCGACCGCGAGCGCCTCCATCAACGGCGGCGCGGTGATCCGGTCGACCTCGATGTGCATGAACGACTCGCGGCTCCCCGACGGCGAGTCGTCCGGCAGGACCCCCATGAGGGTGTGCTCGGCGCCCTGCCGGTTCACCCGCATGGTGGGGTGCACGATGAGGTGCAGCGTCAGCCCGTGCCGGTTGACCTCCATGGTCACCGAGCTCACCAGGAACGGCATGTCGTCGTTCACGACCTCGACGATCGTGTGGGTCGACTCCCAGCCGTGCTCCTGCACCGACGGGTTGCATACGCGCACGCGCGCGCGGCCCGGCTCACGCCGCCGCGCGAAGTTCCAGTGCGAGAGCGCCGCGCCGTAGAGGTCGGCGGGCCCCCGCGCGGCGAGGTCCTCGGGGTCCACCTGCCGGTAGTAGGCCCTGACGAACGCCTCCATCGGACCTCTCGCTTCCGCCGGGATCTTCTCGCGGACGAGCGCGAGGACCTGGTCCAGGCGTTCGGCGTGCGCCTTGCCGATGCGTGCAGCCATGGCCTTCCCGCGGCGTGTTCTTGGCTGGAGGGAGGCGGCTAGTCTAGCAGCCTCCCGCAACGCTCCGCCGTCCGGCGCGCGGCCGGAAGCTAGACGCGCGCGACGACCAGCGGCACGAGCATCTCGTCCTCGCTCGTCCCGCCGTGCACGCCGATCTGCAGGTGGCGGCGCTCGCCGGGAACGTGGTCGCGGATCGCGTACCCGTCCTTCATGACGAGCGCGTAGTCGCCGATGCGGTCGGCGAGGCGCGGGTGGGGAGCGCCGGGCCCGAACCAGCCCTGCGCGAGGAGGTCCGCGCTCGGCGCGAGGCTGGCGCAGTGCGCGAGCCGGGTCTCGACGTAGTGCTCGAACGCGCGGCGGCCGCCGGGCTTGACGTAGCAGTAGGCGACCCGCGGCTCGCCGCACAGCGGGACGAGCAGCGTTTCGGCCAGCGCGGGATGATCATCGAGGTCGACCACCGTCTCCGGGCGGGTGTCGACGAAACCGTGATCGGCGGTCGCGACGACCAGCGTGTCGGTACCGGCAATCTCCTCGAGCAGCGCGCCGAACGCCGCGTCGACCCGCGCGAGCTCGGCGCGCACCTCGCCGGAGCCGATGCCGTGAGCGTGGGCGAGCGAGTCGATCTCGGAGTAGTACGCGTAGACGTAGCTGCGCCCGCGGCTGCCGCGGACGATGTCGCGCACCGCGGTGAAGATCTCGTCCACGCCACCGTGCCCGACGCGTTGCGCGCGGCCGGAATGCGCGACGTTGAAGACCGAGTCGACGATCGCGAACGGCGAGACGACGAAGGCCTCCGCGTCGAGCCGGTCGGCGAACGGCGGGTTGCCGAGCAGCCCCTGCGGCGTGACGCCGCCGTCGACGGCGATCGGCGGGCCGCCGTAGCGCGGCCGGAACGGCAGCACCGCCAGCACCGTGCCGAGCTCGCGGAAGTACATGTGCCAGCCGGTGAGCCCGTGCTGCTGGGGCGCGAGGCCGGTCATGAACGTCGTGATCGCGGTCGCGGTCGTGGTGGGGAACGTCGAGGTGATCGCCGCGCGCGCGTGGCGCCGGAGCGCGCCGCCGCCGAGCGTCCGCGCGAGGCAGCGCCAGCCCAGACCGTCGATGACGAGGAGGCAAAGGTTACGCGCGTCGGCGATCTCGTCGGGCGCGAGGCCGCGCAGCGCCGGGTAGCGCGCTCGCCCGCCGAACGCCGTCTCGATCGACGCCATCAGGTTGACGATGCTGCCGCCCTCGTAGTCGGGCTTCATTCTTCTTGTGGCGGGTCAGGTGCCAAGCGCGGCCGAGGTTACCATACGGCGTACGCTGGACTGCCGCTGTGACAAAAGATCACGTTCCCACGCTGCGCCGTTCCGCCGGCGCTGTCGTCGTGCGGCGACATCCGGAAGGATGGCGCTGCCTGCTGCTCCGGTCGTTCCGCTACTGGGATTTCCCGAAAGGCATCGTCGAGGCCGGCGAGGCGCCGCTCGCCGCGGCGATTCGCGAGGTCGAGGAGGAGACGGAGCTCGCCGACCTCGCGTTCCGGTGGGGCGAATCGTTCCACGAGACCGCGCCCTACTCGGGCGGCAAGGTGGCCCGCTACTACGTCGCCGAGTCGGCGCGTGGGGAGGTGCGGCTGCCGGTGAGCCCGGAGCTCCGCCGCGCCGAGCACGACGAGTTCCGCTGGCTCAACTTCGACGGGGCGCGCGCGCTGCTCGTGCCGCGGGTGCAGGCCGCCCTCGACTGGGCGCACAAGCTCGTCGCGCCGCCGCGGTGAGCCGGGCGGCTCACTTATCCCAGTCGTCCTCGCCCTCGTCCTCGAAATCCTCGTCGAGGTCGCCGCCCTCGCGCTCGGCCGCCTCGTCGTACTCCTCCTGGGACAGCCCGTCCGCGTCCTGGAGCATCGCCGCGACTTCCTCCCGGAACTCGCGATCGTCGAGGTCGGTGTCCCGGCCGATCATCTCCACCACGCGGTGGAAAATGTCCAGGTTGTTCATCGTCGTGAGGTTGTTCCCCTCGGTGCCGACGACGTAGAAGCTCTCGGGGAAGAGCTCGCCGAGGAGCGACACCTCGTCGGCTCCGAGCGGGAGGTCCTCGAGCACGACAAGAGTGTCCAGGTCGATCGCCACGGCGCGGTCCTGTTGCGAAGCCGAATTCTAGTCGCGCCACCGCCGGGGCGTGAAGGAGAACCGCGACACGACCTTGTCCAGGCACGCGATCAGGGGCCCCGTTGCACCCCGACGGAGGATCGGCGGTTCGAACGACGCCCTGCCGGCGTGGCGTATGCCTCGCGCGCGGCGGCCGTCGGATCGGTCCGTGCCATTGTGCTTTCCCGACCGCCGGGACCCACCGGTAGGATCGACGCCATGCCGGGACCACGTGCACGACTGCGCTGCGCACTCGCGGCGTCGCTGCTCTTCGCCGCCACGACCGCGGCCGGCGCCGACGCGGCCGCGCCGGTCTCGAGCGCGGCCCGGCCGGTGTTCGAGCGCTCGAAAGACAAGCTGCTGCAGCTGCGGGCCATCCACAAGGCGACCGGGTCGCAGGCGGCGATCGGCTCCGGGTTTGTCGCGAGCGCCGACGGCCTGGTGGTGTCGAACTATCACGTGGTGGCCAAAGTCGCGCTGGAGCCGGAGCTCTACGCGATGGAGTTCGTCCGCGGCGACGGGACGCGGGGTCCGCTCGCGCTCCTCGCGGTCGACGTGGTTCACGACCTCGCGGTGCTCCGGATCGACGCGCGCGGCCTGCCGTTCCTGAGGCTGCGCGACGGGCAGCTCCGCAAGGGCGACCGCGGCTACGCGATGGGCAACCCGCACGACCTCGGGCTGACGATCGTCGAAGGAACGTACAACGGCTACGTCGAGCACGCGCTGTATCCGCAGATCCACTTCACCGGGGCGATCAACGCCGGCATGAGCGGCGGGCCCGCGGTCGCGCAGGACGGCCGGGTGTTCGGCGTCAACGTCGCGCGGCTCGTGGGCAGCCAGCTCGTGAGCTTCCTCGTGCCGGGGGAGTTCGCGGCCAAGCTCATCGACGCGGCGGCGGCGGGGGACGTGCCGCAGCGGTTCCAGGACGAGGTGCGCGAGCAGCTCGTCGGCCACCAGGCGCCCCTGATGCAGCGCCTGCTTTCCGCGCCGCTCCCGGTCGCGCGCTTCGGCCGCTACGAGGCGCCCGACAGCCCCGGTCCCTTCGTGCGGTGCTGGGGACGCGCCGACAGCGAGGCGACCCGGCCCTACGAGATCGACGCGAAGATCTGCGTCCCCGAGTTCCGCCTCTTCGTGAGCGACGAGCTGCAGACCGGCGACCTGCGGTTCAGCCACACCGTCCTGCGGAGCCGCAGCCTCGGGGCGCTGCGCTTCGCCAGTCTCCTCGAGGAACGGTTCGGCGCGGACGGCCTCGACTACGCGAACCGGAAGGACCTCACCGGCTATCGCTGCCGCGACGACTTCGTGACCCGCGACCTCGGCGCGGTCCGGGCGGTGCTGTGCGTGCGCGGCTACAAACGGTTCGAGGGGCTCTACGACATGCGCCTCAAGGTGCTCACGCTCGATCATTCCTCCGAGGCGCTGGTGAGCACCCTCGCGCTCAACGGCGTCGGCTACGAGAGCGGGCTCGACTTCACCCGCCGGTACCTGGAGCGGATCACGTGGACGAGGTGATCTTCGTCGAAGTCCTCGGCCGCGCCGGCGACGTCGTCCAGCGCCACGCGGTCGCGCGCCTGCCGGCGACGATCGGCCGGGCCTACGACAACGACGTGATCCTCGACGATCCGTACGCCGCACCGCATCACCTGCGCCTGGAGCGGGGCGAGTCGGGCGAGCTCGTGCTGGTCGATCTCGACAGCCGCAACGGGCTCTTCGCGCTCGACCCGGCCGCGCGTGTCGCCCGGGCGACGGCGCGCCCCGACGCGCGGTTTCGCGTGGGCCACACGCAGCTCAGGATCAGGCCGCGGAGCTATGCCGTCCCGGCCGAGCGTGGCGACGTGGCGCGCACTCCCTGGCACCGCAAGCCGGCCGCGCTGGCGGGCCTCTGCGCCGCCGCCCTCGCCTGCGTCCTCCTGTACGGCTTCGCCTCGACCACCGAGCGGATCGAGCCGCTCAAGCTCGCCATGCCCGCCGTCTGGGCGACGCTCGGCTTGTGCGTCTGGGCAAGCACTTGGGCGTTCGCCGGAAAGGCGCTCGCCGCGCGCGGGAACTTCGTCGCTCACGCCGGCATCGCCCTGGCGGCGCTCGTGCTCCTGCTCGTCGTCGCGACCCTGGGCGGATACGCCGCGTTCGCCTTCTCGTCGTCCGCGATCGACGCGGGAACGATCGTGCCGATCGCGGCGGTGCTCGCCTGGACGCTCTACCGGCACCTGACGCTCGTGAGCCGCCAGCCGCGCCGGACGCTCGCGCTCGCCGCGTTCCTGATCGTCGTCGGGGTCTTCAGCGTGCTGTCGCTCGCCGACCACGCGAGCCAGAAGGACCAGCTCAGCCGGATGGCATTCCTGAAAGAGATCAAGAGCCCGGCCGTGCGGCTCGTGCCGGGCGCCTCGCCCGAGGCGTTCTTCGCCGCGGCGCAGGACCTCAAGCCGAAGGTCGACGCGCTCCGGACGGCGGACTAGCGCCGGCGCCCGTTGTGAAAGGGGGGATACCATCCCCCCATGCCGGACTCGCTCCGCGATCGATTCCGCGCGCTGCGCTCGGCGGCGCCCTTCTGGTCGCTGCGCTACCTCGAGGAGACCCGCGAGTCGCTCGCCGTCCGCCAGGACACGCTGGAGCCGCCGGGCTTCGCCGTCGACCGCGGCGCGATGCTGACGGCGGTGACCGAGGGCGGCCACGGCTACTGCGCGACGAGCGATGTCTCCCAGGCCGGGCTGCAGGCGGCGCTCGATCGGGCGACCGCATGGGCGGAGGCGACGCGCTCGGCGAGCGTCTACCGCTTCGAGCCGCGGCGGATGCTCGCGCCGCGGGGCGAGCGGCGCGCCGCGCTGGGCAGTGGGCACTCGCGCCGTGAGCTCGCGGAGTTGCTCGCCGAGGAGTGCCGCCGCGCGAAGATCGACGATCGGATCGTCGAACGCTATGCCGGGCTCGAGCTCGGCGAGCTCGAGCAGCTCTACCTGACGAACACCGGCGGCGAGGTCCGGCAGCACTTCCGCTACGCGATCCCGCACGCGCACGTGACCGCGAACCAGGGCACCGAGACCCAGACGCGCAGCTTCCTTCACGCCCAGCAGGGAGGCCTGGAGCAGCTCGCGCGGTCCGGCTTCGTGGGCGTCGGCGCGCGGCTCGCGGACGAAGCGCTGCAGCTCCTCGCAGCGCCGAACACCCCGTCGGGCAGGATGGATCTGCTGCTCATGCCCGACCAGATGATGCTGCAGGTCCACGAGTCCGTCGGGCATCCGCTGGAGCTCGACCGCATCCTCGGCGACGAGCGCAACTACGCGGGCACGAGCTTCGTGACGCTCGACATGCTCGGCCGCTATGCCTACGGCTCGCCGCTCCTCAACGTCACCTACGACCCGTCGCTCCCGCAGGAGCTCGCGAGCTTCGCCTTCGACGACGAGGGCACGCCGGCCGAGAAGGTCTGGCTGATCCGCAACGGCATCCTCGAGCGGCCGCTCGGCGGGCATCTCTCGCAACTGCGCGCGGGCGTGCCGGGGGCGGCGGCCGCACGCGCCTCCGGCTGGAACCGTCCACCGATCGATCGCATGGCGAACCTCAACGTCGAGCCCGGCGCGAGCTCGATCGCGGACATGATCGGTTCGATCGAGCGGGGCGTGCTGATGCGGACCAACGTCTCCTGGTCGATCGACGACTCGCGCAACAAGTTCCAGTTCGGCTGCGAGTGGGGCGAGCTCGTCGAGGACGGGCGAATCAAGGGCGTCGTCAAGAACCCCAACTACCGCGGCGTCTCGGCCACCTTCTGGCGCAGCCTCAAGGCGGTCGGCGACGCGACCACGTTCGAGGTCCATGGCACGCTCTACTGCGGCAAGGGCGAGCCCAACCAGGGGATCAGCGTCGGCCATGCCGCGCCGGCGTGCCTGTTCGCGGGGGTCGACGTGTTCGGCGGCGACGGCGCGTGAAGGAGGAGTTCTTCGCGCTGACCGATCGGCTCCAGCGGGAGCTCGCCGCGGGCGAGACGCTGCTCTGCTCGCTCGACGCCGAGCGGTCGGATTTCGTGCGCTTCAACCGCGGCCGGGTCCGCCAGGCGGGGAGCGTCGGGCAGCGATTCCTCTCGGTGCGCCTGGTGCGCGAGCGGCGGCAGGCGGCGGCGACGGTCACGCTCGGCGGCGACGGCGACGACTGGGAACTCGCGCGCGGCGCGCTTGCCCGGCTGCGCGAAGAGCTCGCGCAGCTTCCCGAGGATCCGTGGCTGCTCGTCGCGGAGCGCCCAGTCTCGACCGAGACGGTTCGCCGCGGCCGCCTCGCCGCTCCGGAGGAGCTCGTGCAACAGGTCGTCGCCGGTGCAGCCGGGCGCGACCTCGTCGGTTTTCTCGCCTCGGGGACGATCTACCGTGGCTTCGCCAACTCGTTCGGTCAGCGCAACTGGCACGAGGTCGACGGCTTCAACCTCGACTGGAGCCTCTTCCTCGACGACGGCAAGGC
>JBOIFD010000197.1:0-3599 GCA_050741515.1 Burkholderiales bacterium
AGCGTCCAGCGACCGCCGCACCGCCTCCGTCTCCGGCGACGGCGGCAACCCCAGCACGACCGACAGCAGCTCCTTGCACCGGCGGTAGACCTGCAGCGCCTCCGACGGCCGGCCGAGCTCGCGGTAGCAGAGCATCAGGTTCCGGTAGAGATCCTCGGCGAGGTTGTCGAGCTCGAGCGCCCGGCTGTAGAGGGCGATCCCGTCCTCGCGACGCCCCTCGCCCTGCAGGCGCCGCCCGAGCGCGAGCACGGTGCGGACGAGCTTCGAGCGCAGCCGGTCCCGCATGCCCATCAGCCACGGCTGGTCCTCGTCGCCGGCGAGGAAGTGCCCGGGGTACGCGTCGAGCAGCCGGCGCCCGACCGCGGCGGCGTCGCCGTCACCGGACTCCGCCAGCGCATCGGCTTCGCGCGCCACGCGCTCGAACGCCCAAACGTCGACCCAGCACTGTCGCGGGTCGAGCGCGAGCTTGCCTTCGGTCAGGACGAGGGCGGTTTCGGCGCCCAGCAGCTTCCGCAACCGGTAGAGCGTGCTGTCGAACGAGACCTTCGCGGCGTCGCCGGCCGCGTCCGGCCAGAGAATCGCCGCGAGCCGCGAGGCCTCGACGCCCTCGCCGCCGAGCGCGACCAGCGTCTTCAGCAGCTCGAGCGGCTTCTTCTGCGCCTTGCCGCTGAACGCGAGCGGCGCGCCGCCCCGCACGACCTCGAACCGGCCGAGCGCGCGGATGCGCAGCGGCCACGGCCAGGCGTCCGACGGCTGGTCCTCATCCGGAGGCAGGCCGCGGGCGGCGATGAGCTGGCGCACGTAGTCGGGCTCGATGCCTTCCGCCATCGCCGCCGCGGCGAGCCGGCTCATCATCGGCGGCCACCACGCGTAGTTGCCGAGGTAGCCTTCCCGCCGTCCGAGCGCCAGCGCCTCCGCGAGCGGTTCGCGATAGGCGGGGTCGCCGCCGCGCAGCTTGAGGTAGGCATCCCACAGCGCGGCGTGATAGCGCAGGACCCCGCCGCGGACGTCGGCGACCAGCGTGAGCATCCGCTCCCGGACCCCGGCCGCCGCGCTCCGCTGGCCGGTCTGATCGAGCGCGAGCACGAGCGCCGTGTGGCAGATGAGCATCGATGCGACCGAGCCGGTCTCGAGCGAGAGCTGCGCGGCGACGCGTCCCTCGCGCTCGGCCGCGGCGAAGTCGCCCCGCAGCGCGGCGGCCAGGCTCTCCAGGAAGTGGAGCAGCGCGAGGTCGAGCTTGCGGGTCGGGTCGATGGTCGCCGCGAGGCGCTCGAGGACCGGGCCCGCCTGGCGGAGGTCGCCGCGCGCGAGCAGGCCCCAGGCGCGGAAGAGATTGATCACCGGCACGAGGTATCCGAGCGCGTGCGCCTCGGCGATCGCGAGCCCTTCGCCCAGGACTTCGTCGAACGCATCGAGCCGCCCCTGGAAGAAGTACAGGTTCGCGAGCCAGAGGCGGCACCAGGCGCGCGTCAGCGGGCGGACCTCCGGGTCGTCGACCAGCGTCCGCGCGCGCGCGGCGACGCGCTGCGACCGTGCGAGCTCGCCGACCTTGTTGAACCCGTCGATGAGCCGGGCCGCCATCGCGACCTTGAGGTTCCTGTCGTGCACGCCGTCGAGCAGCGCCGCCAGCCGCTCGAGGAGCCCGACGAGCATCGGGTGGCCCGGCTGGCGGTAGACCAGCCCGATCGCGAGGCTCGACAGCGCGCGCGCCTCGGCCTCGGCGCTCGCGAACACCCGCTCGCGCGCGAGCAGCTTCTCCATCACGTCGATCCAGCGGTCGACCGGACGCCAGTCGTCCCACGCGAGGTAGTGCGACACGATCACCGCTTCGACCGCCTGGATCTGCGCCGCGGCGTCGCCGCGCGCGACGAACCCGTCGTAGGCGCGCTCGAGGCTCGCCCTGGCGGCAAGCGGATCGACGTTCACGCGCGCGATCCCTTCCCAGTAGGCGAGCCACGGCTCGCCGGCGCGCGCCTCGGCCGGCAGCGCGGCGACGCGGTCGAGCAGCGAGAGGAACCGCCCCTGCGCCAGCATCTGCGGCGCGTCGGCGAGCGTGAGGCGCAGCGCGTTCGCCCAGTCGCCGGCGTCGCGATAGAGCTCGAACACGCCCTCGGCCGCGCCGTGCGCCTCCAGCAGTTCGGCGGCGCGGCGCCGGTATCCGGCGAGCTCGTCGGGCGGGACCGCCGTTGCGGCGCGCGCGAGCAGGTACTCGCGGAACAACGCATGGAACTCGTACGTCGGCTCCGGACCGTCGCGGCGGGCGAGAAAGAGATGCCGGCGGTAGCCGTACTCGAGGAGCTTGCCCGCGTCCGGCGCGCCGGAGAGCGACGCGGCGATCGGCTTGGTGATCCGCACCGGCAGCGCGCAGAGCATCAGCACGCGCTGGTGGTCCGCGGGGATGCGGCTGAACACCTCGCCGGCGAAATAGCGGAACACCGCTTCCGGCGTCGCGAGCCGCCCGCCGTCGAGCGCCGCGTCGCCCCGGGCGGCGTGCTCGCGCATCAGGATGAGCCCTGCGGCCCAGCCGTCCGAGCGCTCGTACACGCGGTCGAGCAGCGCCGCGTCGAGCGAGCCGCCCGCGGCGAGCAGCCGCGTCGCCTCCTCACGGGTGAAGCGCAGCTCCTCGGGGGGGATCCGGGCGATCGTCTGGGCGGCGACGAGCCGCGCGAACTCGGGCGGCGGCTCGGTACGGCTGGTGACGACGACGTTCACGCCGACCGGGATCTCCTCGAGCGCGGCCGCGAACGCCGCGCGGCCCTCGGCGCGCCCGCCCGCCTCGTGGATGTTGTCGAACACCAGCACCCCGCCCGCCGGCACGCGGGCGAAGAACTCGCGGAACCACCGGCGCGCGAAGCCCGTCAGGTCGCGCCGGTACTCGTCGGTGAAGAGCGGGAGCGCCGGCAGTTTCTTGCCGCCGAGGCCCGCGCCGGCGAGGCCGAGGTAGTAGAAGAAGGTCGCCGGGTCCTCGTCGCCGACGTCGGCGTGATACCAGACCGCCGGGGGCTTGCGCGCCTCGAGGTAGCTCGCGACGAGCGCGCTCTTGCCGGCGCCCGGACCGCCCGTCACCCAGACGACGGGATGCTCGCGCCGCTCGTCGAGGAGGCGGAACAGCCGCTCGCGCGGGCTCACGCGGTACAGGCGCGGGGGAGAGAGCTTGGCGAGCTGGGGAGCGGGCGGGGGCATGCGCGGACGCCCCTAGTTTAGCGGGGTCGTGGTGCGCGGCGGACGAGGCCGGACCCGGCCGGCAGGGCCCAGCGAGCCACGCCGGGGCCTGGCCGCGTCGGCCAGCGCCTCCGAGGTTAGAGCCCCTGCACGGTGGCGGCCGGTGCAGCTCGAGCTCGAACCCTTCAGGTTGCCTGCTGAATCATCGCGAGCACCTCGGCGGCCCCGACGATGGGTATGCGCTGGTGGATCTTCAGATTCCGAAGCCGCTTGTCGCCGGACACGATCACCTGCGCCTCTGCAGCGAGCGCGCAGGCGAGCACTTGATCATCGTCGGGGTCCCCGATGGCCGTGGGGCCAATTTCGGCGGGGATGACAAGCTTGGCAAGCTGCGTGAAATCAGCGACAAGCTCGATGGCGGAGACGCCGGCGGTACG
>JBOIFD010000198.1:0-2013 GCA_050741515.1 Burkholderiales bacterium
TCCGCCGCCTCGAGGAGGGTCGCGGCGCGCGCGAGGTCGCGGGCCCGGCTGCGGACGTACGGCGTCATCGCGGGGTTCCTCCCACCGGCAATCTACGGGAATCGCCGCCGTTCGGATGCGCCGCGCACCCGAAAGCGGCGCTGGCCCGTAGACGTAAGGAAGGCGGCGAAGTGGTGACTGAGGGATGCACCCGCGGCGGCGGGTGTCCGGGCGGGCGCGTTGGCAGGCCGCGCACCTCGAACCAGGGCTCATCGGAAGGCGACCCATGGCGACGAAGAAGACCATCAACCTCGCGCTCCAGGGCGGCGGATCGCACGGCGCGCCAGACGAGATGCGCAAGCTCGGAGCGTCGTCGAAGCTGAACGCCCAGCGGGACTTCCTGATGTACCTCCACCGGCTCGGGCGCGAGCGGGGCGAGGCGTTCCTCGCCGCGCACTACGACCGGCTCGGCGTGGAATCGTCGACCGACGTCCTGGAGCGGTTCCTGTGACGGCGATCGGCGCCCGCCGGGCGGTGGCCGAGCTGCTCGGCGCGAGCCCTCCGGCGCCGGCGCGGTTGCCGGCGCGGGTCGTCCGCGCGATCGAGCACGAGCGCGAGCGCAGCGAGATCCTCATCGGCTTGGTGCAGGCGGCGCTCGTCGTCGTGTTCGCCCTCCTCTACTTCTTCTCGCGCAAGACGTTCGCCGAGGACGCGGTGTTGCGCCCGGTGCCGTGGGCGCTCGGCGTCTACGCCGCGTTCACCTGCCTGCGGCTCAAGCTCGCCTACGAGCGGCGGCTCTCCGCCGGCATGCGCGCCGCTTCGGTCGTGGTCGACATCGCCCTGCTGATGGTCACCATCTGGAGCTTCCACATCCAGTACGGCCAGCCCGCCGCTTTCTACCTCAAGGCGCCGACATTCACCTATCTCTTCATCTTCGTCGCGCTGCGGGCGCTCTCGTTCTCGCCGGGCTACGTGCTCCTCGCCGGGGGCGTCGCCGCCGCGGGCTGGCTCGTGCTGCTCGGCTACGCCCTGGGGGAGCCCGGCGGCGCGGACCTGATCACGACCGACTACGTCGCCTACATGACCTCGGCGAAGGTCCTGATCGGCGGCGAGATCGACAAGCTCGTGTCGATCCTGCTGGTCGCGGCGCTCCTCGCGCTCGGCGTCGCCCGCTCGCGGAAGCTGCTCGAGCAGGCGGTCGCCGAGCAGGCCGCGACGAGCCAGCTCGCGCGGTTCTTCTCGCCCGAGATCGCCCAGCACCTGATCGCGGCCGACGAGCTGCTGCGACCCGGCGAGGGCGAGGCCCGCGAGGCGGCGGCGATGTTCATCGACCTGCGCGGTTTCACGAAGCTCGCGGCGACGCTCGAGCCGAAGGCCCTCATCGCGCTCCTCGGCGAGTATCAGCGGGTCGCCGTGCCGATCATCCAGCGCCACCGGGGCTCGATCACGACCTACCTCGGCGACGGGATCATGGTCACCTTCGGCGCCACGCGGCCGAGCGAGCTGTGCGCGGCGGACGCGCTCCGCTGCGCGGAAGCGCTGCTCGAGGCGTTCGCGGACTGGCGCGGCGATCGCACGGCCCGCGGCGCACCTGCGCCGGGCGTGGGCATCGGGGTCGAGGTCGGCACGGTGACCTGCGGCGCGATCGGCGAGGAAGGCCGACTCGAGTATGCGGTGATCGGCGACCCGGTGAACCGGGCAGCGAAGCTCCAGAACCACACGAAAACGGAGGGCGTGCGGGCGCTCACGACGGTCGCGGCGCGCGACCGCGCCGCCGCGCAGGGCTATGCCCCCGGGCGGCCGCAGGAAGTGCGTCTGCGCCGCGAGGTCGTGGGCGTCGCCGCGCCGGTCGACGTTGTCGTGCTCGGCTGACGGTGCTCGCATCCGACGCGGCCCCGGCCGCGTATCAGCGGCTGACGGTGCTCCCTGTGCCGTCCCTTCGCTCGCTCCCCCCCGCGAGCGACTCGCGCCCCGCGCTCGCGCGGGGCTTTTTTCGCGGCTGGAGCGCGGAAATCGCGTGCTATAGTTCGGCCC
>JBOIFD010000199.1:0-8514 GCA_050741515.1 Burkholderiales bacterium
TCATCGACCGCTGGCGCGGCAAGCACGGGAAGACCACCGGCGACATCGGCAACATCGGCTTCTACGACGTGGACTTCGAGCCGCTGCCGGGCGCGGACCTGAATCCCGCGGGCCACCGCCTCGCCTACATCGACCACCTGACGCACAACGTGCACAAGGGGCGCATGCAGGAGTGGGCCGACTTCTACGCGCGCCTCTTCGAGTTCCGCGAGCTCCGCTACTTCGACATCGAGGGTCAGGTCACCGGAGTGAAGAGCAAGGCCATGACCAGCCCGTGCGGCAAGATCCGCATCCCGATCAACGAGGAGGGCACCGAGACGGCCGGGCAGATCCAGGAGTACCTCGACAAGTACCGCGGCGAGGGCATCCAGCACATCGCGCTCGGCTCGACCGATCTCTTGCGGACGGTGGATGCGCTGCGCGCGAAGGGCGTGCAGCTCCTCGATACGAGCGACACCTACTACGAGCTCATCGACCGGCGCATCCCCGGGCACGGCGAGAACGTCGCCGCGCTGAAGAAGCGCAGGATCCTCGTCGACGGCAAGGCCGGGGCGCTCCTGCTGCAGATCTTCTCCGAGAACCAGCTCGGGCCGATCTTCTTCGAGTTCATCCAGCGCAAGGGCGACGAGGGCTTCGGCGAGGGCAACTTCAAGGCGCTGTTCGAGGCGATCGAGCTCGATCAGATCCGGCGGGGCGCCCTGAAGGCCGACGCGAAACCGTAGCCGGCCGCGGGTTAAACTTGCCGGGCGGGTCCCCTCACAGGAGCGCACCGATGAGCATCCCCAAGCTGACCGATGCCGAGATCACCGCCGCACTCGCCGGGCTCCCGGGCTGGGCGAGGGTCGACGGGCGCTCGGCCATCGCCAAGAAGTTTCAGTTCGCCGACTTCAACGAGGCGTGGGGGTTCATGTCCCGCGTGGCGCTGCTCGCCGAGAGCCAGAACCACCACCCCGAGTGGTGCAACGTCTGGAGCCGGGTCGAGATCACGCTCGCGACGCACGACGCCGGCGGGCTGTCGGCGCGGGACGCGAAGCTGGCCGAGGCGATCGAGAAGGTCGTCAAGCGCTGACCCGGGCGTCAAGCCGAGGAACCCACCATGTCGACGACCAGCGAGCTCGAGCGCGGACGCGCAACGGCGAAAGCCCCTTCGCCCGCGCTGCAGTACCTGAGCGGCTTCGCGAACGAGCTCGCCACCGAGGCGCTTCCCGGCGCATTGCCGGTCGGCCAGAACTCGCCGCAACGCTGCCCGTACGGGCTGTACGCCGAGCAGATCTCCGGCACCGCCTTCACTGCGCCGCGCCACGCCAACCGCCGCACCTGGTGCTACCGCATCCGGCCGGGCGCGCATCACCGGCCGTTCCGGCGCATCGACAACGGGCTGGTGACGAGCGACTTCGCGCAGGCGGTCGCGACCCCGAACCAGCTCCGCTGGGATCCGATCCCGATCCCGGCGAAGCCCGTCGACTTCGTCGACGGCCTCGTCACCATGGCCGGCAACGGCGCGCCGGAGGCGCAGGCGGGTGCGGGCATCCACGTCTACGTCGCAAACCGCTCGATGACCGACCGGTTCTTCAGCAACGCCGACGGCGAGCTCTTGATCGTCCCGCAGCAGGGCCGGCTGCGGCTCGCCACGGAGATGGGGCGGCTCGAGATCGAGCCGCAGGAGATCGCGGTCGTGCCGCGCGGCGTGCGCTTCCGCGTCGAGCTCCCCGACGCCGCCGCCGAAGGCGGGCGTGAAGCGGGGGCGCGCGGCTACGTCTGCGAGAACTTCGGCGCGCCGTTCCGGCTGCCGGATCTCGGCGTGATCGGTTCCAACGGCCTCGCGAACCCGCGCGATTTCGGCACGCCGGTCGCGTGGTACGAGGACCGTGAAGGGAAGTTCGAGCTGGTCAACAAGTTCGCGGGCAACCTGTGGGCGGCGGAGCTCGACCACTCGCCGCTCGACGTCGTCGCCTGGCACGGCAACCTCGCGCCGTACCGGTACGACCTGCGGCGGTTCAACGTCATCGGCTCCACCAGCTACGACCACCCGGATCCGTCGATCTTCCTCGTGCTGCAGGCGCCGTCCGACACCCCGGGGGTCGATCTGGTCGACTTCGTGATCTTCCCGCCGCGCTGGCTCGTCCAGGAGCACACGTTCCGCCCGCCGTGGTTCCATCGCAACGTCGCGAGCGAGTTCATGGGGCTCGTCCACGGCGCGTACGACGCGAAGGCCGCGGGGTTCGTGCCCGGCGGGGCGTCGCTGCACAACTGCATGACCGGTCACGGCCCCGACGCCGAGACGTTCGAGCGCGCGTCGACGCGGGACGTCTCGAAGCCGGATCGGATCACCGACACGATGGCGTTCATGTTCGAGACCCGGCTCATCATCCGGCCGACCCGATTCGCGCTCGAGGCCGCGCAGCTGCAGCACGACTACGCCGCGTGCTGGCAGGGGCTCAAGAAGCACTTCGATCCGTCGCGGCCCTGAATGAGCCGGAGCAACGAGACCCACGACCCGCGGCTCGCCAGCTGGGTCGACGCCGCCAACTCGCCCGGCGCCGACTTCCCCGTCCAGAACCTGCCGTTCGCCGTGTTCCGCCGCCGCGGCTCGAGCGAGGCCCTCCGGGGCGGGGTCGCGATCGGCGATCAGGTGCTCGATCTCGCGGCGGCGCACCGCGCGGGCGCGTTCTCCGGCGAGGCCGCCGCGGCGGCGGCGAGCTGCACCGCCCCGAGCCTCAACGCCTTCATGGCCATGGGCCCGCGCGCGTGGTCGGCTCTCCGCCTCGGCCTCTCGCGCGCCCTGCGCGAAGGCTCGCCGCAGGAGCAGCGGCTGCGGGGCTGTCTCGTGCCGCAAGGGCAGGTGGAGTTCGCCGTCCCGGCGCAGATCGGCGACTTCACCGACTTCTACGCCTCCGTGCACCACGCGCTGCGGGTCGGGAAGCAGTTCCGCCCCGACAACCCGCTGCTGCCGAACTACAAGTGGGTGCCGATCGCCTACCACGGCCGGAGCTCCTCGATCGGCGTCAGCGGCCAGAGCTTTCCGCGGCCGGTGGGGCAGACGATGCCGCCCGGCGCGGGCGAGCCCGCCTTCGGCCCGAGCAAGCGGCTCGACTACGAGCTCGAGGTCGGCGTCTTCGTCGGCGTCGGCAACGAGCCCGGGCAGCGGGTCGCGATCGCGGACGCCGAGCGGCACGTCTTCGGCCTGTGCCTGCTCAACGACTGGTCGGCGCGCGACATCCAGGCATGGGAGTACCAGCCGCTCGGGCCGTTTCTCGCGAAGAATTTCGCGAGCACGATCTCGCCGTGGATCGTGACGCTGGAGGCGCTCGCGCCGTACCGCATCGCGTGGACCCGGGACGCGTCGGACCCACAGCCGCTCGCCTACCTCGACGAGCCCGAGCAGCGGACGAGCGGCGCGATCGAGCTCGAGCTCGAGGCGTGGCTCGAGACGCCGAAGATGCGGGATGCCGGAGCGGAGCCCGCGCGGCTGTCCCACACGAGCTTCCGGCACGCGTACTGGACGATCTTCCAGATGGTCGCCCACCACACGGTGAACGGCTGCAACCTCCAGCCGGGCGATCTCCTCGGCAGCGGTACGCAGTCCGGCCCGGCGCCCGAGGAAGCCGGCTCGCTCCTCGAGCTCTCGGCCGGCGGCAAGCAGCCGGTCCAGCTCCCCGCGGGCGAGTCGCGCACCTTCCTCGAGGACGGCGACTGCCTGATCCTCCGGGGCTGGTGCGAGAAGCCCGGCGCGGCGCGCGTCGGCTTCGGCGAGTGCCGGGCGACGGTCCTGCCCGCCGTCGCGGTGTAAGGAGTCGCAGGTCGGGGCGGTACAATGCGCGCCTTTCGCGGCTCGCCCCCCCGATGAAGCTCGGCACGCTCAAGAACGACACCCGCGACGGCGCGCTCTGCGTCGTCGCGTGCGACCTGAAGACCGCGACCGTCGCGTACGACGTCGCGCCGACGCTGCAGGCGGCGCTCGACGACTGGGACTTCTGCGCACCGCGCCTTGCAAGCCTCTACGCGGAGGCGAACCGCTCGCCCGCGAGTTCGCGCTGGTTCGAGGTCGACTTCGCGAAGTTCCACGCCCCGCTGCCGCGCGCGTTCCAGTGGGCCGACGCGTCGGCGTATCTCAGCCATGCGGAGCGCGTACGGAAGGCCCGCGGGGCGGAGCTCGGAAAGGAGCTGCGCGAGGAGCCGCTCATGTACCAGGGGGGGTCGGACGCGTTTCTGGGGCCGCACGACGACATCGCGGTCGAGAGCGAGGCGTGGGGCATCGACCTCGAGGGCGAGCTCGCGATCGTCACCGGCGACGTCCCGATGGGCGTGAAGCGCGACCGGGCCGGGGAGCACATCCGGCTCGTCATGCTGGCGAACGACGTCTCGCTGCGCGATCTGGTGCCGGCCGAGCTCGCGAAGGGGTTCGGGTTCTTCCAGTCGAAGACCTGGACGGCGTTCTCGCCGGTGGCGGCGACGCCGGACGAGCTCGGCGCCGCGTGGGACGGGCGCAAGCTCCGGCTGCCGCTCGTGGTGCACGTGAACGGCGCGCTGCTCGGGCGGCCGGATGCGGGCACCGACATGGCGTTCGACTTCCCGCGCCTCATCGCGCACGCGGCGAAGTCGCGCCGGCTGGGGGCCGGCACGGTCATCGGCTCGGGCACCGTCTCGAACAAGGACCCGAAAGCGGGGGTGTGCTGCCTCGCCGAGAAGCGCGCGCTCGAGACGATCAAGGGCGGGGGCGCGGCGACGCCGTTTCTCAGGTTCGGCGACCGGGTGCGGATCGAGATGCTGGCCGAGGGGCGCTCGATTTTCGGCGCGATCGACCAGCAGGTGGTGCGATACGAGCCGCACCGGTAGGATTCGTCCCCATGCACTTCGACGAGATCTTCGGCTCGCCGCTGTTCATCGTCGGCGTGGCGTTCGGCATGATCGGCCTGCTGCAGATGGCGACCGGGTTCGTGGCGCTGTTCCGCCGCGAGCCCCTCGGGTTCACCGTCCGGATGCTGATCGGCCTCGCCGTGGCCGCGCTGGGATTGAGCGCCGCGATGATCGCGTTCGGGGTCCAGGGCTACGCGGCGCTCACGCGCGAGACCCTCGCGGCGACGATCGCCGTCGCCCCGAGCGGCCCGCAGCGCTTCGACGCGCGCGTGAAGTTTCCCGACGGCCGCGAGGCCGCGTTCGTCATCGCGGGCGACGAGCTGTACGTGGACGCCCACATCCTGAAGTGGAAGCCGCTAGCGAACGTGCTCGGCCTGCACACCGCCTACGAGCTCGACCGCATCGCCGGCCGCTACCGCTCGGCCGAGCAGGAGCAGAAGGGGCTGCGCACGGTGTATCCCCTGGGGAAGCCGCAGCTGGTCGACCTCTTCGCGCTGCGCAGCCGCTACGCCTGGCTCGGGCCCTTCGTCGACGCCGAGTACGGCTCGGCGTCGTTCGTGCCGGTCACGAAGCCCGCCGAGCTCGAGGTGCGGGTGTCGCCGAGCGGCCTCCTGATCCGCGAGGCCGAGAAGTAACTCGCGCGCCGCCGCGGCCGGGGCGCGCGGCTAGGCCTTCGCGGCGCCCTTGCCGATGAAGCGCAGCTCGTACTTCTCGCCCCCGACCTCGATCGTCGCGCCATCGCGGAGCGTCTGCCAGCCGTCGGCGATCGGCTTGCCGTCGAGGCGCGGCGCCCGGCCGGCGACGCGAGCGAGCGAGTAACCCTCGGGGCGGCGCAGGATCGCGCAATAGTCCCGCGCCCGCTCGCCGACCCCGGTGAGCGGGCGCTCGAGGCCGACCGTCGCCCCGGCCTGCTTTCCGGACACGACGCGCAGCGCCGCGACCGGCAGCGGGATCTCCACCGACCGGGCCTCGGTCGTCGGCGCCTTGCCGGCGAGCGGGACGAGCCCGGCGTCGGTGGCGCGGAAGATCATGGTGCGGTCGCCCTCGGCGGCGACCACGCTCTTGTGGTCGACGTAGCGGATCTGGAAGTCGAGGATCTCGATCGTGTCGCCGTGGTGCAGCAGATGCCGCGTCACGCGATTGCCGTTGACGAAGGTGCCGTTCGCGCTCTCGAGGTCGAGGAGCATGTGATCGACGCCCCGCACCTCGATCGCGGCGTGCGCCTTGCTCACCGCGGCGTCCTCGAGCCGGATGTCGGCGCCCTCGGCGCGGCCGATCGTGATCCGCCGGTTCTCGATGAACCACGAGCCGAGCGTCGCGCCGCCGCGGCTCGCCGTCAGCTTCGCCATCTACTCGCCTCCCATCTTCGAGCGCAGCCAGCCGAAGAACCCCTGCGACTCGGGCTCGGCGCGCGGCTCGGCGGCGACGCGCGATTTCGCGCGCACGAGCACGACCGAGATGTTGTCGCGCCCGCCGCGGTCGTTCGCCAGGATCACCAGGGTGCCGGCCGCGAGCTCGAGGTTCGGCTCGAGCACCTCGAGGGCGCTCGCGAGATCGGCGTCGTCGACGAGATCGTGCAGCCCGTCGGTGCAGAGGAGGTAGATATCGTCGGCGATGACCTCGTGCTCGCCGAGGTCGGGCGCCACCTGGTCCTCGGCGCCGAGCGCGCGCATGACGAGATGCCGGCTCTTCGAGGCGCGCGCCTCGTCGGTCGTCATCTGCCCGGCGGTGAGCTGGGCCTGCACGAACGAGTGATCGGTCGTCAGCCGCTCGAGGCGGCCCTGTCGCCAGCGGTAGACGCGCGAGTCCCCGACGTGCGCGATGCAGACCCGATCACCGCGGAACCACGCGGCCGAGAGCGTCGTGCCCATGCCGGCGAGCCCGGGGTCCGCCCGGATGCGCTCGCGGATCGCGCGGTTTGCCGCGGCAAAGGCGGCGTGCGCCGCGGCGCGCGGCGCGATGTTCTGCGCCGTCGCGAGCTGGCCGACGAGCGTCTGGGTGGCGAGCTTGGCCGCGACCTCGGCGCCCTTCGCGGTCGCCATCCCGTCGGCGAGCGCGACGAACCCGCGCGCCGCGTCGGTCGCGACGCTGTCCTCGTTGAACTTTCGCACGCGGCCGCGGTCGGAGCGCGCCGCAACCTCCAGCGTGTACCGAAGCAGGGCGGGGGCCGGGGCCGGGGGGGTGCCGCCGGCGTATGACGTTGACATGAAAGGGTTTTGTGCGCTGCCGCAGCGCGCCGGGCCCGGCCCGGACGCGCCGCCACGCGCTATGGTAGGCCAGCCGAGCCGTTCCGCAAAAAGAAATAGTTTGGATTCCGGCGCTTACCGTGGGCCGCTTCAAGCGCTTTCTTTGCCAGAATGGGGCCGGCGGCAGGGATGAATGCCGCGATCCGTATGAGTGCGACCGCGAAGCAGCTCGGACGCTACGAGATCCTCGACGAGCTGGGTCGGGGAGCGATGGGCGTCGTCTATAAGGCGCGCGACCCGATCATCGACCGGGTGGTGGCGCTGAAGACGATCGACTTCGCCTTGACCGGCGCCGCGGCGGCGAGCTTCGAGCAGCGCTTCTTCCAGGAGGCGCGCGCCGCCGGGCGCCTGAACCACCCGAACATCGTCACCATCTACGACGCCGGCCAGGCGGACGGGGTCGCGTACATCGCGATGGAGTTCCTCGACGGGACGAACCTGCGCCAGCTCCTCGACGAGCAGCCGTCGCCCGGCATCGCGCGCGCGGTCGAGGTCGCCGGGCAGGTCGTGCGCGGCCTCGCGTACGCGCACGAGCAGGGTGTCATCCACCGCGACATCAAGCCGGCGAACATCATCGTGCTGCGCAACAAGCGGCCGAAGATCACCGACTTCGGCATCGCGCGCCTGAGCGAGGCCGACGGCCGCTCGGGGGAGCGTGCCGGCTCGCCGAAGTACATGGCGCCGGAGCAGATCCGCGCCGACGCCACGATCGACGGCCGCGCCGATCTCTTCTCGCTCGGCGCCGTGCTCTACGAGATGCTCACCGGCAGGCCGCCGTTCACCGGCGAGACGGTCCACGAGATCATGGAGCAGGTGCTCGCCGCCGACCCGCCGCGGCCGGGCGCCGTGAACACGCGCGTGCCGCCCGAGCTCGACGCGCTGGTGATGCGGATGCTAGCCAAGCGCTCCGGGGACCGCTTCCCGAGCGCGCGGTCGGTCTTCCGCGAGCTGCGGCGCATCGAGGAACGGCTCGAGGAGCGGACCACGCGCGAAGCCGCCGACGAGGCGGAAGTCGTGGCGGCCGTGCCGCCGGCCCCGAGCGACGGCGACAAGACGCTCGTGCTCGCCGCGCCGCCGGCCGAGCCAGCCCGACGGGCGTTGCGTTCGACGGGTCGGATGGCGGCGCTCGTCGCCGCGGGGCTCATTCTGGCCGGTCTCGCGGTGATCCCGCTGCGGCTCCAGTTCTCCGACGCGAATGCGCGGCGCACCGAAGTCGCCGCGGCGTCGCCGCCCGCCGTCGTGGACGCAGCGGCCTCCGAGCCGGCGCAGCCCGAGCCGCTTCCGGCGATCGAGCCCCCGCCGCCGCCGCCCGAGCCGGTGAAGGCCGCGCCACCGCCGCCGCCCAAGCGCGTCGCGGCTCCGCGCAAACCCGCCAAACCGCCCGCGCCACGCGCGCCGGCCGCTGCGCCTC
>JBOIFD010000200.1:0-2918 GCA_050741515.1 Burkholderiales bacterium
GCCGGGAACACCGGGATCGGGCTTGCGCTCGTCGCCAATGCGCGTGGGTACCGGACGGTGATCGTCATTCCGGACACGCAGAGCGAGGAGAAGAAGCAGGCGCTCCGGCTCCTCGGCGCCGACCTGCGCGAAGTGCCGGCGGTGCCGTACGCGAACCCGAACAACTACGTGAGGGTCTCCGGTCGGCTCGCCGAGGCGATCGCGAAGGCCGATCCCGCGGGCGCCATCTGGGCCAACCAATTCGACAACGTCGCGAACCGGCGCGCGCACCTCGAGACGACCGGCCCCGAGATCTGGGCGCAGACCGACGGCAAGGTCGATGCGTTCATCTGCTCGGTGGGGACCGGCGGCACGCTCGCGGGCGTGGGCATGTATCTCAAGCAGCGGAACCCGGCGATCCGGATCGGCATCGCCGATCCCATGGGCGCCGGCCTCTACAGCTGGTACAAGGACGGCGCGCTGAAGGCCGAGGGCAGCTCGATCACCGAGGGCATCGGCCAGAACCGGATCACCGCCAACCTCGAGGGCGCGCCGGTCGACGACGCGTTCCAGATCCCCGATGCCGAGGCGGTCGAGATCGTCTTCGAGCTGCTGCGGCGCGAGGGGCTGTTTCTGGGCGGATCGACCGGGATCAACGTCGCCGGCGCGATCCGCCTTGCCCGCGAGCTGGGGCCGGGGCACACGATCGTCACCGTGCTTGCCGACAGCGGGCAGCGTTACGCGAGCCGGCTCTTCAATCCCGACTTCCTGCGGTCGAAGAATCTGCCGGTGCCCGACTGGCTCGAGGGGCAGGGCGCGGTGCCGGTGGCGACGCCGCTCATCCCCTAAACGAAAAAAAAGCCGGCCCGAAGGCCGGCTGGGGTCGCTCCCCTCCCCGCGATCCGAATCAGAAGGTCCTAGGTAATTCGATGTCCCCGCGCGGGCTCATGCCGTGCGCAGCTTGTCCACGAACGCGACCACCCGCGGCTCGGGCTTCGCGTCGAGCAATGCGAAGTAGACGGCCTCGCCTTCCTTCAGCGCGCGGCCGTGGAACAGCAGCTCCATCACCTCGGTGCCGACGGCCCCGCCCCGCAGGTACAGGTCGTGGAGCAGGGCGACCACGGCGGCCGGGAAATTGTCCACCGCGCCGAGGCGGCTGTAGACGCGAATGTCTTGCACGAGCTGCGGGTTGACCCCGAAGCCCTTCACGAATTTGTTGTTGCGGAAATAGGGGCGCTGCGTGCCCTCGATGGCGAGCCGGAGGGCCGGACGCGGCTCGGCACGCAGGGACGTGGCGCCAGGGGCCAGCGAAGGCCCGAACCGCGAGGTCGTCTGCTCGAGATGGTGGGCATCCAGCTTGGACACCAGGTAGACCACGACCGCGAGGATGAGGAGCAGCTCGAGCACGTTTGTCTCCGTTTGCGCTTGGCCTTGCTTTGACGGGCAGAGCGATGCAACAAGCGGGCCCGGACGGGCGGGGGCCGCCCCCGGCCGGGCGCGGGCGTGAAGCATTTCGCCCGGACGGGCGGGCCGAGGCGGGGAGCGTGACAGGCAGCACACCGTATGAAGGCCCGCCCGGGAAGCATCGCGCTCCGGCGTCGGCTCGCCGACAGCGCCGCTCGCGCCGTCTTGATGCGGTCTTGACGCCTGCTGCCAGAACCTTGACGGGGCGCGAAGACCGGCCTGCGTATCCTCGTAGGCCGCTCCGGCAAGGAGTGTTCAAGTGGACCTCGCTTTTCTCCTGCTGATTGCCGCGCTCGCGGCGGCCGCCCTCGGTCTGGTCTACGGACTCGAACGTGCTGACGCTCAACCTCGCACTGGACGCCCTCCGGCCATAGACGCAGGGAACGTCTGCTCTGGCTAAACTAGAAGCGTGAACGACGACCGACCGAATCCCGACCACCTCCTCGCGCGCGTGCAGCGCGAGGAGCGGCAAGAAAAACGCGGGCGGCTCAGGATCTTCTTCGGCGCCTGCGCGGGCGTCGGGAAGACCTACGCAATGCTCTCGGCCGCGCGCGAGCAGCAGGCCGACGGCGTCGACGTCGTCGTCGGCCTGGTCGAGACCCACGGCCGCAAGGAGACCGCCGCGCTGCTCGACGGGCTCGAGGTCCTCCCCCGTCTGAGCGTCCCGTATCGCAACGTCGAGCTGGAGGAGCTCGACCTCGACGGCGCGCTCGCCCGCAAGCCCCGGCTCATCGTCGTCGATGAGCTCGCCCACACCAACGCCCCCGGCTCGCGCCACCCCAAGCGCTGGCAGGACGTCGAGGAGCTGCTCGGCGCCGGCAGCGACGTGTACTCGGCGATGAACGTCCAGCATCTCGAGAGCCTGAACGACGTGGTCGGCAAGATCACCGGCATCCGCGTGTTGGAGACTGTCCCCGACAAGGTCTTCGACGAGGCCCACGAGGTCGAGCTGGTCGACCTGCCGCCGGACGAGCTGATCGAGCGCCTCAGCGAGGGCAAGGTGTACATGCCCGAGGCGGCTGCCGGCGCGCTCCGGAACTTCTTCCGCAAGGGCAACCTCATCGCGCTGCGCGAGATGGCGCTGCGCCGGACCGCGGAGCGCGTCGACCGCCAGATGCGCGAGTACCGGACCGCTCACGACATCGAGACGCCGTGGCCGGTGGCGGAGCGGATCGTCGTCTGCGTCGGGCCGGGCGCGAACGCGGAACGGACGGTGCGGGCTGCCGCGCGCGTGGCTGCGCGGATGAAGGCCGACTGGACCGCGGTCTACGTCGAGACGCCGCGGCTCCAGCGGCTGCCCGACGCCGAGCGCGACCGGATCCTCCGCAACCTGCGGCTCGCCGAGCAGCTCGGCGGCACCGCGATCACGCTCGGCGGCGGCGACGTCGCCGCGGAGATCCTGGCCTACGCCCGCGCGAGCAACGCGACCCGGATCGTCGTCGGCCGCCGACGCCGCGAGGGGCTGCGCGCGTGGC
>JBOIFD010000201.1:0-8079 GCA_050741515.1 Burkholderiales bacterium
GCCTCGGTGAAGCTCTGATAACCGGCCGTGGGGATGCGATGGCGGAAGAGGAAGCTCTTCGCGAACGCCTTCGAGCTCTCGAGCTGCGCGGCGGCCCCGGTCGGCCCGAAGATGCGCAGGCCGCGCGCGCGGAAGAGATCGACGACGCCGGCGGCGAGCGGTGCCTCGGGGCCGACGACCGTGAGCTGGACGTTCTCGCGCGCGGCGAAATCGGCGAGCTCGCCGTGGTCGGTGATGGGAACGTTCTCGACGCCGGGCTCGCGCGCCGTGCCGGCGTTGCCGGGAGCGACCAACACCTTCTGGACGCGCGGACTCTGCGCGAGCTTCCAGGCGATCGCGTGCTCCCGGCCGCCGCCGCCGATGACGAGGAGCTTCATCCGCCGACCGGCCGATCCTCAGTGCCGGAAGTGGCGGACGCCGGTGAACACCATCGCGAGCCCGAGCTCGTCGGCCGCGCCGATCACCTCGTCGTCGCGCACGCTCCCGCCCGGCTGGATGACGGCTTTCGCGCCCGCCTGCGCGACCACGTCGACGCCGTCGCGGAACGGGAAGAACGCGTCGGAGGCGACCGCCGAGCCGGCCAGCGGGAGCCCCGCGCTCTGCGCCTTGAGGGCGGCGAACCGCGCGGCTTCGACGCGGCTCATCTGCCCGGCCCCCACGCCGAGGGTCATGCCGCCGCTCGCGAACACGATGGCGTTCGATTTCACGAACTTCGCGACGCGCCAGGCGAAGAGCAGGTCCTCGACCTCCGCCGCCGTCGGGGAACGCCGGCTGACGACTTTCAGGTCGGCCGGGGTGACGTTGCGCGAGTCCGGCGTCTGGACGAGCACGCCGCCCCCGACCCGCTTCAGGTCGTAGCGCTGGACCTCGTCGCCCAGCGGTACCGCGAGCACGCGGACGTTCTGCTTGCCGGCGAGCGCCGCCGACGCCGCGGCGCTGACCTCGGGGGCGATCACGACTTCGACGAACTGCTTGGCCACCGCGTCGGCGGTCGCGGCGTCGAGCGCGCGGTTGAACGCGATGATCCCGCCGAAGGCCGAGGTCGGGTCGGTCCGGAAAGCGCGCTGATAGGCGGTGACGAGGTCCGCGCCTTGGGCGACGCCGCACGGATTCGCGTGCTTGACGATCACGCACGCCGGCCGCTCGAACGTCTTCACGCACTCCCAGGCCGCGTCGGAATCGGCGATGTTGTTGTAGGAGAGCTCCTTGCCCTGGAGCTGCCGGTAGCCGGCGAGGCTCCCGGCGGCCGGCGCGGGGTCACGGTAGAACGCGGCGAGCTGGTGCGGGTTCTCGCCGTAGCGCAGGTCCTCGACCTTCTCCCACTGCAGCGTCAGACGGTCGGGGAAGGGCGCGACCTTGAGTCCGGCGTCGAGGCCGGTGAGATAGTTCGCGATCGCCGCGTCGTAGGCGGCGGTGTGCGCGAAGGCCTTCTTCGCCAGCGCGAGCCGGGTTGCGGCCGAAAGCGAACCGCCGCGACGCTCGAGCTCGGCGATGACGGCCGCGTAGTCCGCCGGATCGGTCACCACCGCCACGCCGGCATGGTTCTTCGCCGCCGCGCGCACCATGGTCGGGCCGCCGACGTCGATGTTCTCGACCGCCTCGTCGAGGGTGCAGTCGCTCCGCGCGACCGTCTGCCGGAACGGATAGAGATTGACGACGACCAGGTCGATCGGCTCGGCGCCGGCGTCCTTGATCGCGGCCATGTGGTCGGGCACGTCCCGCCGCGCGAGGAGGCCGCCGTGGATCTTGGGGTGGAGCGTCTTCAGCCGGCCGTCCAGCATCTCGGGATAGCCGGTGTAGTCGGCGACCTCGGTGACCTTGAGGCCGCTCGCCGACAGCAGCTTCGCGGTGCCGCCGGTGGAGAGGATGCCGACGCCGAACCGCGCGAGCGAGCGCGCAAGCTCGACGAGTCCGGTCTTGTCGGAGACGCTGATCAGCGCCTGCCTGATGCGGATGTCCATCGCGGGTGACGGGTCCCGGAGGAAGGGTAATGCGGATGGCGCCCCGCGTCACCCGTCGTCCCGTCGACGGTCACACTTTTATCTTGTGCTGCTGGATCTTCTTCCGCAGGGTGTTGCGATTGATGCCGAGCATCTCGGCGGCGATGGTCTGGTTGCCCTCGGCCTTGTCGAGCACCGTCTCGAGCATCGGCTTCTCCACGTTCCTGAGCACCATGTCGTAGATCGATCGCGGCCGCTCGCCGTCCAGGTCCTTGAAGTACCGCTCCAGCGACTTGCGCACGGTCTCGTAGATCTCACTCGACGTCTGCCTCATCCCGCCAACTCCTTTTGATTGTCGTAGCACGGGGATGCTTCATGTTGCCCGAGCCTGGCGAGGAACCGCTCCACCTCCGCGAGCTGCTCCTCGCACGACTCGATCCGGTTCACCGTTTCGCGGAACTCGGCCGCGCCGGCGAGCCCCTTCGCGGTCCAGCCGATGTGCTTGCGCGCCACCTTGACGCCGGTCTCGCGCCCGTAGAACTGGTAGAGCTCCTCGAGGTGCGCGACCAGCGCGTCCCGGATCTCCGCCGCCGTCGGCGGCGCCGGCCTGCGGCCGGTCGCAAGGAAATGCTCGATCTCCCGGAACAGCCACGGGGCTCCCTGAGCCGCGCGCCCGATCATGAGGCCGTCGGCCCCGGTGTAGTCGAGCACGCGCCTGGCGTCCTCGGGCGTCGTGATGTCGCCGTTCGCCACCACCGGGAGCCGCGTGGTCCGCTTCACCTCCCGGATGGTTTCGTACTCGGCCCTGCCCCCGTACCCGCAGGCCCGGGTCCGGCCGTGGATCGCGAGGAGGCGAATGCCGCTCTCCTCGGCGATCTTCGCGACCCGCACCGCGTTGCGGCGGTCGGGGTCCCACCCGGTGCGGATTTTCAGCGTCACCGGGGCGTCGACGGCCTTCACGACCGCCCCCAGGATCCGCCCGACCAGCGGCTCGTCCCGCAGCAGCGCCGAGCCGGCGGCCTGGTTGCAGACCTTCTTCGCCGGGCAGCCCATGTTGATGTCGATGATCTGGGCGCCGCCGTCGACCTGGTCGCGGGCGGCCGCGGCCATCAGCTCCGGGTCGGCGCCGGCGATCTGCACCGAGACCGGCGCCGTCTCGCCGCGATGATCCGTGCGGCGGCGCGACTGCTCGGTGGCGCGGAGCCGCGGGTTCGACGCCACCATCTCCGAGACGGCGAGCCCGGCCCCGAATCGCTTGCAGAGGCGGCGGAAGGGCCGATCCGTGACGCCGGCCATCGGCGCGACGAAAAGATTATTCCGCAGCACGTGCGTGCCGATCCGCATGCGTCGAACGGGGGAATTTATTGTGGGAGGAGCGCGATTCTACGCTCAAACTTTTTCCGGTGGAAACGAAATTGTGCGCTCTGCGCGACAAGAAACCGCAGCCTGCCGACGAGCGCGGCGCTCGCGCGCAGGCTGCGTCCGACGAGTCAAGAGAAAAGGCTGATTCACCGGAGATTTCCGCGCGAGTCTTCAAGTTGCGCGGTGCGCGAGGCTCGGCGCGATGATTGCTTTCCGCGGCCGCGATCGAAAGCGGCAGGTGCCGCGCGGGCCGGTGCGCGGTGAGTCAGGGCGCGCCGCGAAGACCGAGCATCATCCGCCGGGCAAGCAGGCGGCGCGCCGGCGGGACGAGATCGAGCGCTACGAGCCCGAGACCGCGCGCCGCGCGCAGCGGCGGGCTCGGATTGCCGAAGATGCCGGCCAGGAAGTTGGTCACGCCGATCGCGGCGAGACGGTCGACGCGCCGCCGCCTGCGATATTCGGCGAGGAAGGCCTCGCCGCCCAGCGCCGCCGGCGCGGTGCGGCGGATCAGTGCGGCGAGCTCCGCCGCATCGCGCAGCCCGAGGTTGAGTCCCTGGCCGGCGACCGGGTGCAGCGTCTGGGCCGCGTTGCCGACCGCGACCGCCCTCGGCCCGGCGACATTGGAGCGCCGGAACACGAGGCGCAGCGGAACGCCCGCGCGCGGCCCCGCGGCGATGAACCTGCCGAGCCGATGGCCGAAACGCGCGCCGAGCGACGCGAGGAAGCGCTCACCACTTGCCTCGAGCAGGCGGGCTGCCTCCGCGGCGCGCACCGTCCACACCAGCGCGGAGGCGCCGTCGACGTCGGGCAGGAGCGCGAGCGGTCCGTCGTCGGTGAATCGTTCCCAGGCGGTGCCGCGCCGCACGATCTCGGTGCGCACCTGCGCGACGATGGCGGTCTGACCGTAGTCCCGCAGCGCGAGATCGTCGCCCGCGATTTGACCGCCGTCGGCGAGCACGAGCAGCCGCGCCGCGATCTCCCGTTCTTCGCCGCCCGCGTCGACCGCCACACGGATCGCCTCGCCCTCGGCTCGCCACCCGGCGACGCGCCCGGCGACGCGCTGCGCGGACGCGGCCTCGGCGAGGACTGCAGCGAGCGCGCCGGCATCGCCGACGTAACCGAGCGCGGGCACCCCGTGGTCCTCCCGCCGGATGACGGTGCGCCCGAAGCCGCCCGCCTGCGAGACGTGGATCGTTTCGATCGGCGTCGAGGTGAACCGCCCGAACAGCCCGAGGCCCTCGAGAATCTGCCGGCTGCCGTGGGACAGCGCGATCGGTCGGAATCCGGCCGAAGGCCGCGCCTCGGGCTCGACCAACGCCACGTCGAGCCCGATCCCGCGCAGGCCGAGCGCCACCGCCGCCCCGACCGGCCCGCCGCCTGCGATCACGACGTCGCGCGCGTCGGGCCTCACTTCGCCGCCCCTTTCGCGGCGACCACGCCCCCGCCGCGCTTCGCCCCGCCCTGCGACGGCGGGCCCCGGGCGTCGCGGATCACCGCCTCGATCGCGTCGCGGCGTTTCGGCGCGGCCAGCGTCAGGATCTCGCAACCCGCCGCGGTGACCACCACGTCGTCCTCGATGCGGACGCCGATGTTCCAGAAGCGCTCCGGCACGCCCTCGCCCGGTCGCACGTAGCAGCCCGGCTCGACGGTGAGCGCCATGCCCGGCTGGAGCGGCTTCCACTGCCCCTGCTCCTTGTACTCGCCGACGTCGTGCACGTCGAGCCCGAGCCAATGACCGGTCCGGTGCATATAGAAGCGCTTGTAGTCCTCCTTCTCCAGCACCTCCTCGGGCGTGCCCTGGCACAGGCCCAGATCGACGAACCCCCGCGCGAGCACCTTGACCGCGGCGTCATGCGGCGCATTCCACGCGGCACCGGGCTTGACCGCCGCGATGGCCTCCGCCTGGGCGGCCAGCACCAGGTCGTAGATCGCGGCCTGCGGGCCGCTGAACTTCCCGTTCACCGGGAACGTCCGGGTGATGTCGGACGCATAGCCGTCGAGCTCGCACCCGGCGTCGATCAGCAGGAGCTCGCCGTCCCCGAGGCGCCCATCGTTGTTCCTATAGTGTAGGACGCACGCGTTCGGGCCCCCTGCGACGATCGGCCAGTAGGCCGGGAACTGCGCGCCGCGGCGCCGGAACTCGTACAGCAGCTCGGCCTCGATCTCGTACTCCATCATCCCGGGCTGCACCGCCCGCATCGCGCGCACGTGCGCGCCGGTGGAAATCGCGGCGGCGCGGCGCATCACCGCGAGCTCGTGCTCGTCCTTCACGAGCCGCATCGCGTCGAGGATCACGCGCAAGTCGCGGATCTCCGCGGGGGCCGTGACGCCGGTCCGGGCGAGCGCGCGCACTTCGTTCAGCCAGCGCAGGATCCGGGCGTCCCACGCGGGGTCCATCCCGGGCGCGTAGTGGAGCCGCGGCTGATCCGCCATGAGGCGCGGCAGCTCCTCGTCGAGCTTGGCGATCGGGTGCGCCGCGTCGAAGCCGAACGCTTCGCGCGCCGCCTCGGGGCCGTGCCGGAAGCCCTCCCAAAGCTCCCGCTCGGGGTGCTTCTCGCGGCAGAACAGGATCGACCTCGGCTCGGCGCCGGCGACGAGCACGAGGACCGCCTCGGGCTCCGGGAAGCCGGTCAGGTAGTAGAAGTAGCTGTCGAAGCGATACAGGTAGTCGCTGTCCCGGCTGCGCAGCCGCTCCGGCGCCGTCGGCAGGATCGCGATGCCCGTCCCCATGCGCTCGAGCACGGCGGCGCGGCGGGCGCGGTAGGGCGTGATGTCGGTCATCGGTTCCCGGGTCGCTTCGAAGCCTCAAGCCTGGGGATTCTCGGTCCCCGCCGGCCGCGGATCAAGTGAGCTTCGCCCACTCCTTCACCTGCGGCGTGATCTCGTCCGCCACGGGGCTCAGGCACGGCTCGCCCTCAGCTCCGCATCGAGCGCCGCGAGGCGCTCGGGCGTCCCGATGTCGAGCCAGCGGCCGTGAAAGAGCTCGCCGGTGACGCGACCGCGCGCCGCCGCTTCGCGAAGGAGCGGCGCCAGCGGCGCCCGGGTCCCGCGCGCGATGGCCGCGAAGAGCGCGGGCCGATACACGCCGATGCCGCTGAAGGTCAGCATCGGCGCGCCCGAGTTCGCAACGCGCCCGTCCGACAGCGCGAAGTCGCCGCCGGGATGGTGCGACGGGTTGTCGACCAGCACCAGATGCGCCAGGGCGTCGTCGCCCGGGACCGCGCGCAGGCGCGCGAACGGGAAGTCGGTGTGGAGATCGGCGTTCACCGCCAGGAACGGCGCCTCGCCCAGGAACGGCATCGCGTTCGCGATGCCGCCCGCGGTCTCGAGCGCCTGGGGCTCGTGCGAGTACCGGATGCGGACGCCGAAGCGCGCGCCGTCGCCGAGCGCCGCCTCGATCATCCACCCGAGCTGGGCGTGGTTGAGCACCACCTCCTCGAAGCCCGCTTCCGCGAGGCGCTCGAGCAGCCGCTCGACCACCGGCTTGCCGCCGGCCGGCAGCAGCGCCTTCGGCGTTGCGTCGGTGAGCGGACGCATCCGCTCGCCCCTCCCCGCCGCCAGGAGCATGACCCGCATCTCAGGACGTACGGCGCGCTTCGGGCGTCCGCCCCTCGAGCTCGTCGAGGAGCCGGGCGAGCGGGGCGAGCGCGCGGTAGCGCTCCACGACCGGGCGGACGTAGCCGAGGAAGCGCGGCGTGTCCGCGAGATACTGCCGCTTGCCGTCGCGATACGCGAGGCGGGCGAAGATGCCGGCCACCTTCAGGTGGCGCTGCAGCCCCATCCACTCGAGGTCGCGCCAGAACCGGCTGAAGTCCGGGTCCACCGGAAGCGCGCTGCGCCGCGCCTTCTCCCAGTAGCGGATCGTCCAGTCGAGCACCCGCTCCTCGTCCCAGCTGAGAAACGCGTCCTTGAAGAGACACACGACGTCGTAGGTGATCGGGCCGTACACTGCATCCTGGAAATCGAGGATGCCGGGGTTCGGCTCGCAGACCATCAGGTTGCGCGGCATGTAGTCGCGATGCACGTAGACCTTCGGCTGCGCCAGGTTGGAACCGATGATCAGTGCGAAGGCGCGGTCGAGCACCTCGCGGCTCCGCGGCGTCAGCGTCACCCCGAGGTGGCGGCCGAGGTACCACTCGGGGAACAGCTCGAGCTCGCGGCGCAGCAGCGCCGCAGCATAAGGCGGAAGCGCTCCGGGCCGCGTCGCGAGCTGCCACTTGACCAGCGCATCGGTCGCGTCGCCGAACAGCCGGGCGGGAAGCGCGTCGGCGGAGGCGTGCTGCAGGGACTCGAGGTAGGTCGTCGAGCCGAGGTCGGTGAGCAGCAGGAACCCCTGCTCGAGGTCCTGCGCCAGCACGCGCGGCGCATTGAGACCGGCGCCGGCGAGGAGCCCGGCGACGTGCACGAACGGCCGGCAGTCCTCGCGCTCGGGCGGCGCGTCCATCACGATGAACGTCGCGGGCGCGTCGCGCTCGGGCGCGACGCGGAAATAACGCCGGAAGCTCGCGTCCGCCGAAGCGGGCGTGAGGCTGAACCGGGTGCCCGGGTAACGGCCGGCGAGCCAGCGCTCGAGCTGCGCGATGCGGTCCATCCAGGGTCGAAGCTCCCGATCGGCGTTGCCATGGCCCGGCGATTGTGCGATTTTAGCGGCCAAAAGAAGGGCCCGGTCGTTGCGTTGATGCCTCATCCCGTATTTCGCGCCACGGCGGCTGCGGCCGTTCTCGCGGTCGTCTGCGCTGCGGCCACGGGCGGGCGCGCGCACGCGCAGGCGCAGGGC
>JBOIFD010000202.1:0-7840 GCA_050741515.1 Burkholderiales bacterium
GGCCGAGCGGAGCGGCGCCCCGGTGTGGATCGGGCGCGACCGCGCGGCGGCGGGCCGGGCGCTGCTCACCGCGCATCCGGACTGCAACGTGCTGGTGTGCGACGACGGCCTGCAGCACTATCGGCTCGCGCGCGACTTCGAGATCGCCGTCGAGGACGAGCGGGGGTCGGGCAACGGCCTGTTGCTCCCGGCCGGCCCGCTGCGCGAGCCGGCTTCCCGCCCGGTCGATGCCGTGGTGCTCAACGGTGCGCCGCCACGCGCTGGAGCGTTCGCGATGCGGCTCGAGCCGGCCGGTTTCCGCCGGGTCGCCGATCCCGGCGCCGCGGTGGCCATCGGGGCGCTGCGGGGCAAGCGGCTGCACGCGGTCGCGGGCATCGGCAACCCGCGGCGGTTCTTCGCCACGCTGGAGGCGCTCGGCCTCGCTTTTACCCCGCACGCGTTCCCCGACCACCACCCCTTCGCGGCGCGCGATCTGGAGTACCCGGACTGCGACGCGGTCGTGATGACCGAGAAGGATGCAGTAAAATGCCGGCGGTTCGCACGCGCCGACCTCCTCGCACTCCGCGTCGAGGCGCGCGTGGACGACCGCCTCGCCGACTCGATCGCCGCGCGCATCCGTGGACGCCAAGCTGCTTGACCTCCTGGTGTGCCCGATCTGCAAGGGCCCGCTGGTGTACCGCAAGACCGAGCAGGAACTCGTCTGCAAGGCGGACCGCCTCGCCTACCCGATCCGCGACGGCATTCCGGTGATGCTCGAAGAGGAAGCGCGCAAGCTGGACCCGGCCGCCGAGGTCGACTAGCGACTCCCGATGCCGGGGCTGCTCAGCTTCACCGTTCTCATCCCCGCCCGGTACGCGTCGAGCAGGTTGCCCGGGAAGGCGCTCGCCGACATCGCCGGCAAGCCGATGGTCGTCCGCGTGGCCGAGCGGGGGCGCGCGAGCGGCGCGGCCGCGGTCTGGATCGCGACCGACGACGAGCGGATCCGCGCCGCGGCCCGCGACCACGGCTGCGACGCGATCATGACGCGTGCCGATCACGCCTCGGGCACCGACCGGCTGGCGGAGGCGGCCGAGCGGCTCGCGCTCGGCGACGACGAGATCGTGGTCAACGTCCAAGGCGACGAGCCGCTCATGCCGCCGGATCTGATCGGGCGGCTCGCGCATGCGCTCGCGCAGCGGACCGCAGCCTCGATCGCGACTGCCGGCGTCGCGATCACCGATGCCGAGGAGCTGTTCAACCCGAACGCGGTGAAGGTGGTCTGCGATCACGCCGGCTACGCGCTCTACTTCAGCCGCGCGCCGGTCCCGTTCGCGCGGGACGCCTTTGGCGCGGTCGGAAAGCCGAGCGGGCCCTTGCCGCGGGATCTGCCCGCCTACCGGCATCTCGGGATCTATGCGTACCGCGCCGGGTTCCTGCGCGCGTACGCGCGGCACGCGCCGGCCGCGATCGAGCGGTTCGAGGCGCTCGAGCAGCTGCGCGCGCTGTGGCACGGCCACCGCATCGCGGTCGTGATCGCCGACGCCGCGCCGCCGCCCGGCGTCGACACGCCCGCGGACCTCGAGCACACGCGGCAGCTGTTCCGGGCGAGCACGCCGGCGGCCTGACCGTTTGACCGCTGCCGCCGGGACCGGCTATCGTCGGCGCGCCACGAACGACCGCCCGAGGAACCGTCATGCGGCTCATCCTGCTTGGTCCGCCCGGCGCCGGGAAGGGCACCCAGGCGAAGGACCTCACCGGGCACTTCGGCATTCCGCAGATCTCCACCGGGGACATGCTCCGCGCGGCGGTCCGGGCCGGCGCGCCGCTCGGCAGCGCGGCGAAGAAAGTCATGGACGCGGGGCAGCTCGTGTCCGACGACGTCATCGTCGGGCTCGTGACGGAGCGCCTGAGGCAACCCGACTGCGCGAAGGGCTATCTCTTCGACGGCTTTCCCCGCACCATCCCGCAGGCGGAGGCGATGAGAACGGCGGGCGTACCGATCGACTTCGTGCTGGAGATCGACGTCGACGATGCGAGCATCATCGAGCGAATGAGCGGCCGGTGGGTGCATCCGGGATCCGGCCGTACCTACCACGCGCGGTTCAACCCGCCGCAGGTGGCCGGCAAGGACGACGCGACCGGCCAGGATCTGATCCAGCGCGACGACGACCGCGAAGAGACCGTGCGCAAGCGCCTGCGCGTCTACCGCACCCAGACCCGGCCGCTCGTCGAGTACTACCTGGAGTGGGCCGCGAGCGGCGACCCGCGCGCGCCGCGGTACCGCCGGATCTCGGGCGTCGGAAGCGTCGCGGAGGTCGGCGATCGCGCACTTGCGGCACTGGAATAGTGCCGCGGGCCGGCGGACCCGACAGCGGCCGGGCGCGTCGGGGATAATCGACGTCGCTTCGGGTCCCGCTCATGAGCCGCCGCATCCGGCCACGCAACGCGCTCTACGCCCAGTCGGGTGGTCCAACCCCGGTCATCAACGCCACCGCCTGCGCCGTGATCGAAGCGGCGCGGAAGGCGCGCGGGAGGATCGGCAAGGTCTACGCGGCGCGCTACGGCATCATCGGCGCGCTCACCGAGGACCTCATCGACACCAGCCGCGAATCGGCGGCGGCGATCGCCCGCCTCCGCGAGGCGCCGGGAAGCGCCTTCGGCTCGTGCCGCTTCAAGCTCAACCCCTTCGAGCGCGACCGGTCGCAGTACGAGCGGCTGATCGAGGTGTTCCAGGCGCACGACGTCGGCTACTTCTTCTACAACGGCGGCAACGACTCGATGGACACCGCGTGGAAGGTGTCCCAGGTCGGCGCGGCGCTCGGCTACCCGGTCGTCTGCATCGGCATCCCGAAGACCATCGACAACGACCTGCCGCTCACCGACAGCTGCCCCGGCTTCGGCTCGGTGGCCAAGTACGTCGCGACCTCGATGCGCGAGGCCGGCCTGGACGTCGCGTCGATGTACCGGACCTCGACCCAGGTGTTCGTGCTCGAGGTGATGGGGCGCAACGCCGGCTGGATCACCGCGGCGTGCGGCCTCGCCGCCGACTCGCCCGATCGTGCTCCGCAGATCCTGCTCTTTCCGGAGGTGCCGTTCGACGAGGCGCGCTTCCTCGCGCGGCTGCGGGAGGTGGTCGAACGGATCGGCTGGTGCGCGATCGCCGTCTCCGAGGGCGTGCGCGGCGCCGACGGCAAGCTCCTCCTGGAGGGCGGCTACCGGGACGCGTTCGGCCACGTGCAGCTCGGCGGCGTCGCGGCGCTCATCGCCCGGCTGGTGGGCGAGCGCCTCGGCTACAAGCGGCACTGGGCCGTCGCCGACTACCTGCAGCGCGCCGCCCGTCACCTCGCATCGCGCGTCGACCTCGACCAGGCGTACCGGCTCGGCACGGCGGCGGTGAAGCTCGCGCTCGACGGGCGCAACGGCGTGATGCCGATCGTGGTCCGCGCGTCGGACCGGCCGTACCGGTGGAAGGTCGGGGTCGCGGCGCTGAAGGACGTGGCGAACCGCGAGAAGAAGCTGCCGCCCGAGTACATCGCCGCCGACGGGTTCCACATCACGCCGGCCTGCCGACGGTACCTCGCCCCGCTCGTCGCGGGCGAGGCCTACCCGCGGTTCCGCAACGGGCTTCCCGACTACGTCACCCTGCGGAACCCTCCCGTCCCCAAGAAGCTCGCCCGCGACTTCAAGATCTGAGAGCGTATAGGCTCCGGACGCGGGCTATAATTCGCCGCTTTTTCAAGAACCCGGGACCGGGGAGCGCCGGTCGCGCGCGAGTGCGCGCGCAGGTGCTCCCTCAAGAATGCCCGCTGCAGAGGAGGATTGCATGACCCTCGCCCTCGTCTTCGCCCTCGCGTGCGGCGCGCTCGCCGTCCTCTACGGGGTCTTCCTCATCACGCGGATCCTGGCCCTGCCGGAGGGCAACGAGCGGATGCGCGAGATCGCGGCCGCAATTCGCCAGGGTGCGACGGCCTACCTCTGGCGGCAGTACAAGACGGTGGCGTTCGTCGGCGTGGTGATCTTCCTGATCATCGGCTTCGTGCCGGTGCTCGGGTGGGCGACGGCGTTCGGGTTCCTCATCGGCGCGGTCCTCTCCGGACTGTCGGGGATCATCGGCATGAACGTGTCGGTCCGCGCCAACGTGCGGACCGCCGAGGCGGCGCGCAAGGGTCTGAACGAGGCGCTCGCGGTCGCGTTTCGCGGCGGGGCGATCACCGGGCTGCTGGTGGTCGGCCTCGGCCTGCTGGGGGTCGCCGGGTACTTCTGGCTCCTCGCCGCCAACGCCAAGGACGCGGCGATGATCGAGGTGCTGAAGCCGCTGATCGGCCTCGGCTTCGGCGGCTCGCTCATCTCGATCTTCGCGCGTCTCGGCGGCGGCATCTTCACCAAGGGCGCGGACGTCGGCGCCGACCTCGTCGGCAAGGTCGAGGCCGGAATCCCGGAGGACGATCCGCGCAACCCGGCGGTGATCGCCGACAACGTCGGCGACAACGTCGGCGACTGCGCCGGAATGGCGGCGGACCTGTTCGAGACCTACGCCGTCACCCTCATCGCGACGATGCTCCTCGCCGCGCTGATGGTGAAGACGCAGTCGGCGGCGGCGGTCGTCTATCCGCTCGCGCTCGGGGGCGTGTCGATCATCGCGTCGATCGTCGGCACCTGGTTCGTCAAGGTGAAGTCGGGCGACAAGAACGTGATGCCGGCCCTCTACCGCGGGCTGTGGGTTGCCGGCGCCATCGCGGTGGTCCTGTTCTGGTTCGTCACCGACCGGATCATGGGCGGCATCCTGAGGGAGGTGCCGTTCGACATCGGGGGCAGCCGCGCCCTCATCACGACCTGGCACCTGTGGGGCGCCGCGATCGTCGGCCTCGCGCTCACCGGCTTCATGGTCTGGATCACCGAGTACTACACCGGCACGCAGTTCAAGGCGGTGCAGCACGTCGCGCAGGCCTCCACCACCGGTCACGCGACCAACATCATCGCCGGCCTCGGGGTCTCGATGAAGGCGACGGCGTGGCCGGTGATCGCGGTCTGCGTCGCGATCCTCGTCGCCTACTGGCTCGCCGGGCTGTTCGGCATCGCGATCGCCGCGACCTCGATGCTCTCCATGACCGGGATCATCGTGGCGCTCGACGCGTACGGCCCGGTCACCGACAACGCCGGCGGCATCGCCGAGATGGCCGACCTGCCGAAATCGGTGCGCGAGATCACGGATCCGCTCGACGCCGTAGGCAACACCACCAAGGCGGTCACCAAGGGCTACGCGATCGGCTCTGCGGGCCTCGCGGCGCTCGTGCTCTTCGCCGACTACACCCACGCCCTCGAGGCGGGCGGGCTGGCGGTCACCTTCGACCTGTCGAGCCACTGGGTGATCATCGGCCTCTTCATCGGCGGCATGGTGCCGTACCTCTTCGGTGCGATGGCGATGGAAGCGGTGGGCCGCGCGGCGGGATCGGTCGTGCTCGAGGTGCGCCGGCAGTTCAAGGAGATCCCGGGGATCATGGAGGGCAAGGCGAAGCCCGACTACTCCCGCGCGGTCGACATGCTCACGCGCGCCGCGATCAAGGAGATGATCGTGCCGAGCCTGCTCCCGGTGCTGATCCCGATCGTCGTCGCGCTCGGATTCAAGTGGCTCGCGGGCCCGGAGGCGGCCGCGCAGGCGCTCGGCGGCGTGCTGATGGGCACGATCGTGACCGGGCTCTTCGTGGCGATCTCGATGACCGCCGGCGGCGGTGCGTGGGACAACGCGAAGAAGTACATCGAGGACGGCCACTACGGCGGCAAGGGCTCCGAGGCCCACAAGGCGGCGGTGACCGGCGACACGGTCGGCGACCCGTACAAGGACACCGCCGGCCCGGCGGTCAACCCGCTGATCAAGATCATCAACATCGTCGCGCTGCTGATCGTGCCGCTCATGGTCTGATCGCAGCCCGCGGGCGGGCCCGGGGCGAGGAGGGTCGCGCGTCGCGGCCTGGGGCGAAGGGCGCTCGCAAGGGCGCCCTCGAGGAGGGGAAGTGGTGAAGCGTTGGCGCCTCGCACTCGCGGTCGCGGCGTACGCGGCCGGCATCGCGCTCGCGCAACCTGCGCCCGAGGCGCCTTCCGGTCTCGCCGCAAAGCAGTCCGCGGTCGGCACCCGCTTCATGGTCGCCGCGGCGCATCCCCTGGCGGTCGACGCCGGCTACGACGTCCTGAAACGCGGCGGTACGGCCATGGACGCGGCGGTGGCGATGCAGTTCGTGCTGGGGCTCGTCGAGCCGCAGTCCTCCGGTCTCGGCGGCGGCGCGTTCATCCTGCACTACTCGGCGGCCGACAAGCGCGTGCGCGCTTACGACGGCCGGGAGACCGCGCCGGCGGCCGCCCGGCCGGAGCGGTTCCTCGTCATGTTCGGCCGGCCGATGGGCTTCTTCGAGGCGATCCTGTCCGGACGGTCGGTCGGCGTGCCGGGCACGGTCGCGGTGCTCGAGCTGGCGCACCGGAATCACGGCCGGCTCGCGTGGGGCGAGCTCGCGGCGCCGGCGGTCGAGCTCGCCGAGCGCGGCTTTCCGCTCTCGCCGCGGCTGCACGCCCAGCTCGCGTGGGACCGTTTCCTGCGGCGCGATCCGCATGCCGCGCGCTACCTCTACGAGTCCGACACCAGGCCGAAGGCAGTCGGCACGAGGCTGCGCAACCCCGAGTACGCGGCCACGCTGCGCGAGGTGGCCGCGGGCGGCGCACGGGCGTTCTACGTGGGCCCGATCGCGCGCGACATCGCCACGGCGGTGCAGAAGCATCCGGTGGAGCCCGGCGATCTCACCGTCGCGGACCTCGAGCGCTACCGCGCGAAGGAGCGCGAGCCGGTGTGCGGCGCGTTCCGCACCTACCGGGTCTGCGGCATGCCGCCGCCGAGTTCCGGCGGGATCGCGGTGCTGCAGATGCTCGGGATCCTCGAGCGTCTGCCGAAGACCGACTACGCACAGGATCCGCTGGCGGCGGTGCACCTCTTTGCCGAGGCCGGGCGGCTCGCCTACGCCGACCGTGACCGCTACGTCGCCGATCCGGATTTCGTCGACGTCCCGGTCGCCGGGCTGATCGCGGAGGGCTATCTCGCCGAGCGGGCCGCGCTCGTGTCCCCGGAGCGCTCGATGCGTCGCGCGTCGGCCGGCCATCCCTCCGGATCGCCCCCGTTGTCCAGGTGGCTCGACGGCGCCACGCTCGAGCTCGAGTCGACGACGCACCTCTCCGTCGTCGACGCCGAGGGCAACGCCGTGGCGCTGACCTCCAGCATCGAGTTCGCCTTCGGGAACCACCGCTTCGTCCGCGGCTTCCTGCTCAACAACCAGCTCACCGACTTCGCGTTCCGGCCCGAGGAAGCGGGCCTGTTGGTCGCGAACCGCGTCGAGGGCGGCAAGCGGCCGCGGAGCTCGATGTCGCCGACGATGGTGTTCGACGCCGACGGCCGGCTCGCGCTGGTCGCGGGGTCGCCGGGCGGCCACGCGATCATCAACTACGTCGCGCGCGTGCTGGTTGCGACCCTGGACTGGAAGGTGGGCCTGCAGGATGCGCTCGACGCGCCGAACTTCGGCAGCCGCAACGGGCCCACCGAGCTCGAACGGGGCACCTCGGCCGAGACGCTGCGGGCGCGGCTCGCGGCGCTGGGGCACGACGTGCGCGTGAAGGACATGACGAGCGGGACGCACGCGATCCAGCGCGTCGGCGAGGCGTGGATCGGTGCCGCGGACCCGCGGCGCGACGGCATCGCCCGGGGGGAGTGAAGCGGCAGCGCCCGGGGAGTAACGAGCGCGGCGCGAAATCGGCGCGGCGGAGTAGCTTGTCGTCATGGACTCCCTGATCGCCGCCGCCGCGCGCGCCCTCGCCGCCGGCGACG
>JBOIFD010000203.1:0-8367 GCA_050741515.1 Burkholderiales bacterium
CTCAAGGAGGCCGCGCTGCCGACGAACCTCCCCGACGGCTGGACTTACGACGCCGTCTTCGGCGAGCTCCCGCAGGGTGCGACCGACGCGCGGCTCAACCTGCTGCTCGGGGCGCTGCTCCTCGCCGCGGCGTTGCTCGCTTTCGGCGCGCGCCGGCGCCTCGCGGCCTAGGCGAGGAGGGGATGCGCCGTGCACTCCTTCCGGATCCGGATGTGGCTCTGGGCGTCGAGTGCGCGCTCCCGGCAGGGCTCGTCAGCGATCGAGCTCGGCGATCGCGATGGGTGCGCGGCGCCGCCACCGTCGTCGCCGCTGCGCTCCTCGCCGGCGGCCTCTGGCAGCTCGGCCAGGGCGCCTACATCCATGCCAAGGCCGGGCTCGCGCAAGCGCTGATGGGTCGCGCGTGGTCGCGCACGCTCGACGGGGAGCGGGCGGTGAAGCCGTGGCCGTGGGCGGACACCTGGCCCGTGGCGAGGCTCCTCGTGCCCGCGCTCGAGGTGGATCTCTTCGTCGTCGCCGGAGCGAACGGCCGCGCGATCGCCTTCGGCCCGGGCCATGCGTTCGGCACGCCGCTGCCGGGCGAGGTCGGAAACAGCGTGATCGGCGGCCACCGCGATACCCACCTCGCATTCCTCCGCGATCTGGAGCCCGGCGTCGAGATCCTCGTCGAGCGGCCGGACGGCGTGCGGCGGCGCTATCGCGTCGACTGGACGCGCGTGGTCGACAAACGCGACGTGTGGGTGCTCGAGAACGGGGGTCCGACGCGTCTCACGCTGATCACCTGCTACCCGTTCGACGCGCTGCGGGCGGGCGGGCCGCTGCGGTACGTCGTCGTCGCCCGGGCAATCTAGCCGACTCGAGCGCGGCGCGGCCGCGGGGGCCGCGCAGTGCTTGCCCCGGGGCCGCGACAATCGCGAGAACCGACATCCGGCCGGGGGTTTGACTCGGCGCGCCGGTTTGGCCCGTTCAATCGACGGCCCGGCGCCGCCGGTCCCGCAGCACGACGCGAGCGGCGTTCGCACCCGCCGCGCCGGCGATGCCGCCCCCCGGATGCATGCTCGGGCCGCAGAGGAACAGGCCTTCGATCGGCGTCGCGTAGCGCGCAAGCTGAGGCACCGGGCGCATCCAGAGCAGCTGGTCGAGCGCGAGCTCCGCGTGGTGCGCCTGCCCCTCGGGCCAGCCGTGCGCTTCCTCCAGATCACGCGGCGACAGCACGGTCCGCTCGACGATCGCCGGCAGGTGCGGCGACAGCATCTCGACGACGAGGTCGCCGAGCGCCGCGCGCCGGGCGTCGTCCCACCCGCCGTCCGGGAGCGCGTACGGCGCGTACTGCACGTGGACGTGCACGCGGTGCCGGCCGTCCACGAGCGGCTCGGCACTGCGCGCCTCCAGGTACGGCCGCGCCGACACGCGCCCGTACTTCGCGTCGTCGTAGGCGTGCTCGAGGTCGTCGAGAGAGGGCGCCAGCACGAGGGTCGAGAATCCCGGCGCGCGCTCGAGCGTGAGCGTCACGCGGGCGACGACACCGCGGCGCCGGATGTTTCGCACCGCGCGCGCGAGCTCCGGATCGAGCCACCCCGGGTCCACGAGCTCGAGGAGCGTGCGCTGCGGATCGGCGCCCGAGACGACGACCGCGGTCGCGATCTCCTCGCCGCTCGCCAGCACGACGCCGACGGCGCGGCCCTCCCGGACGGTGATCCGCGCGACCTCGGCGCCGCGGCGGACCGCCGCGCCGGGCAGCTTCGCCAATACCGCCCCGATGTTGGACAGCGGCGGCCGGAACACCCCGGCCGGGCTCCCGACGTGGTGATGCAGGAGGCGGAACGCCGTGCCGCCGGAGCGCGGCCCCTGCTGCAGGTGCATGACGCCCGCCGCACCCAGGAGACCCTTGAGCGCCTCGGACTCGAACCAGTCGTCGAGGAAGTCCGCGACCGACATCGGCAGCAGGCGCAGCAGGTCCGCGATCCCCTGCCGCCCGAGGCGCCGTGCGCGGAGTCCGAGCCCGGCGAGCCGCGCGAGCTCGCCGAGTTGGCGGCTCATGGGGTCCGGCGGGGGAGCGGCGTAAACGGTCTCGAGCAGGCGCGCGAGCCGCGCCATCCCCTCGCAGAACGCGGGCCACTTCGCGGCGTCCCGCGGGCTCAACCGTCGGATCGCCGCGGCTGACCGCGCGACGTCGTGCCACAGCTCGAGACAACCGCCGTCCGGGAGCGGCGCCGAGATCCACGGATCGGGGTGATCGATCCGCAATCCATGCCGGTCCAGCGCGAGATCGCGCGCGATCCGCGGCGGGATCCACCCGGTCTCCAGGTCGTCGCGCGCGGCGCGGTCATCGAGGACCAGCACCCGGTGGCCGGCGCGCGCGAGGTAATGCGCGGCGACGAGCGCATCGACGCCGGCGCCGAGGACGAGGGTTGTTCGTTCCTGTTTCGCCACGGACTGGCCGGCGCACGCGCCGCTAGCGCCCCGCCGACCGCCGGGATTCTACTGGTCTGCCGAGCGCCGGCCTGGGCGCTTTCTCCTCGACACCTCGGCCAGGAGGCCGAGGCGCACTACGCGGATCGCCACTCGACTTCGCGCAGGCCATCGCCCTCGAAGCGGCGATTGCACATCTCGCAATGGTACTGCGCCCGCTCGGCAAAGGCCTGGCAGGCCGCGCGCTGGAGCGGCCGCAGGAACAACCAGACGACGATGGCCATGGCCGCCAGCGCGGCATACGGCTCGCCCTCGCCGCGCGGCGACCCCAGGAACGCGAGCGCGAGCGCGACCGCCGTCCAGAAAACCAGCTCCACGGCGACATAGCGGGCCACGGTGGCAAAGTCGGGCATGTCGGTCCGGCGCAGCACGTTCCCGCAGCTCGGGCATACCTTGGCGCTCGCCATGGAGGAATCCTGTCGGGCCTTGATGCCGGGCCTCGCTCTGGGGCCGATTCTCACATACTCTCGTCCGGCGATGGACTACCGGTACTCGCGCGATCCCGAGGTCGAGCGGTCGCTGCGCTACTCGGTGCGCGACGGCGTTGCCTGGTCGCTGATGTTCGGCGCCGGCGAGTCGTATCTCCAGGCGTTCGCCATCTTCCTCAAGGCCACCACCGCCCAGATCACGATGCTCAGCGCGCTGCCGTCGCTGCTCGGCTCGATCGCGCAGCTCGCGTCGGCCCGGGTGGCGGGGGGCGGCATCCGGCGGAAGGCCCTGATCTTCGCCGGCGTGTCGTTGCAGTCGATCGCGTGGCTCCCGATCATCGCCCTCGCGTTCCTGCCGTCCGAGCATTCGGTCGCGCTGCTCATCATGTGCGTGGTGCTGTACTACGTCGGCGGCCAGTTCGCCGCGCCGCCGTGGAGCAGCCTCATCGGCGATCTCGTGCCGGAGCGACGCCGCGGCCGGTTCTTCGGCGAGCGCACGCGGCTCATGAGCTTCATGACCTTCGCGAGCCTGGGCGCCGCCGGCGTGGCGCTGGAGTTCTTCGAGCAGCGCGCGCTGGCGCATTGGGGCTTTGCGGCGATCTTCGCCGCCGCGCTCGCGGCACGCCTGTACTCGCTCGCCCAGCTGATGCGCATGCACGAACCGCTCGCGCGGCTCGCGCCGCTCGCCATCCCGCCGCTCGGCGGGCTGCTCGGCCGGATGCGCGGTTCCGATTTCGCGAAGTTCGCGCTCTTCATCGGCCTCATGAACCTGGCGGTCGCCATCGCCTCGCCGTTCTTCACGCTCTACATGCTCCGCGACCTGCGGTTCTCGTACCTCGAGTTCACCGCGGTCACCGCGTTCTACGTGCTGATGCAGTTCACGGCGCTCAAGCTGTGGGGCCGGCTGTCCGACGCGTTCGGCAACCTCCGCGTGGTGCAGGTCACGAGCATCGTGTTCCCCGCGCTGCCGATCCTGTGGCTGATCGTCCCGAACTTCTGGGCGATCCTGGTATTCCAGTTCATCGGCGGCGTGGCCTGGGCCGGGTTCAGCCTGGCGGCGGGAAACTTTCTCTACGACGTCGCGCCGCCCGAGAAGCGGGCGGCCTACAGCGCGGTGCACCAGACCCTGTCGAACACGGCCGTCTTCGGCGGCGCGTTGATCGGCGGTTTTCTCGCCACGCACGCGCCGCACGAGCTCCAGTGGGGCGGTTACGGGGTCGCGTTCGCCAGCGGCTTGTGGCTCGCGCTGACCGCGTCGACCGTGGTGCGCGCAGTGGTGGTTGCGGTCTTTCTCCCGTTGCTGCGCGAAACCCGCCTGGTGCGGCCGATCTCGCCGGCGGCCCTGGCGATCCGCGTCATTCGCGCCAACGTCCTGGCCGAGTGGCTGTTCGAGCTGCTGCCGAGCCGCCGTCGCGCGCGCAAGGACCGTCGCTCGCCCCGGCGCTGAGCCGGCCGCGACGGCGTCAGATCACCCCGGCGTCCCGCAGCGCCCGGATCCGCGCACCGTCGTAGCCGAGCTCGCCGAGCAGCGCCTCGGTGTGCTCGCCGAGCGCGGGCGCCGGCCGCGCGGGCGCCTCGTCGCCCGGGCAGCGAACCGGCGGCGCGACCATGCGAAAGCTCCCGCGCGTCGGATGCGGCAGCGTCTGCAGCCGGCCGTGCTCGGTCACGAAGGGGTTCTCGAGCGCCTGCGCGAGGTCGTTGATCGGCGCCGCCGGAACCGCGCCGGCGAAGTGCGCAAGCCACTCCCCGGTCGTGCGCCGCCCGAGCTCGCCGTCGAGCAGCTCGGTCAGGAGGTCGCGGTGCTGCAGGCGGTCGGCGAAGCGCCGGAAGCGCGCGTCCTCGATCCACTCGCGGCGTCCGAGCTTCTCGCACAGCGCCGGCCAGAACTTCTCCTTGTTGCACATGATGTAGATCCAGCCGTCGCGGGTGCGATAGAGCTGGCACGGCGTGAGCGACGGGTGCGCGGAACGCGGCAGGCGCGTGGCGGCCACCCCTTCGTTCAGGTACCAGGTCGCGAGATAGCAGGTGTTGGCGAGCGCCATGTCGAACAGGCTGACGTCGACGTCGCGCCCGACGCCGGTCGCGCGCGCCCCGGTGAGGGCCGCGAGCAGCGCATACGCGAGCCCGAGCCCGGACATCAGGTCGACGATCGAGAGTCCGAAGCGCGCCGGCGGCGCGCCGGGCTCGCCGGTCAGCGAGAAGTACCCCGCTTCGGCCTGCATGAGGTAGTCGAATCCCGGCCAGGCGGCGCGCGGGCCGGTGCGCCCGTAGGCGCTCAGGTGCGCGCACACGATCTTCGGGTTGTGCGCCTTCAGGTGAGCGTAGACGAGCCCGAGCTTCTCCGGCACGTCCCCCCGCAGGTTCGACGCGACCGCGTCGGCGGTGCGCACGAGGTCGTGGAAGACTGCCTGCCCCTCCGGCCGGCCGAGATCGAGCGTGAGGCTCTTCTTGTTGCGGTTGAAGCTGTGGAAGAAGAGGCTGTCCCCCGGCGCGAAGAAGTGCGGGCCGACGGCGCGCGACATGTCGCCGCCGTCCGCCGGGTTCTCGACCTTGATCACCTCGGCGCCGTGGTCGGCGAGGAACATGGTGCCGAAGGGTCCCGCGCCGTACTGCTCGACCGCCAGCACGCGCACGCCATTGAGCGGCAGCATCGCGGAGCCTTCAGGCGGGGTGGCGCCTGACGAGCTGGCGCGCGATGATGATCCGCTGCAGCTCGTTCGTGCCCTCGCCGATCGCGAGCAGCGGCGCGTCGCGGTAGTAGCGCTCGATGTTGAACTCCTTCGAGTAGCCGTAGGCGCCGTGAATGCGCATCGCCTCGAGGCTGTTCTCGAGCGCCGCCTCGGTGGCGTAGAGCTTGGCCATTCCGGCTTCGAGATCGCTGCGCCGGCCCTCGTCGTACGCGCGCGCGGCGGATTCGGTGAGCAGCCGCGCCGCTTCGACCCGGGTCGCCATGACGGCGAGCTTGATCTGGATCGCCTGATGCTCGGCGATCGGCTTGCCGAAGGTCTTGCGCACCTGCGCGTAGCGCAGCGACTCCTCCAGGCACGCGCGGGCGAGGCCGACGCCGCGCGCCGCGACGTTGATGCGCCCCAACTCGAGCCCGCTCAGGATCTGCTGCAGGCCCCGGCCTTCCTCGCCGCCGATCAGGTTGGCGGCCGGGACGCGGCAGTCCTCGAACACGAGCTCGCCCGTGTCGATCCCGCGGTAGCCGAGCTTCTCGAGCTTGCGGACGACCTTGAACCCCGGCCCCTTCTCGACCAGCAGCAGGCTCATGCCCTTGTGCTGAGGCTCGGTGCGCGGGTCGGTCTTCACGAGAACCGCGAGGATCTGGCCCTCGACGCTGTTGGTGATCCAGGTCTTGGCGCCGTTGACGACGTAGTGATCGCCCGCGCGCCGGGCCTGCGTCCGGATCGCCTGCAGGTCGGTGCCGCAGTCGGGCTCGGTGAGCGCGACGCCGCCGCGCAGCTCGCCGCTCGCGAAGCGCGGGAGATAGCGCCGCTTCTGCTCGTCGGTCCCGAAGCGCTGCACTGCCGCCGCCATGATGAGGTGCGAGTTGAAGACTCCCGCGACCGCCATCCAGACCGCGGCGACGCGCTCGACGATCCGCGCGTAGGTGAGGACGGAGAGCCCGAGCCCGCCGTACTCGGGCGGGATGGTGGCGCCGAAGAGCCCGAAGGCCTTGAGTCGCTCGACGATCTCCCGCGGATAGACATCGGCCGCCTCGAGCGCGTGCGCGTGCGGCCGGACGTCGCGCTCGAGGAAGCGATCGACGCTGTCGAGGATCAGCGCCTCCTGCTCGATGCGGTCGTCGGGGTTCGCCGCCAAGTCAGTAGTCCGCGGCGTCGTCCACCGCGTGCCCGCGCTTGGGCACGAGGAACGAGCGTTCGCAAGTCATGAACACCGTGCCGTCGGCCTTCTTGCCGGTCGTGCGCACGGTCACGATCCCCTGGGCGGGGCGCGAGCCCGACTCGCGCACTTCCAGGACCTCGGACTCGGCGTAGATCGTGTCGCCGACGAAGACCGGGGCGGCGAGCCGGACCCTGTCCCGGCCGAGGTTCGCGACCCGGAAGTCCTCGAGGTGGCGGCCGAAGGACTCGCGGTAGCGGTTCGGCCCGATCCGCTTGCTCTCGACCGCCATCGGCCCGCGCTCAGGCGCCGGCCGAGGCGAGCCGGCGCGCGTCGGTCTGCTCCGGCCGCGTCAACCGCAGCACCGTGCCGACATCCTTCGCCTGGTCGAGCGCGAGCAGCGCCCGCGCGAGCTCCTCGCACCGGCGCTCGGAGAGATAGGGGCCGACGAGGCCTTCGAACTTCGAGCGCAGCTCCGCGGCGGTGACGAAGTTCTCCGGCTCCCCCTTCGCCACGCGCACGAACTTCTCGAGGGTTTCGCCGCGCGTCCGCACGCGCACGCTGCCGCTCATGTAGCGCGGAAACTCCGCCTCCGCGCGCGGGTCCACCACCGCCCGGATGCGCTTGCACAGCGCGAGCGTCTCCGGATCGCGGATGTGGCGGGCGTAGTGATCCCACTGCATCGCGCCTTCGCGCAGCGCGACCGCCGCCACGAACGGCATCGAGAACTGCCCGTCGACCACGTTCTTCGGCTGCTGCTTGTCGGCCTCCGGATCGCCGATGATCTTCCAGCCGGTCTGGGGCAGGCCGATCTCGACCGCCTCGACGTCTTCCCACTCGAGGCCGTGCGCCGCGCGCAGGTCGAGCAATGCATCGACCGCCGCGTGGCTGTAGCGGCACGCGGGGTAGGGCTTGATCGCGATCGCCATGGTCTCGTAGACCCGGCCGAGACCGGCCACCGCGTTCTCGAGGACCGGGTTCGGCGAATAGGCGCGCAGGAAGCCGGCCTTGCCTTCGATCGCGTCGACGGCGCCGTGAAAGCCCTCGCGGGCGAGGCTCGCGGCGATGAGACCGCTCATGGCGGCGTAGCCGACGTGCAGGCGCTTGGTCCAGGCCCCGTCGACGAGGAACTGCATCGAGCCCGCCGCCTGGCTCAGGGCGATGCCGAACGCGTGGGCGATCGCTTCGGCCGACAGGCCGAACACGCGCCCCGCGGCCGCCGCGGCGCCGAAGACGCCGCAGGTCGCGGTCGGGTGGAAGCCGCGATCGTAGTGGTCCTTCGGGACGAGCGCGAGGCTCAGGCGGATCTGCACCTCGTAGCCGGCGACGATGGCGGCGACGAGGTCGCGCCCGCCCGCGCCCGCCATCTCGGCCGCGGCGAGCGCGGCCGGCACGATCGGCGCGCTCGGATGGATCGACCCGCGCGCGTGCGTGTCGTCGAAATCGAGCGAATGGGCGAGCGTGCCGTTCAGCATCGCGGCCCCCGGCGGCGTGTAGCCGGCAGCGTCACCGATCACCGTGCACGCGCCGCCCGCCATGCCGAGCCGGCCGGCCGCGGCGACCATCGGACCCGTCGATTCAGCCTCGTTGCGGGCGCGTAGCATGATGCCGACAAGGTCCAGGG
>JBOIFD010000204.1:0-11198 GCA_050741515.1 Burkholderiales bacterium
GAGCAGCAGCGGCTCGCGCTCGCGCGCGCGTGGGCGCTGCGACCCGAGGTGCTGTTCCTCGACGAGCCCACCGCCAGCCTCGACCCGAGCGCGTCGGCGGAGGTCGAGCGGATCATCCAGGCGATCCACGCCCTGGGCACGAAGATCGTGATGTGCACCCACAACCTCGGCCAGGCGCGCCGCCTGGGTGACGAGATCCTGTTCCTCAACCAGGGGCGCGTGGCGGAGCACTCGCCCGTCGACCGGTTCTTCACTCGCCCGGCCTCGTCCGAGGCCGAAGCGTTCATCAAAGGAGAATTGCCATGGACCTGAGACGTCGTGCACTGCTCGCGGCAGTTGCGCTCGCGGCGGCCGCTGCGGCCGCGCCGCTCGCCGCGCAGGAGAAGTTCATCACCATCGCATCCACCACGTCGACCGAGCAGTCGGGCCTCTTCAAGCACCTCCTGCCGATCTTCGAGAAGCAGACCGGCATCCAGGTGCGGGTGGTGGCGGTCGGGACCGGCCAGGCGCTCGACATGGGCCGCCGGGGCGATGCCGACGTCGTGTTCGTGCACGACGCGGCGGCGGAGAAGAAGTTCGTCGACGGGGGCTTCGGCGTGGGCCACAAGGAGGTGATGTACAACGACTTCGTGCTGATCGGGCCGAAAGCGGATCCCGCGAAGATCGCCGGCGGCCAGGACATCCTCGCCGCGCTGAAGAAGGTCGAGGCCGCCAAGGCGCCGTTCGTCTCGCGCGCCGACAAGAGCGGCACGCACGCCGCCGAGCTCCGCTACTGGAAAGCGGCCGGCATCGACATCCCCGCCCAGAAGGGTCCCTGGTACAAGGAGACCGGCTCCGGGATGGGTCCGGCGCTGAACACCGCGTCGGCGGCGAATGCCTACATCCTCGCCGACCGCGGCACTTGGCTCGCGTTCAAGAACCGCGGCGATCTCAAGATCCTGGTCGAGGGCGACAAGAAGCTCTTCAACCAGTACGGGATCATGCTCGTCAATCCGGCGAAGCACGGGCACGTCAAGAAAGACTTCGGCAACGCGTTCATCAACTGGGTCGTCTCGCCGGCGGGCCAGAAGGCGATCGCGGCCTACAAGGTCGGCGGCGAGCAGCTCTTCTTTCCGAACTACAAGGGGGGCTGATGCGCACGCTCGCCGCAGTTCTGGCGGCGGCGATGATGCAGGCCGCGGCTGCGCAGGAGCCGGTGCGGCTCTACGCAGCCGGCAGCCTGCGTGCGGCGCTGAACGACGTGGGCGCTGCATTCGCCACCGCTACGGGCACCAAGGTCGTCGGCGAGTACGGGCCCTCCGGCCTGCTCCGCGATCGCATCGCCAAGGGCGCGCCGGCGGAGGTCTTCGCTTCGGCCAGCATGACGCACCCGGAGGCGCTCGCACAGGGCGGGAAGGCGGGGGCGGTTGTGCTGTTCGCCCGCAATCGGCTGTGTGCGCTCGCCGCGCCGAAGGTGAGCGTGACGAGCGCGACGCTGCTCGACCGGATGCTCGACCCGGCGGTGAAGCTGGGAACGTCCACGCCGAAGGCCGATCCGTCCGGGGACTACGCGTTCGCGCTGTTCGAGAAGGCGGACAAGGTCCGCGCGGGCGCCAACAAGGCGCTCTCGGCCAAGGCGTTGCAGCTGACCGGCGGCCCGAACTCGCCGCCGCCGCCCAAGGGCCGCAGTCAGTACGCCCAGGTCGTTGCGAGCGGTCAGGCGGACATCTTTCTCACCTACTGCACGAACGCGTTGTCGGCGAAAGCGGAGGTGCCGTCGTTGCAGATCGTCGCGATCCCCGGCGAGCTCGCAGTCGGCGCCGACTACGGTCTCACCGTCATCTCCGGCGCCCGGCCGGAGGCCGAGCGGTTCGCGCGGTTCGTGCTGTCGAACGCTGGCCAGGATATCCTCAAACGCTACGGGTTCGCCCCGGTAAAGGAAGCGAAATGAAGCTCAGCGCACGCAATGTCATCCCCGGGACGGTCACGGCCGTCAATCGCGGCCAGACCACCGCCCACGTCAAGATCGACATCGGCGGCGGCAACACGCTCACCGCCTCGATCACCGTGGAAGCCGTCGACGATCTCGCGCTCAAGGCGGGCGACAAGGTCTCGGCGATCGTCAAGGCGTCCGAGGTCATCGTCGGCAAGTAGCGCGATCGGGTGGGCGGGTGCGTTCGCGACGCGAGTTTCTCCTCGGCGCCTCCGCACTCGCGCTCGCGCCGGCCGTGCCGCGCGCGCAGGCGGTGCGCGCGTTCACCGACGACGCCGGGCGCCGCGCGGAGGTCCCGGCCAGGGTCGCGCGCGTCTACGCGGCCGGCCCCCCGGCGTCGATCCTGGTGTTCGCGCTCGCACCGGAGAAGCTGCTCGGGTGGACCTCGGGGTTCCGTCCGGAGGAGCGTCCGTTCGTCCCCGCGAAGTACGCGGAGCTGCCGACGCTCGGCCGCCTGACCGGCCGCGGCAACACCGCGAACGTCGAGGTCGTGCTGGCCGCGCGGCCCGATCTGATCGTCGACTACGGCTCGATCCGTCCGACCTTCGCCTCGCTCGCCGATCGGGTGCAGGCGCAGACGGGCATCCCGTATCTCCTGCTCGACGGCGCGTTCGACCGCCTCCCGGAGTCCCTGCGGCGGCTGGGCGACCTCCTCGGCGAGCCGGCGCGCGGCGCGGAATGGGCGCGCTATGCGCAAGGCATCCTGGACGACATCGCGGCGCGCGTGATGCGCATCCCGCCCGCGCGCCGTCCGCGCGTGTACTACGGCCGCGGGCCGCACGGGCTCAGCACCGGGCTCGCGGGATCGATCAACATGGAGTCGATCGAGCGCGTCGGGGCGACGAACGTCGCCGCCGCGCTGGGGCCGGGCGGGCTCGTGCAGGTGTCGGTCGAGCAGGTGCTGGCGTGGAACCCGGACGTGATCGTCACGATCGACCGCAACTTCTACGCGAACGTCTGGCGCGATCCGCTGTGGCAGGGGCTCGCGGCGGTGCGCTCGGGGAAGGTATTCCTCTCGCCCAACGTACCGTTCGGCTGGATCGACTTCCCGCCGTCGCTCAACCGGTTGCTGGGCCTGCGCTGGCTCGCGCGCACCCTGTATCCTGAGGCCTTCCCCGAAGACCTCCGCCCCTTCGTGCGCGACTTCTACACCCGGGCCTACCACCAGACGCCGACCTCGGAGCAGCTGGACACCCTCGTCCGGACGGCGGAGCCGCGCCGGGGCTGAGGGTGCGGCGCGCGGTCCTCGCGCTTGCCGGGGCGCTCCTGCTGCTGGCCGCGCTCGTGGTGGGCGCGTTCGCGGTCGGGCGTTACCCGATCGGCCCGGGCGAGCTCATGGCGCTCGCCCAGGCCAAGCTCTTCGGGACCGCGCACGCGCTGCCCGCGAACGTCGAGACGGTGGTGTTCGGCATTCGCGGGCCGCGCATCCTGGCAGCGCTGCTCGTCGGCGGGGCCCTGGCGGCGTCGGGCTCGGCCTACCAGAGCCTGTTCCGCAACCCCCTCGTGTCGCCCGACATCCTCGGCGTGTCGGCCGGCGCGGCGTTCGGCGCGGTGCTCGGGATTTTCCTCTCGCTCGACGTGTGGGCGATCCAGGGGCTCGCGTTCGTGTTCGGCCTCGCGGCAGTCGGGACCGCGTATGCGATCGCCGCCAGTCTTCGCGGCCACGACCCGATCCTGGTGCTCGTGCTCGCAGGGGTGGTCCTCGGCGCGCTCCTCGGGGCGTGCATCGCGCTCGTCAAGTACCTGGCCGACCCGTACAACCAGCTGCCGGCAATCACCTATTGGCTGCTCGGGAGCCTCGCCGCGACCAACCCCGGGGACGTGCGCTCGACCACGCTGCCCGTGCTCGGCGGGCTCGTCGTGCTGTGGCTGCTCCGCTGGCGCATCACGGTGCTCTCGCTCGGCGACGAGGAGGCGGCATCGCTCGGCATCCGCGCCGGCCGCATCCGGGCGGTCGTCATCGTCGCGGCGACGCTCGTGACCGCGGCGGTGGTGTCGATCTCCGGCATCATCGGCTGGATCGGGCTGATCATCCCGCACGTCGCGCGCCTGCTGGTCGGGCCCGACTTTCGGCGATTGCTCCCGGTGGCGGTGCTGCTCGGCGCGGGCTTCCTGCTCGGCGTCGACACGCTCGCGCGGACCGCCGCCCGCATCGAGATCCCCCTCGGCGTGCTGACGGCGTTCGTCGGCACCCCGGTCTTCCTCTGGCTGCTCGCGACCGCGCGCCGGAGCTGGCAGTGAAGCTCGAGGCGCGCGAGCTCGCGTTCGGCTATCGGGGCCACCCGGTGGGGCGCAACGCGTCGCTCGCGCTCGGCGCCGGCGAGATCGTGTGCCTGCTGGGGCCGAACGGCGGCGGCAAGACGACGCTCTTCCGCACGCTGCTCGGCCTGCTTCCGGCGCAGGGCGGGCAGGTCCTGCTCGGCGGGTCCGACCTGCGGACGCTCGCGCGGCGCGAAGTCGCGAAGCGCATCGGCTACGTGCCGCAGGCGCATACCGGGTACTTCCCGTTCTCGGTGCAGGACGTCGTGCTCATGGGCCGCACCGCGCATCTGCCGCCGTTCGCGGGACCGTCGCGGCGCGATCGGGAGCTCGCCGGCGAGGCGATCGAGCGGCTGGGGCTGGCGCGGCTCGCGGACGCCGTCTACACGCGGATCTCCGGCGGCGAGCGGCAGCTGACGCTCATCGCGCGCGCGCTTGCGCAAGCTGCGCCGCTGCTCGTGATGGACGAACCGACCGCGAGCCTCGATTTCGGCAACCAGCTGCGGGTCCTCGATCAGGTCGCTTCGCTCGCACGTTCCGGGATCGGGGTGCTGCTGTCGACCCACGACCCCGACCAGGCGTTTCAGTGCGCGGATCGGGTCGCGCTGCTGCGCGGAGGGGAGCTGGTGGCGCACGGCACGCCGCACGACGTCCTGACCTCGGCGTTGCTGCACGCGCTCTACGGCGTCGAGGTGCGCGTGGTGGATGCCCCGCGTCCGGACGGGACGCGGCGGCGCGTCTGCCTGCCCGCATCCGGCCCGGCCTGAGCGTCGCGCTCGGCCCTGGCTTACACTCGCGGGAGACCTCCCGGAGCCAGCCGCATGCCCGCCGCCATCACGAAGGCCGACTTCATCCAGTCGGTCGCCGACGCGTTCCAGTTCATCTCCCACTACCACCCGGCCGACTATCTCCGGAACCTCCACGCGGCCTACGAGCGCGAGCAATCGCCCGCGGCGAAGGACGCGATGGCGCAGCTCCTCATCAACTCGCGCATGAGCGCCGAGGGGCACCGCCCGATCTGCCAGGACACCGGGATCTGCATCGCGTTCATCAAGGTCGGCATGGACGTTCGGTGGGACACGGACCTCAGCCTCGAGGACATGGTGAACGAGGGCGTGCGCCGCGCCTACACCGACAAGACGAACCCGCTGCGCGGATCGATCCTCGCCGATCCGGATGGGAAGCGCGTCAACACCAGGGACAACACCCCTGGAGTCACGCACGTCCAGCTGGTGCCCGGCGAGAGGGTCGAGGTCATCGTCGCGGCGAAGGGCGGCGGCTCGGAAAACAAGTCGCGGTTCGCGATGCTGCTGCCGCACGACAGCGTCGTCGACTGGGTCCTCGGGCAGGTGCCGACCATGGGCGCGGACTGGTGTCCTCCGGGAATCCTTTCGGTGGGGATCGGCGGCTCGCCGGAGAAGGCGATGCTGATGGCCAAGTGGGCGATGATGGAGCCGATCGACCTGCACGAGCTGCGCGCCCGCGGGCCGAAGGACCGCTACGAGGAGCTGCGGCTCGAACTGCATGAGAAGGTGAACGCGCTCGGCATCGGCGCCCAGGGGCTCGGCGGCCTCACGACCGTGCTCGACGTGAAGGTCACCGCGTACCCGACCCACGCCGCGTCGAAGCCGGTGGCGCTGCTCCCGAACTGCGCCGCGACCCGGCACATCCACTTCGAGCTCGACGGCAGCGGCCCGGCGCGGTTCGAGCCGCCGAGCCTCGACGACTGGCCGAAGCTCACGCTCGATCACTCGGCCAGCAAGCGCGTCGACCTCGACCGGATCACGCGCGCGGAGGTGGCGACCTGGAAGGCGGGCGACCGGCTGCTGCTCTCCGGAAGGCTGCTCACCGGTCGCGACGCCGCGCACAAGCGCCTGGCCGACCTGCTTGCGAAAGGCGCACCGCTCCCGGTGGACTTCAGGAACCGGTTCATCTACTACGTCGGCCCGGTCGATGCGGTGCGGGACGAGGCGGTCGGTCCGGCCGGCCCCACGACTTCCTCCCGGATGGACCGGTTCGTCGAGCCGATGCTCGCGCAGGCCGGCCTGCTTGGCATGATCGGGAAATCCGAACGCGGCGCGGCCGCGACCGAGTCGATCACGAAGCACAAGGCGGTCTACTGCATCGCGGTCGGCGGCGCGGCCTACCTGATCTCCAAGGCGATCCGCTCGTCCAGGGTGCTCGCGTTCGCCGATCTGGGGATGGAGGCGATCCATGAGTTCGAAGTCAAGGACATGCCGGTGACGGTCGCGGTGGACAGCGCCGGGAGCGCCGTGCACAAGTCCGGCCCCGCGGCGTGGCGGGGGAAGATCGGAACGATCCCGGTGGTGACCGCCTGAGGGGTTGGCGCACCGCGGGGCTTGACAACCGCCTTAATTTCCATATTATTGGAAATATGGAAAAGACGCAGGCGGTTCAGGCGCTCGGGGCGCTGGCGCAGGAGACCAGGCTGGCGGTCTTCCGGCTGCTCGTCGAGGCAGGTCCGGAAGGCATGGCGGCCGGGGACATCGCAGCGGAGCTGGGTCTCCCACCGGCCACGCTGTCCTTCCACGTGGCGCAGCTCGCGAATGCCGGACTGGTGCGCGGGCGGCAGGAAGGGCGGTTCATCTACTACGCCCCCGACTTCAACGCCATGAACGGCCTCGTCGGCTTCCTGACCGAGAACTGCTGCGCGCGCGGCCGCTGCGCGCCGGTCGCCACGATTCAGATCCACCGGAAAGGAGTCAGGAAATGAAGCGCTTTCACCTGCACGTCGCGGTCAAGGACCTCGACCAGAGCGTCCGGTTCTACTCGATGCTGTTCGGCACCGATCCGACGGTCCGAAAGCCGGACTACGCGAAGTGGATGCTGGAGGACCCGCGCGTGAACTTCGCGATCTCAACGCGCGCGGGCCAGGTCGGGATCGACCACGTCGGCATCCAGGCGGAAAACGCGGCGGAGCTCGAGGACGTGCGTGCGCGTCTCGCCCGCGCGGACCAGGCGTACGTGACCCAGAAGGACGCCGCGTGCTGCTACGCGCGGTCGAACAAGCACTGGGTCGAGGATCCGCAGGGAATCGCGTGGGAGGCCTGGCACACGCTCGAGTCGATCCCGGTTTACGGGGCCGGCACGCGTCCTAGCGCGGACGGCAAGGAGGTCGCCTGCTGCGCCCCTGTCAACGCGGCCGCGGAAACAGCGTGAACGGCCCTGCCGGGGGCGTGCCGGTAGCCCTCGCCCAGGCCGCCGACCTGGCCGCGATTCGCGCACTGCTCGCGGCAAGCGGGCTGCCGGGCGGCGGGCGCAAGGGTCACGGCAGGGGCTGGAGCCTCGTCGGCCCTGTTAAGATTCAACCTTTGCAATCAAGATGTTTGGCGGGCCGACCCAGGGGTGCGGGCTGGCGCCAGCGACCCTTCGCAGGCACGCATGAAAGTGTTCGGCTTCGCCGGCTGGTCCGGCAGCGGCAAGACCACGCTGATCGAGCAGCTCATCCCGCGGTTTGCCCGGGCAGGCCTCACGGTCTCGCTGGTCAAGCACGCGCACCACTCGTTCGACGTGGACCAGCCCGGCAAGGACTCGTACCGTCACCGGGAAGCCGGATGCAAGGAGGTCCTGGTCAGCTCGGACCAGCGCTGGGTCGTCATGCATGAGCTGCGAGGCGAGCCCGAACCAAGCCTCGACGAGCAGATCAAACGGGTGTCGCCCTGCGATCTGCTGCTGGTCGAGGGGTACAAGCACTACCCGATGCCGAAGCTCGAGATCTACCGCGAAGCGAACGGCAAGCCGCTGCTGCATCCGGAGGATCCGCACATCGTCGCGATCGCCGCGGACGTGCGGGTCGAGACCAAGCTGCCGCGATTCGATCTGGGCGACCACGATCGGATCGCCGCTTTCATCCTCGCCTACAACGGATTCAAATGACGAACGGCATGCTTTCGGTCGATGAAGCGCTGGCGAAGCTCCTTGCCGGTGCGCGGACCGTGAACGAGGTCGAGACGGTGCCGACGCTCGGCGCCACCGGGCGGGTGCTGGCCCACGCCCGGGCGTCGACCTTGAATGTCCCGCCGCTCGACAACACCTCGATGGACGGCTACGCCGTCCGCGCCGCGGACTGTGCCTCGGGGAGCGCGCGGCTGCGAATCGCGCAGCGGATTCCCGCGGGCGCGGTCGGCAAGCCGCTCGAGCCGGGCACCGCGGCCCGCATCTTCACCGGCGCACCGATCCCGCCGGGCGCCGACGCCGTGATCCCGCAGGAACAGACCGCGGTCGAGGGCGATCACGTCGTCGTCAAGCACCAGCCGCAGCCGGGCGAGTGGATCCGGCGCGCCGGCGAGGACATCCGCGCGGGAAGCACGATCCTCGAGGCCGGCACCCGGCTGCGGGCGCAGGAGGTCGGCCTCGCCGCGTCGGTGGGCCTCGCAGCGCTTCCGGTTTACCGCAAGATGAAAGCCGCGTTGTTTTCCACGGGGAACGAGCTCGTGATGCCGGGGGAGCCCCTGCCCGCGGGCGCGATCTACAACTCCAGCCGCTTCACGCTCACGGGCCTGCTGCGCACCATCGGCTGCGAGGTCGACGACCTCGGAATCGTCCCCGATACGCTCGCCGCGACGCGCGACGCGCTGCGCCGGGCCGCGGCGACGAGCGACCTCATCGTCACCTCCGGCGGCGTGTCGGTCGGCGAGGAGGACCACGTCAAGCCCGCGGTCGACGCCGAGGGGCGGCTCGACCTCTGGCGGATCGCGATGAAGCCCGGCCGGCCGCTCGCGTTCGGCGGCGTGCGGCGGACGGACGGTACCGAGGCGAGCTTCATCGGCCTGCCGGGGAACCCGGTCTCCAGCTTCGTGACCTTCTTGCTGTTCGTCCGCCCGTTCGTGCTGCGCTGCCAGGGCGTGACCCGGCTCGAGCCGCACGCGTACTCGATCCGGGCGGATTTCGACTGGCCGAAGCCCGACCCGCGGCGCGAGTTCCTGCGCGTAAGATTGAACGCGTCGGGCGGACTCGACCTGTTTCCCAACCAGAGCTCCGGCGTCCTCACGTCGACGGTCTGGGGCGACGGGCTGGTCGACAACCCGTCGAAGCAGGCGATCAGGCGCGGGGATGCACTCCGGTTCCTGCCGTTCTCGGAGCTGCTCGTTTGAGCGCGAAACTCAGGCTGCTGTTCTTCGCCAAGCTGCGCGAGGACCTCGGCACCTCGGGCGAGGAGCTGGCGTTGCCCGCCGACATCAGCACGGTCGCGGCGCTGCGCGCGCATCTTCTGGCGCGAGGCGGCGCGTGGGCAACCACGCTCGCGCACGGCCGGGCGCTCCGCGTGGCGGTCAATCAAGAGATGGCCGAGCCCGCCACGCCGGTCCGGCCCGGCGACGAGATTGCGTTCTTCCCTCCCGTCACCGGGGGCTGACGATGGCGGTGCGGATCCAGACCGAGGACTTCGACGCCGGCGCCGAGATCGCCGCCCTGCGCGCGGGGAATCCGGCCGTCGGCGCGGTCGCGAGCTTCGTCGGCGTCGTGCGCGATCGCAACGACGGCGACGCGGTGGCCGCGCTCACCCTCGAGCACTATCCCGGCATGACCGAGAAGGCGATCGAGGCGATCGTGGAAGAGGCGAGATCGCGATGGGCGATCATCGACGTCACGGTCGTCCACCGCGTCGGGGCGCTGGGGCCGCTCGACCAGATCGTCCTCGTCGTGGTCGCTGGAGCGCACCGCGGCGAGGCATTCGCGGCGTGCGAGTTCATCATGGACTACCTCAAGACCCGCGCGCCGTTCTGGAAGAAGGAGCAGACGCCCGAAGGCGCCCGCTGGGTCGATGCGCGAGCCTCCGACGACGATGCAGCGGAGCGCTGGGCGGGCTCCGTCGTGTCGTCGTCGGACGCCCGATGACCGGGCTCGGTCTCACGGCGGTCGGCGTCGGCGCAGTGCTCGGTGCGTGGCTCCGGTGGGGCCTCGGGAGCTGGCTGAACCCGGTCGTCCCCGAAGTCCCGCTCGGCACGCTCGCCGCGAACCTGGTCGGCGGCTTCGCGATCGGCGCGGCGATCGCGTTCTTCGCGCGCTATCCCGGCATCGCGCCGGAGTTGCGGCTCGCGATCATCACCGGCTTTCTGGGTGCGCTGACGACGTTCTCCACCTTCTCGGCTGAGTCGGTCACGCTGATCGCCCGCGGACAGTACGCCTGGGCGGCGCTGCATTCCTTCGGGCATCTCGCCGGGTCCATCGCGGCGACCGCCCTCGGTCTGGTCGCGTTCCGGTTCGTGCTGAGGTGACGCGATGCGCAAGGGCGTACAGCTGGAGTTCTACTTTCCCGAGGGAGCGCGCCACCATCACCACCTGCTGCACGAGTGGCTGCTCGAGGCCGCGCGCGGGTGCGGGATCAAGGGTGGATCGGTCTTCCGTGCGATCGGCGGGTTCGGGCGGCACGGCAAGATGCACTACGGGCACTTCTTCGAAGAGGCGGGGAAGCTCCCGGTCGAGGTGCGGATCGTGACGGCGCCAGAGCTGGCCGAGCGCCTGCTCGATCGGGTCCGCGCCGAGCGGGTGCAGGTCTTCTTCGTCTGCTCGGAGGTGGAGTTCGGCTGGGTTCCCGAGGACCCGGCGCCCGGCTAGGCGCTCCCGGCCTCGGCGCGGAGCTGCGCGCGCAGCTCGGTCTTCAGCACTTTCCCGTAGTTGTTCTTCGGCAGATGTTCGACGAAGCGGTAGGCCTTCGGCCGCTTGAACCGGGCAATGCTCCGCAGGCACAGCGCATCGAGATCCTGTTCGGACGCCGCCGTCCCGGGCCGGCGCACGACGAACGCGACGATCTCCTCGCCCCACTCGGGATGGGGCCGGCCGACGACCGAGACCTCGTGCACGCCCGGATGCCGGAGCAGTACCTCCTCGATCTCGCGCGGGTAGATGTTCGAGCCGCCGCTGATGATGAGGTCCTTCGACCGGTCCATCAGCGTGAGAAAACCGTCGTCGTCCAGCGCGCCCACGTCGCCGGTGTGCAGCCAGCCGT
>JBOIFD010000205.1:0-9069 GCA_050741515.1 Burkholderiales bacterium
GCCGCGGCGTCCGCCGCCGTGGCCCGCTGCGGCTCTGCGGGCGCGGGCGCCGCAAGGGGCGGCGCGGCCGGTCTGGCACGCGTCGATTCTGTGTCCGCGCGTCGGGCTTCGTCAGCTGCGGGCGGCGGAGCAGCACGGTCCTCGAGGGTCGCCGGCGCCGAAGGCGCCGGAGCGCTCGCAGGCGCCACGTCGAACCTCGGGTGCTGCTCTTCCTGCACCATCAGGGTGAGGGTGACTACGACGACGACGCTCGCGGCGAGCGAGAGCGGGACCCGCCAGCGCGATGCCCACGACCGCCGGCGCGCATCGAGCGACTGCGGCTTTGCCCCGACCGCCCGGCGCGCCGCGGCGCGAATCCGCTCGTCGAGCCCGGGCGGCGGCTCCTCGCCGGGGAGCTCGCGGTACGCCTGGTCGAGGCGCGGGTCGCGGAGATCAGGGTCGGTCATCGGACTACCTTGTCGCTTCGCGCCAAGGATTCGCGCTTGGGGCGGCCCGGCGCGCTCACGTGCTTTCCCGTTCGCGGAGCTCGGCGCGCAGCTTGGCCATGGCGTAGCGCAGCCGGCTCTTCGCGGTCTCCCGGTTCACGCCCGTCACCGCGGCGATCTCCTCGAGCGAGAGCTCGCCTTCCTGCTGGAGGAGGAACGCCTCGCGCTGCGCCGCCGGCAGCCCGTCGATCGCGCCGAGCAGCCGCGCTGCGTCCTGCTTGCGCGCGAGCGACTCCTCCGGCCGGGGCGTGTCGGCGGCGACGTCGTCGATCGCGTCGTCGTCGTAGCTCACGAGCGCGGCGCGGGCGCGCGCGCGGAAGTGGTCCATGAGGCGATTGTGCGCAATCGTGAACAGCCACGTCGTGAACCTGGCGCGCGGCTCGTAGTTCCCGCGCGCATCGATCAGCTTGAGCCACACGTCCTGGAAGAGCTCCTCTGCAACGGCCGCGCTCCCGGCCTGGCGGCGCAGGTACCGGAACACGCCGCCCCGATGCCGCGCGTACAGCGCGTCGAATGCGGACGCCTCGCCTGCGCGGTAGGCGAGCATCAGCTCCTCGTCCGACGGGCCGGTGGCCATGGCCCGCCAGTGTAGAGCCTGGCGGAGCAAACCTCATTGCCGGCCCGCGCCGCGCCGCGCGTGTGAAAGCGCACGCCCGGCCTGCACAGGAACGGCCGTCGCCGGGCTTTGGGGTTAAACTTTCCCGCGACGGCAAGCGGGCACGCAACCGATGCGTCTCCACCAGCTCAAGATCGAGTTCAACGCCGAGCACGACCGGCTGCTCATGCGCCTCGCGACCGACAGCGCCGCGGAGGTGCTCGTCTGGCTCACTCGCCGCTGCGTCAAGCGGCTGTGGCCGCTGCTCATCAACATGGCCCAGACGGCCCCCGAGATCGCGCTGCAGCCGAACCCCGAGGCCAAGCGCGCGCTGCTCGGCTTCCAGCACGAGAAGGCGATCCGCCAGGCCGACTTCACCCGCCCCTACGAGGAGGCGCAGCGCGAGCGGCCGCTCGGCCAGAATCCGCTGCTCGTGACGCGAATCCAGCCGCGGCGCGACCAGCAGGGGCGGCACGTGCTCGGCCTGCTGCCGACGGTGGGGCAGGGCGTGCACCTCACGCTCGACGAGAACCTGCTGCACGGGCTCATGAAGCTCATCCAGAACGCGGTCGCGCGCGCCGACTGGGACCTCGAGCTCCAGCTGCCCGCCGGCATGGTGCCGCAGCCGACCGAAGAGGGCGGCCGGCCCAGCATCAACTGACGCGCGCTAACCGCGCGTCAGCGCATCGTTTCCAGCTCCGACTGCAGCCGCAGCCACTCGCTCTCCGCCTGCTCGAGCGCCGCGGCGAGCCGCACCTGCTCGCGGAGCGTCGCGGTGACCTCGTCCTGGTCGCCCTGCGCATAGAACGTCTCCGACGCGAGCCGCGCTTCGACGGCCGCCTTCGCCTGCGTGAGACGCTCGATCTCGAGTTCGAGCGCGCGCAGCCGGTTCTCGAGCGGTTTCCGGCTGCGCGAGCGCGCCTGGCGCGCTCGCGCTTGCGCGCGCTTCTGCTCGCGCCGCGACGCGCCCGGGTCGGGTTTCGGCCGGTCCGCGGTGCGGCGCGCGGCGAGCCACTCGCGGTAGTCCTCGAGGTCGCCGTCGAACGCGCCGACGCCCCCGTCGGCGACGAGCACCAGCAGATCGGTCGCGGTCCGCAGCAGGTGACGATCGTGCGAGACGAGCACCATCGCCCCCTCGTACTCCTGCAACGCCAGCGCGACCGCCTCGCGCATCTCGAGGTCGAGGTGGTTGGTCGGCTCGTCGAGCAGCAGCAGGTTGGGCCGCTGCCAGACCACGAGCGCGAGCGCGAGGCGCGCCCGCTCGCCGCCCGAGAAGCCGGTGACCGGCGCGACCGCCATGTCGCCCGAGAAATCGAAGCTGCCGAGGAAATCGCGCAGGCTCTGCTCGCGCGCCTGGGGGTCGAGGCGCTGCAGGTGCTGGAGCGGCGTCTCCTCCGGCCGCAGCACCTCGAGCGTGTGCTGCGCGAAGTAGCCGATGCGCAGGCCCTTGCCCTCGCGCCGCTCGCCGCCGCGGGGCGGAAGGTGGCCGGCGGCGAGCTTGATCAGCGTCGTCTTGCCCGCGCCGTTGCGGCCCAGCAAGCCGATGCGGTCGCCGGCCTGGATCGTGAGTCGGACCCCGGAGAGCACCGCGGCGCCGTCGTAGCCGCAGCTCGCGTCCTCGAGCACCAGCACCGGGTCGGGGCTCCCCGGGAACTCGCGGAAGTGGAAGTCGAACGGCGAGTCGACGTGCGCCGGGGCGATGACCTCCATCCGGGCGAGCGCCTTCAGCCGGCTCTGCGCCTGCCGCGCCTTGGTCGCCTTGGCGCGGAAGCGGTCGATGAACGCCTCGAGCCGCGCGACCTCGCGCTGCTGGCGCGCGTAGAGCGCCTGCTCGTTGGCGAGGCGCGCGGCGCGCTGGGCTTCGAACGCCGAGTAGTTGCCGGAGTAGCGGCGGAGCCGCCGCGCCTCGAAGCTCACGATCGTCGACGTCGTCGCGTCCAGAAACTCGCGGTCGTGCGAGACGAGCAGCAGGGTGCCGCGGTAGCCGGCGAGCCAGCTTTCCAGCCACAGGATCGCGTCCAGGTCGAGGTGGTTGGTCGGCTCGTCGAGGAGCAGCAGATCGGACGGGCACATCAATGCCCGCGCGAGGTTGAGCCGCATCCGCCAGCCGCCGGAGAACTCGGCGACGCTGCGCTCGAGATCCGCAGGCGCGAACCCCAGGCCGTCGAGCAGCGCCGCGGCCCGCGCGCGGGCCGAGTATCCGCCGACGTGGCCGTAGGCCTCGTGCGCGGCGGCGATCCGCTCGCCGTCCCCCGAGTGCTCGGCCGCGGCGAGCTCGTGTTCGACGCTCCGCAGTCGCTCGTCGCCGTCGATGACGAACTCGATCGCGGGCCGCTCGAGCGCCGTCGTCTCCTGCGCGACGTGGGCGATCGTCCAGCCGGGCGGCAGCTCGACGTCGCCCGCATCCGGATGGAGCTCGCCCTGGAGCAGCGCGAACAGGCTCGACTTCCCGCAGCCGTTCGGGCCGACGACGCCGACCCGCTCGCCAGGAGACAGCGCGAGATCGGCGGTCTCCAGCAGCAGCTTCGCCGCGCGCCGGAGCGTGACTCGGCGTAACGTGATCACGGGGCAAGCGTAGCGAAGTGCGGTATTTCCTGCTGTCGCTGCGGGCAGCCTCTGATATAATGCCGATGTTTTGACCCGACTTTCTCCGCCTTCATCCGCCTGGAACCCACGTCCGACCTCTCCGGTCCCGCGCCGCTGGACCGCGCTCCTCGGAGCCTCGCTGTTTGACCACGTTCGCTGACCTGGGCCTGCGCCCGGAGCTGCTCAAGGCCGTTGCCGAGCAGGGCTACACCGAGCCGACGCCGATCCAGGTGCAGGCGATCCCGCTCGTGCTCGCCGGGCGCGACGTCATGGGCGGGGCGCAGACCGGCACCGGCAAGACGGCCGGCTTCACGCTGCCGCTGCTGCAGCGGTTCGCGCAGCACGCGAACACCAGCGTCTCGCCGGCGCGCCACCCGGTGCGGGCGCTCATCCTCGCGCCGACGCGCGAGCTCGCGGCCCAGGTCGAGGAAAGCGTCCGCGCGTACGCCAAGTACACCGGGCTGCGCAGCACCGTGGTCTTCGGCGGGGTGCCGATGGAGCCGCAGACCGCCGAGCTGCGGCGCGGGGTCGAGATCCTCGTCGCCACGCCTGGCCGGCTGCTCGATCACGTCCAGCAGCGCACGCTCAACCTCGGGCAGGTCGAGATCTTCGTCCTCGACGAGGCCGACCGGATGCTCGACATGGGGTTCATCCCCGACGTGAAGCGGATCATCGCGCTGCTGATCGGGCGCAAGCAGAACCTGCTGTTCTCGGCCACGCTGACCGACGACATCCGGTCGCTCGCGAAATCCTTCCTGAAGGATCCGGTGGCGGTGCAGGTCGCGCCGAAGCTCGCGGCCGCGGAGCTCGTGACGCACGTCGTCCACCCGGTGGCGCGCGAGCGCAAGCGCGAGCTCCTCGTGCACCTGGTCAAGTCGCGCGCCATGAAGCAGGTGCTCGTCTTCGTCGCCACCCGGATCGGGGCGAACCGGCTCGCCTATCAGCTGAACCGGGAAGGGGTGCACGCCACCGCGATCCACGGCGACCGCACCCAGGTCGAGCGCATGCAGGCGCTCGAGGATTTCAAGGCCGGGCGGGTGGGCGTGCTCGTCGCCACCGACGTCGCGGCGCGGGGCCTCGACATCGAGGAGCTGCCGCACGTCCTCAACTTCGATCTCCCGAACTCGCCCGAGGACTACGTGCACCGGATCGGCCGCACCGGCCGCGCCGGCACTGCCGGCACCGCGATCTCGCTCGTGTCCCCGGCGGAGCACGAGCGCCTGGCCGAGATCGAGAAGACGCTCCGGATCCGCATGTCGCGGGAAGTCCTCCCGGGCTTCGGCCACGCTTCGGAGGCGCCGCTCATGGAGCCCCCCCGGAAACAGCACCGCCGCGCGGCCGACGAGGATCGCCTGACGCACGCGCGGCGCCGCGAGCCGCCAACGAAGTCTCAGCCGGCGAAGCCCCAGCCCGGGGCGGATCCCATCTTCAGCCGGCCTTACGAACCGGGCGTGGCGCCGCCCGCGCCGCAGGCCGCGACGCCGGGTATGCCCGCAAAGCGCGAGCGCCAGGTCGCCGCGCTGCTCGGCGGCTTCGTCCGCAAGCCTACGTAGCTCCCCCCGGACGCTGCGCCCCCGACCGCCCGGTCGGCGGCGTGAATGCCTGCGGTACCATCGCCGTGAATCCCTGAGGAGACGGAGATGACGTACACGGCGTTGATCTACGCGGTCAAGGACGCGGTCGCCACCATCACCCTGAACCGGCCGGCCGCCTACAACGCGCTCGATCTCACGCTCGGGCGCGAGGTGTTCGAGGCCACGCTCGAGGCCGACGAGGATCGCGCCGTGCGGTGCGTCGTGGTCACCGGGGCGGGTCGTGCCTTCTGCGCGGGCGGCGACGTGAAGGGGTTTCACGACAACATCGACCGGGTCGGCGTCTTCATCAAGCAGCTCACCACGTATCTGCACGGCGCGGTGTCGCGCCTCGCCCGGACGCCCAAGCCGGTGATCATGGCGATCAACGGCGTGGCCGCAGGGGGCGGGATGAGTCTCGCGCTGGCCGGCGACCTCGTCGTCGCGACGGAGTCGGCAAAGTTCACGATGGCCTACTCGCGGATCGCGGCTTCGCCCGACGGCTCTTCGACCTACTTCCTGCCGCGGCTGATCGGCCTCCGGCGCGCACTGGAGCTGCACTTCACGAACCGGACCCTATCGGCGCGCGAGGCGCTGGAATGGGGTCTCGTCAATCGGGTGCTTCCCGACGCCGAGTTCCAGGGCGCCGTCACGGCGCTCGCGCGCGAGCTCGCCCAAGGGCCGACGGCCGCGTTCGGCCGCGCGAAGCTCCTCTTCCACCAGTCCACGCAGGACAGCCTCGAGACGCAGATGGAGCTCGAGGCACAGGCGATCGCACAGAGCGGCGCGACCGAGGACTTCCGGAACGGCGTGGCGGCGTTCAGCCGGAAGCAGCCGGTGACGTTCGTCGGCCGTTAACCGGCCTCGCTCTAGACGCAGCGCGCGCCGTCGACCTCGAGGCAGACGCCGCTGATGAACTCGGCCTCGTCGGAAGCGAGATAGAGCGCGGCGTTCGCGATGTCGAGCGGCGTCGACGGGCGCCCGAGCGGGATCGTCGCGACGAACTTCGCCTCCATCTCCGGCGTCAGCTTGCCGCCGGCGAAGTCCGCCGACAGCCCGGTCAGCGGGCTGAACACCGGGTTCACGACGTTCACGCGGATCTTCTCGGGCCCGAGCTCGGCCGCGAGCGAGCGGCTCATCGTGATCACCGCGCCCTTGCTCGAGTTGTAGACGGTGAGCCCGGGCCGCGGACGCACGCCGGCGGTGGACGCGATGTTCACGAAACAGCCGCCGCCCTGCTTGCGGAACACCGGCACCACGTGCTTCGCCGCGAGGTAGATCGAGCGGACGTTGATCGCGTAGACCTTCTCGAACTCCTCGTCGGTGACCTCGAGGAACGGCTTCATGCGGTGGGTCCAGCCGGCGTTGTTCACGACGATATCGATGCGCCCGTAGGCGCCGAGCGTGGCGCGCACCATCGCCGCCCAGTCGCCGGGAACCGCGACGTCGGCCTGGACGAGCTCCGCCGTGCCGCCGCGCTTCCGGATGGCGGCGGCGACCCGCTCGGCACCGGTGACGTGAATGTCGTTCACCATGACCTTGGCGCCTTCCTCGGCGAACCGCGCGGCGATTCCCTCGCCGAAGCCGGAACCGGCTCCGGTCACGATGGCTACCTTGTTCTTCAGTCGCATGCGATCCTCCCCTGGTCGGCGCGATTATCCGGCCCGCGGGAAGGGAGCGTCAAAGGAAGGACCTCGAGCGCGGGAACTGGGTTAAAGTAGGCGGGTGGGTCGGCCCCGCGGAGGCGAAGCAGGAGTATCCTGGCCGGGGTTGCCGGATACAGGAACGCCGCACGCAAGCCGGCGTTCTGACGAAGGAGAGGCACATGGATCGCAAGCGGCAGTGGCAGATCGGCGGCGCCCTCGTGCTCGCGCTCGTCGTTCCGGCGACGATCGCCCAGACGCGGCCCGCGGAACGGGTGGTGACCCGGCCGGACGGCACGGTCGTGCACCCGTACGTGGACGAGCAGTCGACGCGCAGCAACGCGTGGTGGCAACGCAATCGCGGCTCGATCGCCGACGAACAGGAACGCCGGCGGCTCGAAACGCAGCAGAACGCCCTCGAGCGGCAGGAGATGCGGTCGCGAGAGCGCGCCGGCGCGCTGCAGAACCCGGCACGGCAGATCCCGTCGACCGTAGGGTATTGACCCGCCGCACGAAGTTCAGCTCTCCTCCGCCGGCGTCCTGAAGGGGCTGCGCTCCGCGAGCTCGTCGACGTGGCGGGCCACCCCTGCCGCCTCCCGCGCGAGGAACTTCTCGACCGCGTCCGCGAACTGCGGATGCCGCAGCCAGTGCGCTGACCAGGTCACCTCCGGCAGGAATCCCCGCGCGAGCTTGTGCTCGCCCTGCGCGCCGCCCTCGAAGGCCCGGATGCCGCGCGCGATGCAGAACTCGAGCGCCTGGTAATAGCAGGTCTCGAAGTGGAGGCACGGCACGTAGCCGGTGGCTCCCCAGTAGCGGCCATAGAGCGCATCCCGGGTGAACACGTTCAGCGCGCTCGCGATCGGCTTTCCGTCCCGCTCCGCGACGACCAGCAGGAGATGCTCCGGCAGGATCTCGCCGAGCCGCGTGAAGAACGCGAGGTTCAGGTAGGGCGAGGAGAGGTGCGCGCGGTAGGTGAGGTTGTAACAGCGCGTGAAGAAGCGCCAGTCGCCGTCCGCGATCTCGCGCCCGAGCTTCCAGCGAAACGCGATGCCGGCCTCGCGCACCTTGCGCCGGTCCTGCTTGATGCGCTTGCGCTTGTCGTGGGTGAGCGTCGCGAGAAACTCGTCGAAGGTGCGATAGCCCGGGTTCACCCAGTGGAACTGGATCCCCTGGCGCAGCATCATTCCCGCGGCCGCGAGCTCGCGCGCCTCGCCTTCGGGCGGGAACAGGATGTGCAGCGACGACACGCTGCGCGCGAGCTCGAGGGCGGCCGCGACCAGTTGCCGGCGCGCGTCCGCAGTGGCCGCGAGCACCCGCGCGCCGGTGATCGGCGAGAACGGCACGGCGGCAGTGAGCTTCGGGTAGTACTCGAGACCGTGGCGGTGATACGCGTCCGCCCAGGCCCAGTCGAAGACGTACTCGCCGTAGGAATGGGACTTGAGGTAGAGCGGCAGCGCGGCCCGGAGCTCCGCGCCGTCCCAGAGGGTGAGGAACTGCGGCCGCCAGCCGGTGCCGCCCGTGGCGCAGCCGGTCTCGTGCAGCGCCGAGAAGAATTCGTGCCGGAGAAACGGATGATCGCCGGCGAGCGCGTTCCACCGGCGGGCTGGCACTTCCGCGAGATCCTCCACTACGCGCAGCGTGAGCGGACCGGCCATGGGTGGCGATTATTTTCGAATGCGCACGGCGCGGCAACGGGGTTCGGGCGGTCGGCCTTTTGCTATACTGGCTCGGAGGTCCGTGCGCCGGGAGAGGAACCGCCATGAAAATGATCGAAGCCGTCATCAAGCCGTTCAAGCTCGACGAGGTCCGCGAAGCGCTGGCCGAGGTCGGAGTGACCGGCTTGACCGTGACCGAGGTCAAGGGCTTCGGCCGGCAGAAGGGGCACACGGAGCTCTACCGCGGCGCCGAATACGTGGTGGACTTCCTGCCCAAGGTCAAGATCGAGGTGGCGGTCGTCGACAAGATGCTCGATCAGGCGATCGAAGCGATCATCAAGGCCGCCCGCACCGGCAAGATCGGCGACGGCAAGATCTTCGTCACCTCGGTCGAGCACGTCGTGCGCATCCGCACCGGCGAGACGAACGAAGCCGCGATCTGAGCCGGGGCCGCGAGCGCACCGGCCCGGACGCTTCCGGGCGCTCACGCCTTCAGCAGGACCAGCACCGCGCCGCTCCCGCCGTGGGCTGCCG
>JBOIFD010000206.1:0-5980 GCA_050741515.1 Burkholderiales bacterium
CGGACGTGCGCAGGCTAGCGGTGAGGTAGTCGCTCGCGCCCACCATCTCCGACATCGGCAGCGCGATCAGCTTGAAGTTGATGAACGCGCCGCCGAGCGCGATGAGCATGACCAGGCCGGCGACGAAAAACCGGACGAAGCTCGACTGGGTGAGGCTCTTCTCGGCCTGGTCGGTGCGGTTCGCGATCTCGCGGTACTGCGCCATCTGGGCGTCGATCGCGGCGGCGTTCTGCTCCAGGGTGAGGAGCTTCGCCTCCGCCTCGCCGGCGAGCTTCTCGGCCGCGCGCCAGTGCGGGAGCAGGCTGCGCAGGATCTTGTGGCGGTTCTCGTAGGAGCGCCGGAACTCCGCCACCGCCTTGTCGTGGATCTTGTGCACCGACTTGTGGATTTCCTCGAGGATCCCCTGCACCATCTCCGTGCCGCCCGACTTGATCTGCGACACCGACTCGACCGCGGCCACCCAGTCGGGCGGCGGCGGCGGCACCTCGCCGCAGAGGCGAAAGTCCTCCTCGATCCGGGTGACCTCGTCCTTCAGCTTGCGGCTCACGGCCGGAAAGTCCTGCAGGTCGCGGCGCACGGTGTCGCCGGCGCGCTCGAACTCGCGCGCGAGGCGCTGGCCGACCTCTTCCTCGGCGTGCGCGAGCAGCATGACCCGGTTGCGGCTGCGGAGCTCCTCGGCGCCGGCACGCAGCCACCGCGAGGCGAGGCGCAGCGCGTTGGCCGCGGCGCGCGCCACCGAGTGGATCAGGCTGTGCACGGGAGCGCGCGAGGCGTACATGAACGGCAGCAGGATCAGCACCAGGACCAGGAGCGACAGCGCAGGGCTGTCCGGCCAGAACAGCCAGGATTGCCAGTTCGTCGTCATGACTCGACCTTCCTCGGAGGACGTTCGCGTGGCGCCGGGCCGCACCGTGCACGGGCCGACGCCCTTCACGCGATGAGGCGATAGCATGTCGCTGCGCGGCGCGGCAATTCAATCGCCGGCCGACTATGCTCGCGGCATAGTGCGCAACGCGCTTCAGTGCCGGGGAATCGCCAGGCGGCCGCGGTCGACGGCGTGCGTTTTCGTGCCCGTCGACCTGACGGGACGAGCGATTCTTTGCGGTATTTCCGGTTTTTCCTAGTGCACTACGCCCGCTTGCGCTCGGGGTCGAAGAACGGCTTCCTGACCACGCGCGCCGCGGCGCGCTGGCGCCGATGCTCGACGGTGACCTCCATCTCCAGCCGCGTGTCGGGCGCGGCCCAGCGCGATCGCAGGTGGGCGAGCGCGATGTACTTCTTGAGCAGCGGCGACCAGCCGCCGCTCGTCGCGTACCCGGCCTGGTCGCCGTCGGCGTACAGCGGCACGCTCGTGCGCCAGGCGGTCGTGGGAAGCCGCGGGGCGAGGCCGACCGCGGCGTAGAGCCGCTCCAGCGCCTCCCACTCCACCTCGATCCCGACGAACTGCCATTCCGGGCCGCGCCGCTGCTCCGCAGCGAGCGCGCTCTTCCCGACGAACTGCTCCTTCTGGAGGTTCACTGTCCAGCCGAGGTCGAGCTCGAAGGGGGACGAAGTCTGGCTGGCGATGAGCGCCTTGCGCGCCGGGACGTAATCGACGTCCATGAGCATCAGGCCCGCCTCGATCCGCGCGACGTCGAGCGCGAGCAGCCCGGCGGGCGTGATCCCGTACGGCGTGCCGGCCGCGACGAGCGCGTCCCACAGTGGCACGGCGTGGGCCGCGTCCACCCAGAGCTCGAAGCCCAGGTCGCCGGTATAGCCGGTCCGCGAGATCGTGACCGGGATGTCGCGGAGCCGCGCCGCGGTCCACCGGAAGTACTTCAGGCCGGCGAGGTCCCGGTCGCACAGGTCCTGCAGGATGGCCCGCGAGCCGGGACCCTGGAGCGCCAGGACCGCGGTGGAGTCGGACACGTCCTGGATCGCGACGTCGAGCCCGAGCGCGTTCGCTTCCAGCCAGCGGACGTTGGGGTCGGCGGAGGTCATGCGGAAGGTCTCGCCGTCCAGCCGCGCGATCGTGCCGTCGTCGAGCACCTTCCCGGCGGCGTCGCACCACGGCGTGTACAGCACCTCGCCAACTTTCGCGCGCGCGACGTCGCGGGTGACCACGCGGTCGAGGAGGCGCGCGGCGTCCTTGCCGCGCACCAGGTACTTGTAGAGCGGCGAGACGTCGAGCAGCCCCGCCGAGCTCCGGATCGCGTGGTACTCGCGCTCGTGCGAGAGCTCGTACGAGCTGGCGACGACGTAGCCCGCCCAGCGCCGCCAGGCATGGCTCGCGCACAGGGGTGCGGTGCGGCTGTGGAACGGAGTGGTCTTCAGCACGGGCCGGCAAGTTTACCGGCCGAGGACGAGACGGGCGGAGGCGCCTGCAGCCTCCGCCCGGAAGCGGGCTAGTAGTTGTAGCCGTCGACCTGCTCGTACTTCTTGAACGAGTCGTTGGCTTGGCTCGCCATGTACGAGGTGTGCTCCACGCGCTGCATGGCGGGCTCGCGCGACCAGAACGCGTCGTCGAAGGCCCAGCTGTTGTCGGCGAGCACGGCGCCGGAATGGGCCGCCAGGGCGGCGGCGGCAACGATCAGAATGCGCTTCAGCATGGTGAATCTCCTTTCGGGTTGAGGGTGCATCTCGCGGACGCCGGCGTTTGAATCAGCGTCTAGCGTCCGTCTGTCGCGTTCTTACGGACGGCCTTACGCCGCGGATGCGCCCCGTCGGCGGGAGTGTGAAAGAGTTGGCAGTCGGGCGGTCGGGTGCCGGCGCCCGCAGGGAAGGCGGCTGGCCGCCGCGCTCAATGCTCGCGCATCGAGCGCTGGAGGAAGCCGGTGATCGGGTCGAGCAGGTACTGCAGCGCGGTTCGCGGCGTCGTCTGGATGAAAACCTCCGCCGGCATCCCCGCCTGGAGCTGCAGGTTACCCGCTTCGCGCAAGGCCTCGGGCGTCACGCGGACGTGCGCCACGTAGTACGGAGTGTTCGTGACCTTGTCCGTGAACCGGTCGGCGGAGATGTGGGTCACCTTTCCGGTCACGGTCGGCGTAATCCGCTGCCGGAATGCGGTGAGCCGCACGTCGGCGGCCGCGCCGTGGTGCACGAAGCTGATGTCCTCGGGGCGCACGTGCCCCTCGACGATGAGATCGGGGTTCTCGGGCACGATGTCGAGGATCGGATCGCGCGGCCCGATCACCGCGCCGACGGTCGTGAACCTGAGGTCCACCACCTCGCCGTCGATCGGCGCGGTGATGCGCTGGCGCTGCTCGGCGTCCTGCGCCGGGCGCACCCGCTCGCGCAGGTCGAACATCTGCGCGGTCGTCTGCCGCAGCTCGGCTGCGGCCTCCTGCATGAAGGTGCTGCGCAGCGTCTCGGCGCGCAGCTCGAGCTCGGCGACCTTCTGGCGGGCGCGCGCGAGCTCCGATTCGTTCTCGCCGCGCCGCGACTCGAGCTCGGCCACGCCGCGCTGGAGGGCGAGCAGGCGAGTCTTGGTGACGTAGCCCTGCCCGAGCAGCGCCTCGTTCGCCTCCAGCTCCTCGCGCTGCAGGCGGATCGCGGTGCGGTCGGCCTGGAGCTGTTCCTGGCGCGCCCGGATCTCGCCCTCGGTCTCCCTGATCTGGGCGCGGATCAGCGCGACCTGGCTGTTGAACGCGTCGCGACGGGTGCGGAACAGCGTGGTCTCGTGCCGCAGGAGCTCCGCCACCCGCGGATCGGCCTCGCGCGCCGTCAGCACCTTCGGGAACGACACCATCACCGCCCACGTCTGTTCGGCGGTCAGCCGGGACGCTTTTGCGGTCTCCGCGTCGAGCTGGGTCTGCACGAGCTCGTTGCTCGCGTCGACCCGGATGTCCTTCAGCACGATGAGCGGCTGGCCCGCCTTCACCTTGACGCCGTCGCGCACCAGGATCTCGCTGACGAGGCCGCCTTCCTGGTGCTGGACGGTCTTGCGGTTCATGTCGACCTTCACCACGCCGGGTGCGATCGCCGCGCCGCCGAGGGGCGCGAGCCACATCCAGGCGGCGAGCGCGAGCCCGAGGAAGAGGACGCCGGCGAGGCCGGCCCAGATCAGCGGCCGCGGGTTCTCGACCCGATCGACATCGAGCGCCCGCGGTACCCGTTCGGTCTGTTCGCCTGCCATCGAATCAACCTCGCGTGCCGAACTGGCCGGTGATGACCGACGCGCCCGCTGCGGGTGCGGGCCGCCGCGCCTCGGCCATGATGTCCGAGAGCGCGCCGAGCTTCTCGATCGCGCCGTCGCGCAGCAGGGCGACCCTGTCCATGGCGGCGAGCAGCGACGGGCGATGCGTCACGACGACCACCGTCACGCCGCCGGCCTTCATCCGGCGCACCGCTTCGAGCAGCGCGTCCTCGCCGTCCTTGTCGAGGTTGGAGTTCGGCTCGTCGAGCACGACGAGCCGCGGCTCGCCGTAGAGCGCGCGGGCGAGCGCGACGCGCTGGCGCTGTCCCGCGGACAGGAACGCGCCGCCTTCCCCGATCGGCGTGTCGTAGCCTTGGGGCAGGCGCAGGATGAGCTCATGGGCGTTGGCCCGTTGTGCCGCGTCGATGACCGCGGTCGAGTCGATCTCGCCCATCCGCGCGATGTTCTCGCTCACCGTGCCGGCGAAGAGCTCGACGTCCTGCGGCAAGTACCCGACGTGCGGCCCGAGCTGGTCGCGCGGCCAGGCGGCGATGTTCGCGCCGTCGAGGCGCACCGTTCCCGCAAGCGGCCGCCACAGGCCGACGAGCAGACGGGCGAGGGTCGATTTGCCGGCGGCCGTGGGCCCGACGATCGCAATCGCCTCGCCGGGAGTGAGCTGGAACGACACGCCCTTGATCACCGGGCGCTCCTGCCCGGGGAATCCGAAGAGCACGCGCTCCACGGCGAGCGCGCCCTTGGGCGCGGGAAGCCGGGTGGCCGACTGGCCGTCCGGATGATCGGCCCCGAGCGCCTGGGCGAGGCGTCCGTACGCAGCGCGCGCGTCCACCAGGCTCTTCCAGCCCGCGATCGCGGTTTCCACCGGCGCGAGCGCGCGCCCGAGCAGGATGGTGGCGGCGATCATGACGCCCGTGGTCGCGAGCTGCTCGATCACGAGCCACGCGCCGGCGGCGAGCATGGCGACCTGCAGGAACTGGCGCATGAACCGGGTCGCGCTCGTGACGAGGCTCGCGGTGCGATTCGCCCGGAGCTGGAGCGCGAGCCCGCCGCGGCTGAGCGCCTGCCAGCCGCGCGCGAGGTTGTCGACCATGCCGAGCGCGCGCGCGACCTCGGCGTTGCTGACGCTCTGGTCGGCGAACCGGCCGGCCTTCCGCGATTCCATCTGCATCGACTCCAGCGGCTTGCGGGAGAGCTTCTCGTTCACGTACGCGAGCCCGAAGAGCACCACCGCGCCCGCGAGCGCGATCGCGCCGAGCAGCGGGTGGAAGAGATAGATGATCGCGACGAAGATCGGCACCCAGGGAGCGTCGAAGAGGGCGACGATCCCGGGCCCGGTGAGAAAGGCGCGTACCGCCGCGACGTCGCGGAGGCCATGCTGGGCGTCCCTGGGGCCGGGGCTCGCGCCGCGGCGCACCATGTCCGCAAGCACCTTCGGGCCGAGTAGCTTCTCCAGCGCGACCCCCGCCCGGGTGAGGAGGCGGGTCCGGATGACGTCGAGAAAGGCCATGAAGAGCAGGGCGCCCACCGCGAGCACGGCGAGCATGACGAGCGTCTCACGGCTGCGGCTGGTCACTACCCGGTCGAAGACCTGGAGCATGAACAACGCGGGCACGAGCATCAGCAGGTTGATCAGCAGGCTGAAAAACGCTGCGGACAGAAAGAACGGCCGGAAGCGGCCTGCGAATTCGCGCATCGGTACGGGATAACCTCTTCGGGTCTCTCGGGTGGTGCCGCAGCTGCCGTCTCGCGTGACCGGCAGCCCGTGTCTGATCCCGCCATTGTGTTGCTCGTTTCCTTCCGCAGCAAGCCTCGGAAGACGATTTAACGATCAGGGAATGAGTTCCCGGT
>JBOIFD010000207.1:0-8337 GCA_050741515.1 Burkholderiales bacterium
GCTGCGCGGCACCAGGCCGCAGTCGGTGCAGGGGAACAGCCGCTCGGGCGAGACGTAGGGCAGCGCCCTGCGGATGCGCTCCGCTACCACCTCGGGCGTCTCGACGTTCTCGGTGCCGACGTCGATGACGCCGAGCAGAACGTCCTTGCCCTTGAGCGTGCCGAGCACCGCGATGTCGATGCCTGAGGCGGCGCACTCGACCGAGACCTGGTCGATGCTCGAATCGGCGAGCAGCGGCAGCGTCTTGCCGTAGTGACCCCAGTCCCGGTTGCGGGATTTCCAGGCGAGCACGGCCGGAACGCCGTACCCGTAGCAGATGTGCACGGCCGTCGTGGCGTCGACGCCGGCGCAGCAGCGCTCCAGCGCCTCGACGCCCCACGCCGCGACCTTGTCCACGTAGACGTTGAAACAGGGCTCGTCGAACTGGATCACGTCGGCGCCGGCCGCAGCCAGCGCGCGCGCCTCGGCGTTGAGGAGCTCGGCGAAGCGCAGCGCGAGCGATCGCTCGTCGGCGCCGTAGTGCTGGTCGACGATGCTGTCGACGATCGTCATCGGACCCGGCAGCGTCACCTTGACCGGCCGGCGCGCATGCGCCTTGGCGAAGCGGAGCGCGTCGACGAAGACGGGCTTCGGCCGCGTCACCTCGCCGACGATCCGGGCGGCGGGCGACTGCTCGGCGTAGCGGCCGCCGCGCGCGCGCTTGGTGGCGAGGTGCTCGGCGTCGGTCCCGGTCAGGCCCTCGAGGAAGCCCCAGATGTAGTGGCGGCGGCGCTGCTCGCCGTCGCCGACGATGTCGAGCCCCGCTTCCTCCTGCTCGAGCAGCGCGAGCTCCACGGCGTCGTCCTGCGCTTCCCGCAGCGCATCACCCGACAGCCGCCAGGGCGCGCGCAGCTGGCCCGGCTCTGCGAGCCAGGCGGGCTTCGGGAGACTGCCGACGATCGCCGTCCGGAGCATGCGGGGACCGTCGTCGGTCATGCGGGCGACCCGCCGTTCCAGGCGAGCAGGTTCAGGAACTCCCGCCGCGTCCTCGGGCCGTACGTCAGGAAATGCGGCTCCGGCCGCTCGCGGTAGGCCAGCCGCTCGCGCTCGATCCGGTCGCGCCCGGTGTACTTGCGCACCTCCGCGGCGCTGATCGCGTACGGGCGGGTGGCGTTGAGCCCGAAGACCTTGGCCCGCAGCGCGGGCGTGATCTCCGGGTAACCGTGCTTCTGCCGCAGCTCGGGCGAGATCTGGAACGTCCGGAACGCCTGGATCTGATCCTGGGGCGAGCCGTACCAGATCGAGTCGGTGCCCCAGAGGACGTTGCTCTCGCCGACGTGCTTGAAGAGCTTCCCGAGCGCGTGCGCCGCCTGCTCCGGCTCGCGCATGAGAAAGCGCCAGGTGCTGCCGAGCTCGGCGTAGACGTTGCTGTTCGGCGCGACGCCGTTCTGGATGAGCGAGCGGATCAGGGTGTCGATGCCGTCACGCCCCTCGGCGTAGGGGCCCTCCGGCACGCCGGTGACGAAGCCCGAGTGGTAGATCAGGAAGCTCACGTCCGGAAAGCGCTTCGCGACGACGCCGATGTCGCCGCACTGGCTGTGCTCGTAGGACTGCCGGCCGAAGGGCAGGCCCTTGTGCACGCAGATCACCTTGACCCCGAGCGAGCGCGCCTTCTCGATGAAGCGCGTGCCGATCGCGTCGGACAGGAAATAGCCGTTCCCGCCGGGTCCGAACTGCGTGTACGTCTTCCAGGCGCTGACGTTCCAGCGCTTCGCCAGCTCGTCCATCGCCTCGAGGTCGCCGGTCTGGTTCGGGTTCACCCGGCCGTGCACCAGCAGCCGATGCGTCCCCTGCAGGCGATCGACGATGCGCCGGACCGCGTCCGCGGCCTGGATCGTCACCGGCTCGGCGTCGGGGCGCGAGGGGACGAACGACAGCACCATCATGTCGGTGTCGCTGTCCAGGAACACGTCCTTCACGAACTCCCCGGGCCCGAGGCAACGCAGATGACTGCGCGGTCCGGGCTCCTTCGCGAGCGCGCAGCCGGCCTTCGGCGACCACTTGAAGGCGTCGGCGGGAGCGTTCTTCACCCAGGCGCCGGTCGGATCCACGAAGTGGCCCTGGACGTCGAAGATGAATTCCCCCTTGCCGCCGAGCCGCGCCTGCGCGAGCTGCGGCTCGAGCGCCGCCTCGGCGTCGAGGTCGAACCAGCCGCCGCGCTTGCCCGCGGCGGCGTTGGCGGTGTTGAAGGCGAGCAAGGTGCTCGCGGCCCCGCAGGTGGAGACCAGGAAGTTCCGGCGGCTCAGCCCCACGCGCCGGGCGTTGCGCGTCGCCGCTTCGTGGGCGAGGTGATTGGCGTGCCGGTTGGCCGGCGAAAGCGCGACCGGCACGAACTCGCCGTTCGACGTCGTGTCGAGCTTGATCGGCAGGCGCGTGCCTTCGGGGTCGAGGGCGTGCTTGGTCGTCATGGCGATCTCCGATGGGGCGGTCATTCTAGTCCCGCCGCACGGCGGGCCAGGGATGGGGATCCGTCCCACCGGGCCCACTGAGGACGACGTGGCCGGGCGTCGCGAAGCTTGTTAGCATGCTTCCGGCGTGGCACCCGGCCTGAAGACCGGCGGCGAGCCGCATCCGGCAGAGGAGGAGTTCATGTACGCAGCCACCGCGGGGATCGTGCTCCCCACGACCGTCATCGGCTCGCTGCCGCGGCCGAGCTGGTACACCGAGAACCTGGGCCGGCGCGACTTCCGCGAGGCGATGGTCGATCGCTCCTACCGCGAGCAGTATCTCGACGCGGCGTCCTCGTTCCTGCGCGACCAGGAGACCGCGGGGCTCGACATCGTCACCGACGGCGACTGCCGCTTCGACGCCGACGTCGGCGGCCACAACTGGTTCTCGTACCCGGCGATCAGGATGGACGGGTTTTCCGGCGCCACCGCCTACCGGAACCAGGGCGGGCGCGCCGGCATGCCGCACAAGCGCGGCCACATCCTCCACGACATCCTCGAGGCGCGCATCATGCCCGACCTGATCGGTCCGGTCGGCAGAGGGACGCTGCAATACACGGCGATCTGGAAGGCGGCGCAGCGCCTGACCCCGCGCCCGGTGAAGTTCGGCACGATCACCGCGGAGCTGGTCGCGATGGCGGTGCGCGATCTCCACTACAAGGATCTGCGCAAGGCGATCATGGCGATCAGCGACGCGCTCCACGCGGAGCTCGTCGAGCTCGTCGACGCCGGCTGCAAGGTCGTCCAGATGGAGGAGACCCAGATCCACCTCCTGGCCGTCAAAGGGCTGGTCGACAAGGTGCTGAACCCCGACTTCATGGTCGAGGTGTTCAACAACACGGTCAGGGGCCTGCGCGGCAAGTGCGAGATCTGGTGCCACACCTGCTGGGGCAACCCGGCGGGGCAGCGCATCTTCGGCACGCAGCCGAGCTACGCGCCAGCGCTCGAGCCGCTCAGCCGGCTGGACGCCGACGTCGTCACCTTCGAGAACTGCAGCACGGGCGGCATGGATCTCGAGGCGATCGGCCGCGGCATCAAGGACAAGAAGGTCTGCATCGGCGTGGTCGACCACCACACGCTCCAGGTCGAGACGCCCGACCAGGTCGCGGACATGATCCGCCGGGCGCTCAAGCACATCCCGGCGGAGCGGCTGGTGCTCGCTTCCGACTGCGGCATGGGCCGCGAGGGCATGAGCCGGCGCCACGCATTCCACAAGATGGTGTCGATCGTGCAGGGGACGAACAGCGTGCGCCGCGAGCTGGGGCTTCCGGAGGCCCCGTGCCTCGCCGCCGACGAGCGCTATTCCATGGTTGAGGACCGTTGACCACCACCGGAGGAGGCATCATGAAAGCCAAGCTGCTCTTCGCCACCGCAGTGCTGGCCGCGTTCGCGCTGCCCGCGGCCGCGCGCGACTACAAGATGACCATCGGCTCGAGCCATCCGCCGGTGCTGCCCTGGACGCTGCCGCTCAAGACCCTCATCGTCCCGCAGTCGAACAAGATCCTCAAGGAGCTCGGCATCCCGGACACGATCCGCTGGACCGAGGCCTACGCCGGCGCGCTCTACGACTTCAACAATACGCTCGAAGGCGTCGGCGAGGGTCTCGCCGACGTCGGCTGGGTGGGCTCGCTGTGGGAGCCGGCGAAGCAGCCGCTGCAGAACGTCGCCTACTACTCGCCGTTCGTCACCGGCGACTTCTACGCCCTGATGGAGATCCAGGACGTGCTGATGGAGCGGGTTCCGGCCTTCGCCGCGGAGTGGACCAAGTACAACACGGTGTATCTCGGCGCGCAGGTCGCGGACACCTACCACCTCGTCACCAAGTTCCCGGTCACGCGGCTCGAGGACCTCAAGGGCAAGAAGCTGATCGGGGCGGGCGCGATCGCGAGCCGGATCCAGGGCACCGGCGCGACCGCCGTGGACGCCGGCCTGCCGGTCTTCTACAACATGCTGCAGACCGGAGTCGCGGACGGCGCCGTCATCCTGGTGACCGGGGTCCTGCCGTTCAAGCTGCAGGAGGTGGCGCCGTACATCACCAAGGTGGATCTCGGCGCGGTGTTCTCGGGCGCGCTCGCCATGAACAAGAACACCTGGGACTCGCTCCCGCCGCACATGAAGGTGCTGTTCCGCATGCTCGGCCGCGAGTACGCCAAGATGTGCGCCGACCTGGTCGCCCAGCGCGAGGCCCAGGCCTGGGCCGCCCTCGCCAAGATGCCGAACGTGAAGATCTCGGAGCTGCCGCAATCCGAGCGCGTGCGGTGGGCGAACGCCCTGCCGGACGTCACCGGCGAGTGGGCGCGGCGCAACGGCGACGCCGGGCGCCAGGTGCTGAAGATCTACATGGAGGAAGCGCGCAAGCGCGGCGCGAAGCCGCTGCGCGACTGGGACAAGGGGCTCTGATCGCAATGGCATTCCTTCCCCTCCTCGAGGAGGAGGGGAGGAGCGCGACCGGACCATTCCGGCGATGACCGCGCATCAGGCGGCGCCCGCCCGGGCCGGGGCGGCGGGGCGCTTCGCGCGGGGCGTCGCCGCGCTCGAGCTCGGCATGAACAGCGCCGGCACGCTGTGGATCTTCGGCCTGATGTTCCTGATCTGCGCCGACGTCGCCGGGCGCTACCTCTTCAACGCGCCGATCAACGGCGCCGCGGAGATGGTCGGCTACTCCATCGTCACGGCGGTGTTCCTGCAGATGGCGAGCACTCTGCACGTCGGGCGGTTCACCCGGGTGGAGCTGCTGATCGAGCCGCTGGAGGCCAGCCGGCCGGCGGCGGCCCATTCCTTCAACGCCGTGTTCAGCCTGCTCGGGGCCGCGGTGTTCGGCCTCATCACCTGGGGCACCTGGCCGAAGCTCGGGCATGCCTGGACGACGGACGAGATCACCGGCACGCCCGGCGTCTTCGTCTTTCGGATCTGGCCCTTTCTCGCCATCATCGTCTTCGGCGCGGCCGTCACTGCGGTCGAGTTCGCGCTGCAGTTCCTGCAGTCGCTGCGGCGTGGGGCCACGTCCTGGTGGCGCCCGGCGCCGGGCGACCGCCCCGGCTGGCCGCCGGTTGCCATCGCCCTGGTGGTCCTCGCCGCCGCCGCCGCCGTGTCGTTCCTCGATCTCAGCAATCTGCAGCTCGGCGTCGTGGGCGTGGTGTGGATGATCGCCCTCATCCTCACCGGCCTGCCGATCGGCATCGTGATGATCGTCACCGGCTTCGCCGGCATCTGGCTGATCCGCGGCGACCCGGGGGTCAGCATCCGCACGCTGTCGCAGACTTCGGCCGACTACCTCAACAACTACTTCTTCGGCGTCGTGCCGCTGTACGTGCTGATGGGGTTGCTGGTGAGCGTCTCCGACGTGGGCAAGGACACCTTCACGGTGGCCCGCGGGCTCCTGCGCCGCGTCCGCGGCGGGCTGGGCGTCGCCACCGTGGCGGCGAACGCCGTGTTCGCCGCGGTCACCGGGTCCTCCATCGCCTCGGCTGCGGTGTTCACCAAGATCGCGACGCCCGAGATGCTGCGCCACGGCTACACGCCGCGCTTCGCCGTGGGCGTGGTGGCCGGGTCGTCGGTGCTCGGCATGCTGATCCCGCCGAGCCTGCTGTTCATCGTCTACGGCTTCCTCGCCGAGGAATCGGTGGGGCATCTGTTCCTGGCCGGCATCGTGCCGGGGCTGATTCTCGCGACGGCGATGTCGGTGATGATCGTGCTGGTCGCGATGCTCTGGCCGGGCTACGTCGGCGGCACGGCGACGATCGAAGGCGAGGCGCCGGAGAGCGTGCGGAGCGCGGCGCTCAAGCTCGCGCCGATCCTCGCGCTCATCGGCGTCGTGCTCGGCGGGATCTACGGCGGCGTCTTCACGCCGACCGAGTCCGGAGCGGCCGGCGCGCTCGGAGCCCTCGTCATCGCGCTCGCGCGCCGCAAGCTCACCTGGCGCACCCTCTGGGGCGCGATGGTCGAGACCGGCTACGTCACCGTCTCGATCTTGTTACTGATCCTCGGCGCGCGCGTCTTCGGCCAGATGCTCGCCATGTCCAACCTGCCGCAGCAGCTGAGCATGCTGGCCGCGGGAGCGGATCTCGGCCTCTACGGCTTCGTGCTGCTTTACCTGGGCATCGCGATCCTGCTCGGCTGCATCCTCGACTCGGTGTCGATCATGGTGATCACGCTGCCGTTCGCGATCCCGGTCGTGAAGGCGCTCGGCGGCGATCCGATCTGGTTCGGCGTCGTGGCGGTGGTGGCGATCGAGATCGGGCTGCTCACCCCGCCGTTCGGGATCACGGTGTACGTCGTCAAGGCGACGCTCGCCGACCAGCGCGTCACCCTCCACGAGATCTTCGCCGGCGCGTTTCCGTTCGTGATCGTCATGGTGCTCGTCGCGCTGCTGCTGGTCGCGGTGCCGGGGCTGAGCCTGATGTTCAAGTAAGGCGGCATGGGAACGCTCGTCGTCGTGCGGTGCCCGACGGGCCTGGTCGCGAACCTGGCCGACCACACCTACGTCGAGTGCGGCACGGGCGGCAGGGCCTGGCGCTGCTGGGGCGGCAAGTCCGGCGGCACGGTGCTGCGGCGGAGTGCGGGCAGCACGCGACGCGCGAACGCCATCGCCCGGCCGAACGAACGCGCCGGAGTCAGGTGCTACCTCATCAACGGCGTATGCCACCAGGCGGCGAACCGCGTTCTGCTGCCTGCGGGCATCACCGTCAGGGGTGCCCGGGGCTACGGCGTATCGGAGGCGCTCTTCGGCGCCTACGGCCGGCCGCGCGGCCCCTTCGGCACGTGCCGGGCGCCCTTCGACCAGCACGCGGGCATCACCGGCGATCTGCCGGGGTGCGCCGAGGACGTGGCGAGCGCCCCGCTCTCGACCCCGGAGCACCGCGCCGAGCGGAAGTACCTGAGCGGGGTGCTGGCGATCTATCGCAAGGCCGAACGACGGCTCCAGTCGGCCGGGGGTCCGAGCGGTCCCGACCTCGAGCAGTTCCTGCTCGAGCTCTTCATGCACAAGGTCCGGTTCAGCCTGGGTCGCAGGCTCGACCGATCGCTCGCCCGGAAGCTGCGGGAGATCCGCGCTTCGACGGAGCGGTCGCGGATGAAGCTCGAGGAGTGGTTCGCTCGCCGGCAGCTGACCGCCGGCGCGTTCGCGGCGGCGTTCAACGCCGAGACCATCCTGTTCCAGGAGGCGATGGCCGGGGCCCTCAAAGCCGACCAGTACCGGGCGCTCTTCGGGCTCAGGCGAGGCGAGTCGGTGATCCTCGCCGACCCACGCATCGTCCGGCGAGCGTACCGCGGCAGGTAACTGCGCGGCGGGAGGTCGGACGCGCTCGGCCACGGCCCGCGCCTGATGGACGACGAGCACGAACAACGGATCATGGAGCCCCACCGCGGTCTGCCACCGATGCCGACGAAGACGCTGCCGGGGTGAGCGCGCACGGCTATTCGCTCAAGGCGGGCTTGGCGTACGGGCGGCGCCTGCGCACCGCCGGCCCGAAGGCGAGGACGTTTCTTCTATTGACACCGGGAGAGATCAGGGGTTAGCGTCGTTTCGTTTGTAGGCCAACGAAGGGGGAGTCGCCATGGGTAAGCGCACGATCGCTGCTGCCGTCGCCATCGCATTCGCCGCGGGATTCAGTCTCAGCGCCAACGCACAGACCAAGTCGGTGAAGGTGCAGTCGACGTGGCCGGCGAGCATCACGCTGCAGGACCATCTCAGGATGCTCGCGGATCGCATCGACAAGCTCACTTCAGGGTCGGTGAAGATCGAGGTCCTGGCGGCCGGGCAGATCGTGCCGCCGTTCGAAGTGCTGGACGCCGCCAACAAGAAGGTCCTCGACGGCTTTCACGCCATTTCTTACTACTGGGTCGGCAAGAG
>JBOIFD010000208.1:0-16314 GCA_050741515.1 Burkholderiales bacterium
GGGCCATGCCGATGACCCGGACGCGGCCCTCCAGCGCCGGGCCGTCGGGCGACGTCTCGGCGGCCTTGGCGGCTGAAGCGTCCGTGGGCTTCTCGCGCCGCGACAGGCCGATCCAGTTGAGCGGCAGGCAGACGGCGAGGTTGATCACGGCGAAGACCACCAGGGTCTCGCGCCAGCCCACGGCCTCGTTCAGGTAGTGCCCGAGCACCCAGAACACGGTCGAGGCGAAGGCGCCGAACAGCGTCAGGTACGAGATCGCGGTCCGCCCGCGCGAGGGCACCACCTGCACCAGCGCGGCGAACGCCGCGTCGTAGAGCACGAGCCGCATGCCCACGCCGAGGAACACCCAGACGCCCAGGTACTGCGCCTCGGTGCGCACCAGCGAGAGCGCGTAGAGGCCGATCGATACGAGCACCGTGCCGAGCGCCATGACGGCGCGCGCGCCGTAGCGGTCGATCGCGCGCCCGGCCCAGCCGGACACCGCGCCCATGGCGAGGAGCGCCACCGTGAAGCCGAAGTAGACGAGGGTCCGGCTCCAGCCGGTCTGCGCTACGATCGGGCCGGCGAGCACCCCGAGGGCGTAGTAGCTCGTTCCCCAGGCGGTGATCTGCGCGAGCCCGAGCGCGCAGACGGCGAGGAGCAGCGGGTCGGAGGCCGTTTCGCGCCGTGGTCGCATGCCGCCCGAGGGTATCGCGACGCAAGCGTGGCGGATAGGGAGCCGCACAAGCAGGAGGAGCGCATGCCCAAGGCCGATCTCGGCGATCTCCAGATCTACTACGAAGTTCACGGCGAGGGCCCGCCGGTCCTCCTCGTGCCGGGACTGGGCGGCGTCGGAGCCTATTGGCAGCCCAACATCCCGGCGTTCGCGGCGAAGCACCGCTGGAGCGGGGCGGCCATTGCGCCTCGGAGGCCGCGCCCGAAGCATTCAACGCGGCGGTCCTGAGGTTCCTGCAGCAACACCCGTAGTCCCGGGCATCAGGAGTCAGCAACCATGCCGTTCAAAGTCATCGTTCCGAAAGGAGCGGCCCCGCCGCTCGCACCCTATTCGCCGGGCACGAAGGCCGGCAACGCCGTCTACGTTTCCGGCACGCTCGCGCTCGACGAGGACGGCAAGCTGGTCGGCGCCGGCGACGTGAAGGCGCAGACGCGGTTCGTCCTCGAGTCGGTCAAGGCCGTGCTCGAAGCTGCGGGCGGATCGCTCAAGGACGTGACCTTCAACCACGTCTTCCTGAAGGACCTGAAGGACTACGCGGCGATGAACGAGGCGTACCGCGAGTACTTCCCGGAGAATCCGCCGGCGCGGTATTGCATCCGCGCGGATCTCGTGAAGCCGGAGTTCCTGGTCGAGGTCGCGTCGATCGCGCACGTGCCTTGAGCACGCGAGCAGGGTCGCGCTCGCGTCGGCGCTGACCTGCCGAAAGAACCGACGACCGGCTCCGGTACTCCCCGCCCCGGGGCGCGGTCTCGAGCCGCTTCGGCGCTTTTCCACGTCGCACGTGACGCAACGGCGCGAGCCCGCCCTTCGCCTGCACGACCTCGCCACGCCGGCGCGCTTCGAGGTCTGCGGCGCGCGAGTTTAGGCCGGAAGGCTGAGCCGCCCGGGCGATTGACCGTCAGGCTCGCGACGACAACCATGTGCACCCTGCGCGCCAGGGATTGACCCAAGGAGATACGACCATGCCGACCCGAGGTTCATACGATTTCCAGATCGACGGCAGCGCCGCGCTCGTCGACAACGCCGCGAACACGGAGAAGCTGCGCCGGCTGTTTCGCGACGAGACCATCATCGACGGCAACTTCGGCCCGGGCAACTACGGCGACTTCGATCACGGCTCCTGGCACATCCTCTGCCATCTCGCCGGCGGGACGGGGGTGCTGGACACCGCCGCGGGCCGCGCGTGGTGCGCCATCACTCACGTTCCCGCCAGCGACACGTACCGGGCGACGCTCACTTATCGCCGCAACGGGTCCGCGGCGACGGTGCCGCTGGCGAACGGCGAGGGCGCCGCGCTGGCGAACGGCGCGCGCTGCGTCGGCTTCATCGAAGGGTCCTCGGCCGGGCACATCTTCGCGCGCGGCGTCGCCGATTCCCCCGACGCGTTCAATGGCTGGCCGCGTCAGCGCTTCGACAAGGACGCGTCCAGCGACGAAACCGGCGGGACGGTCTGGGAGCTCTGGTCGGCGACGCGGGACATTCGCCCGTCGAGCGCGATCGGGACGTCGGTGCTGAAGGCGTATCTGACGCTCGTCTCCCGCCTCGGCGGCCGCTTCGTGGCCGCCGTGGCACGAGGTCGCCGCGTGCACAACCACCCGGCGCAGCTCGTCGCGTTGGTGGAAGCGGGACTCCTCACGACCGAGGAAGCCACCTGGGACGCGACGCCGGAGCCGATCTCCGGAGCCGCCCAGGAGCTCCTGTACGAAGCGCGCCCTGCGGACGCGCTCGCCGCGGCCGAGTCGCTGCCGTTCACTCCCGGCAGGCAGCGCTACTTCATGTTCCAGCGCCGGATCGGGCACTGGAGCACGGTCGAGGACGTGAAGCAGGATTTCGAGAGCCGTCGGGCCTATAGCTGAGCGTCCGAAGAGCGCCCATGCGGCACGAGCGCCGACGATCGCACGCGCGCAGCCTGCTCCGCGGCGCGCGCGTCTACCTCTCGGGGCCGATGGACTTCGTCGCCTCGCGCGAGGACGAGATGAGGAACGGCTGGCGAACGCGCGTCGGCGCCTTTCTGCGCGCGCAGGGATGCGTCGTGTTCGATCCCTGGCAGAAGCCCGCGGTGCGCGGCCTGCACGAGTACGGACGCGAGGGCCTCGACACCGCCCGCGCCCGCGACGCGTGGACGTTCGAGAACGGCCGCGCGGGCGCGCAGACGCGAGCGACGCTCACGGGCAAGTTCTGGGAGACCCTGCACATCGATCTGCGCATGGTCGACACGAGCGATTTCACGATCGCGTACTGTCCGACGAACATCTACAGCGTCGGTACGCCGCACGAGATCGCGCTCTGCCGGCAGCAGCGGAAGCCGGTGCTGTTCGTGAGCCCGCCGGTCGAGTTTCCGGCCCTCGACGCTCTGCGCCGCCACCTCGCGGAGAAGGAAGACGACCGGGCCCTGAAGCTCCTCGCCAACCTGGAGAATCAGGTGCCCATCAAGCCGAACCCGAAAGGCATCCCGAGCCTGTGGTACATGCCGCTCGTCGGCGGCGAGAACTTCTTCGACGGCTTCGGGTTCGACGACTTCCGGCGCACCTATCGCTGGCCCGCCGATGGGCCCCTCGACGCGCGCGAGAGGCGACAACGGCCGAAGCGGCCGCTCCTCGGGTTCCTCGACAGCCTCGCCCACAGGCTCCCGAAGAAGTGGGATGCGAAGCGGAATGCCTACGTCAGAAACGACGATTGGCTCCTGTGGGATCTCCACCGCCACGAGCGCGGCGCGGACGTCGCGGGCCCGTACGGCGCGGCGGCAGACAAGGCGCCCGCGACCGCGAACGGAAGGGGCCGGTGAACCGCGACGAGCCGGACGCGCGCGCCCTTCCCGGGGTCGATCGCCTGCCTGCGGCAACCGGGGACCGGGCGCTGGCGGACGCCTGCCAGCAGGCGCTCGCCGACTATCGCACCGCGGTGGTCAACGGCGGGGCGACGCGCACGCTGACGGCCCGCGCGCGCCGGGCTTTCCTTCACCTCGGCGGCAGTCCCGCCCGATCGAGCGCGTCGCTCAAGGATTACGACCACGCGCGGTACGGGCCGTTTCTCGGCGTCAGCGACGAGGGCAGCGCCGCCCGCCAGATCCGCGAGGCCGCGTTCGAGTCGCCGAAGGTGCGCGCGCTGCCGAGGACCGCGCCGCGGACACCGCTCGTGGTCGGCGTGGCCGTGGACGCCGAGCGGCTCGGCGGCATCGGCGAGGTCGCCGTCGGGCCCGACGAGTACGCGGACGTCTGGCTCGAGAGCGTCGACCGCGTCCTCATCACGACCAACATCGGAACGCGGGTGAACACGCGCGTCTACCGGCGCGAGCCGCTGGTGGTGCTCAGGAGCGACCGTCCCGAGGCGATCGAAGCCGCCAAGCGGGAGATCGCGGCGGCGTTCAAGCCGTTCATCGAGACTCCGGATGGCCGCCCGCGTCCGCTCACCGTCTTCGTCGACATCCCGCGCTACGCGCGGATGACGACGCCCGGGAAGCGAGCCGCGCTCCGGAAGCTCGTCAAGCACGTGTCCTCCGGAGCGGCCGCCGGGAGGGGCGGCAAGGCCGCTCCGCCCGGGCAGGCGCTCGGACTTGCCGCCTGGGTGAAGCTGGGCCCGCCCGGAAAGGCGGAGGCGATCGCCGCGATCGGCCTGGCGGCGAGCGCCGGCATGAACGCGGTCGCCATCGAAGGCGTCAAGCGCAGGGACGCCGATCGCGCCGTGTCCCTGGCCGGCCTGCTCGACTACTTTCCGCCCGGCCTCGTCGGCCCGATCCTGCGCGCGGCGGCGAAGAAAGGGGTTCGCGTCCGCACCGCCAACCTTCCCGACACGGACACCATCGCGCGCAGCACCTGGGTCGGGCTGACCACGGCGCGGAGCTGCGGCGCGAGCCTCGGCAAGTACGGCTGCTTCCCCTTGACGCGGCTCGAGACCGATCACGTCGTCCGGCAGATCCAGGGCTGGCTGCCGGACTGGTCGGCCGCGCCGGTGTTCTTCGTGGACCAGGGCCTGTTGCGCGAGGACCGCGTCGACGTCGGGCGCGACCTGTCGCGCGGTCTCGAGGCCTGGCTCGAGACGGTGGCCGCCCACGGCGTGCGCGTGGTGCTCATCGACACCATCGACAAGGCGACCGGCAGGCGGCTGCTGAAGAAGTCGTCGCGCGACGACGGCGGGTTTCTGGGGCCGAACCAGGTCGAGGCCGCGGAGAACCGCGCGCGAGCGCTGGGGATCAAGGTGCTGTGGGCCGGCGGGCTGGGGCTGCGGGACGCGTACCGGATGGGGAGGCTCGGCGTCTTCGGCATCTACGTCACGAGCGCCGCGGCGACGACGATTGCCGCCGGCGGCAGCTACCGGCGCGATCCGTCGCTCGCGGGAGTGAAGGAGCCGTCGAAGGCGGCCGTGCTGCGCACCAAGATCCTGCTGGAAGCGGGTTTCCTGTCGGCGCAGCTCGCCGGCGAAACGGCCGCCCGGATCGAGCGGCTGGCGCAGCAGGTGCTCGCGGCGCACGACGCCGGGAACGCGGCCGGCGTGGCGAGACGCGGCGCGCGCCTGGCGTCCGCGTGCGCCGCCGGCTGGCGCGCGCACTGGCAGGACCTGGCGGACGCTCGTGAGTCACGACGTGGTCGGCGCGCTGCGCCGCGATCGGGCAGACCACCGATGTATCGGTTTCAGTCAGGGAGGTGAAACATGCAACCCCAACTCATGGCCCCCGAAGCGATGCAGGCCCCGGTGATCCACGGCAGGCTTGCATCGCGCCGGGGCTACCAGCCCGGCTTTCTCGAGCTGGACGGCGACCGGCACGTGCCGCTGCCCACCTTGACCGCCAAGGGCAAGCGGGCCGCAGCCAGGCTCGACGACGATTCGATGGAGCTCAGGTACCACAAGTTCTCCATCGTCATGCACCGGAAGCGCCGCATGGCCCTGTTCACGGCGAGCAACGTCGACTGGCGTGTTGCGCTGCGAACCGTGAATGGCCGCAAACCCACGCGCCAGCAACTGACCGGCCTGCGTGACGGCGTGGCGGAGAAGTGGGTGACCGACCCGCGGATTGCGGACGACCACCAGCTGCCGGACGTCTTCTACAGCAAGGACGGCGGCGCTTTCGACAAGGGCCATCTGGTCCGGCGCGACGACGTCTGCTGGGGGTCGAGCTTCAACGACATGCAAAAAGGGAACGGCGACACCTTCCACACGACGAACTGCGCGCCGCAGGTGGCCGGCTTCAACCAGGGCGCGCGCGGAGAAGACAACTGGGGGGATCTCGAGTCGCTGATCCAGCGCGAGGCCAGGTCGGAGAAGCTGATCGTCTTCGGCGGCCCGATGTTCGCGGCCGACGACCCGGTCTTCGACGGCCGCGACCAGCGCGGCCCGGCGCAGATCCGGATACCGCGGCGCTACTGGAAGATCGTCGTGGCCAGGGGAGACCCGGGGCCGCAGGTGTACGGCTTCACGCTGACCCAGGATCTGAGCGCCATCGAGTTCGCCGTGCCGGCCGCCTGGAAGCGGCACCTGACCCGCGTCTCGGCGATCGAGAAATCGCTTCACGGCCTGGTCTCGCTGGCGTGGTGCAGAAGGCGCGACCAGTTCGACACGGTGCGCGGCCGGCGTGTCCACGAGGCGCTCGCGGACGGCTGACGATCGAACGGGGAAGCTCGCATGCAGATCCAGGTGTCGCTCAGCCCGCACGCGCTCGCGGCGGCGGATATCCGCGCGCAGCTCGATGCCGGGCTCCATGCCCTGGCGCAGCCGGGGATCCGCGTCCGGGCCGACACCGGGGCGTCCGGGGCCGAAGCGCTCGGTCTCGCCGAGGCCTACCAGTTCATCGTCGATTGCGGACCGGGGATCGTCGCGATGCTGCCGCTCGTGACCGCGGTGCTGCAGCTCTCGACTGCCATTCTCGAGCGTCGCGGGCTGACCTCGCGGAAGGCGAAAGCCGGGAAGAAGGCGCGGCGTACGCCGCGGGCGGACGCACGCGAAGCGAGCGCGTCGGCAGCCGCGGTGGTGGTGAGCGTGAACGGACGGCGAGTGGAGCTTCCGGCGGACGACCGTCAGCTCGAGGCGTTCATCGGCGCCGTTTCAAGAACCGTGACGTCGCGCGAGTCCGTCACGGAGCGGTGATCAGGCCGAGTCCGCGATCCGCCACATCGACGTTCTGGGCGAACACGTCCGGGCGCGCCGAGGCGAGCAGCTTGGCGACGACCGCGGTCGCGGTGGCCGGTACCGGCGCGGCTCTCAGCGCCTCCCACCAGAGCGCGGCGACCCCCGCGACGTGCGGGCAGGCCATGCTCGTTCCGCTCAGCGCGCGGACGCCGCCCCCCGGCGTCGCGGACAGGATGTTGACGCCCGGCGCCGACACCTGCGGGAGCGTATTCGAGAACGCGGCCACGCCGTAGCCTCCATGGCCCTCCGCCAGGGCGCCCACCGAGACGACGCCCTCGGCCGCCGCCGGGATCGAGACGGCGATCTCGTACGCCGCGTTCTGGTCGCGCCGGCTCTCGTTCCCGGCGGCCGCCACGATCACCGCGCCGGCGTCGAACGCCATGCGCGCGCGGGCCATGCCCATGATCGCGTCGAACATCCGCAGGTTGCCCCGGTAGCCCTCGAGCGCGACCGAGGTCGCCAGGTCGGCCGGCCAGCCCTGCTCGACCATCCGGCGCACCCCGCCCGGAAAATCGAATCCGAGGGAGAGCGAGATGACGTCCGCGCCCTCTTCGAGCGCCCACTGCAGCCCCTGGAAGATCATCCGGGAGTCGCCGCCGCCGCCGTCGTCGAGCACCTTGCCGATGAGCGCCTTCTGCACCCCGCGGGCGATGCCGATGCGCGTCCCCGAAACGTCCCGGCCGAAGATCGTTCCGGCGCAGTGGGTCCCGTGGCCCTGCCGGTCGCCATTGCCGGCGCCGCTGAAGTCGCGCTCGACGAGCGTCATGCCGGCAAACGCCGCGTGAGCCTTGTCGATGCCGGTGTCGAGAACGGCCACGACCGCCCCGGACCCGCTGTACCGTGATTCGGCCGCCCCTACTGCCGCGATCCCCCAGGCCTGCTGGGCCGCCGCTGCCGTGTCGACCTGGAGCGGTCGGATGAGCTGCGTCGGAATCACCGGCGCAACGGCCTGGACCTCGGGATCGCGAGCGAGCTTGCGCACCTCGCTCGGCGTGAGCGCGGCGGTGTCCACCTGGGGCCGCGGCGGGGCCGCCGGCGCAGGCGACGCACCCCGCGCCTCGAACGCATCCCCGCTCCGGAATCCGGCGCGGCTTGGCGGCGCCAGATCGCGCAGGACAATGTAGGACCTCATCGTACGCAGCGTAGGCGCCCGCGGTCGGTGGCATCAATAGGGCAGCCGGGCTAAGCGGGAGAAGCGGCGGCACTAGACCACCAGGACGCGTCCATCCGGCTGATTGCAGAGCCCTGCTCCGAAGATCATCCTCGGCGCCCTGGTGGAGGGTTGCTGGTGGTGCAAGCCGAGCATTTCGACTTCGAGCTCAACATCTGGGCCGCAGGCAGCGCCTATTGGGCCGAGGTGATGGACTCGCCGGCGGGTCGGTCCGAGCGGGTGTCGCTCGCGACCCTCGCCTTCATCGAGAATCGCCAGGCTGCGGACAACCTTCGCCTGCGGCTCGAGAACGCGATCCTGCGCTCCGCCTCGGCGATCCGGGGCCGGCTGTCGATCGAGGAGACGACCTTCCGCGAGTTCGGCCAGGCGGTCTTCGACAACGTATTCCGGAATGCCGGACCGATTGCCGACAAGTACAAGGAGAGCCTGAAGAAGATCGACGCGGGCGGGGGCGATCGAGGGCGGCTCCGGATCAAGCTTCGCATCGAGGCGCCGGAGCTCGCGCAGCTGCCCTGGGAGTACCTCTACAACAGCCACGACAGCGAATGGGTCGGGCTGCAGTTCAGGACGCCGATCATTCGCTCGCTCGGGCTCGACCGGGAGACCGGCGACGCGACCGTCGACGGCCCGCTCAACGTGCTCGGAATGATCGCGAATCCCGCGGGCTACGTCGCGAGCGGCCTCGCGAACCCGCTGGACTCGGCAAAGGAGCGGAGCCTGATCGAAGGCGCGCTCAAGCCGCTGCAAGTCGCGGGGAAGGTGAACCTGCGCTGGGTCCCGGGCGAAACGGTCGAGGAGCTGATCAAGACCATGAGCGTGTGTCCCTGGCACGTTTTTCACTTCATCGGCCATGGCGGTTCGGGGGTGGCAGGCGATGAAGCGGGCGGCGCTCCGGAGGGTTTCATCGTCCTGGCCGACGAGACCGGCGGCCCCAAGGAGGTCCTGGCGAGCGAGCTGAAGGATTACCTGCAGGGACCCTATGGTCGACCGCGGCTGGTGGTCCTCAACTGCTGCGACGGCGCCCGCGAGGGCCGGCGCAGCTTCACCAGCCCGGCCGCAACGCTGGTCAGGTCGGGCGTGCCGTCGGTCGTGGCGATGCAGTTCCCGATCAGCGAGCCCGCGGCGTCCCGCTTCGCGGCCAGCTTCTACGAGCAGATCGCCGAGAACGCGCCCATCGAGGACGCGATCACGCGCACCCGGTTGATGATCAAGGACAGGTCCATCGAGTGGGGCTCGCCCGTGCTCTACACGCACGCGCGCGGGGGGCGTCTGTTCGCGGGCATGCGACGGGACTCGGCACCGGCGACGCTGAGCGGGAGCGCGGTGCGCGCCGAGACGGAAACGCGGGCGCGGCGTCGCCTCCAGGAGCTGTTCGCCGCGTAGCGCTGGCGGGCACTGGCGAGCGATCCGTGGCAATCCATTCCGTAGACCTTGCGATCGGCCTCATCGCCGTGATCTGGCTGGCGGGCCGGCGCTTCAACACCCCTCGGCCGGTGCGGACCTACACCACGGCGCTGCGGTACTTCTGGGGAAGCGCGGCGTACGTCGTCACCGGCGCTGCCCTCTACGTGCTGCTGCATTCCCTTCTGGCGCGTGCCGTTGACCTTCGGGACACTGCCGCGCTCGGGGCGCTCGTGCTCACCGGGCTCGCGGTTCGGCTGCCGGGGGCGTCGCGGGCGGATCGTTGGCTCAGACAGAAGCTCCAGCGCCTGATCGGGTATCCCGCGGAGGCGCACCGCCTGGCGTCGACGCTCTCGGTCGCGCCGTTTGTCCCGGCCGCCGCGGTGCGGGACGAGGTCAGGTTCGTCCTGCAGGGACGCGGATACGACCTGGACAACGGCTGGCTCCCGGTGGCCGAGCCGGTCCGGGATCTCTGGTTTCGAGCGGCGGCCCTGTTCCAGCAGGTGCTCCAGTGGGAGCGCGACCCGCGCTTCGGGAGCTTTGCATCGACGGCGTGCGACGAGTTCGCCGTGCTGCGCCAGCGATTCGACCAGCTGTCCCTGAAGGTGGTGCGAGTGCTGGAGACGATCGAGCAGATCGGCGGGCTCTGGATTCGTGCGGACGCCAAGCCCAGGCCGGCGGAGGGGACGCCGAAGCCGGCTCAGTCCGACGAAGCGCAGCAGCAATTCCGAACCGAGCTTCGGGCGATCGTCAGCCGACTCCTCGCGGACCTCCGGGAAGACGTTGCCTTCTTCTACCGGAACCTCTGCCTGTTCGTGGCTCGGGGGATCTTCACGGAATGCGTCTGGGCGCGCCGCCGGCAACGCGAGCTGGCCAAGCTCGGGTTCGACCTCCCGCCCCGCGAGCGGGCGAGGACGATGCTGGTGCTCGCTTCGGTTTTCCTCTTCTACTTCGTCGCCTTCCTGCTCGCGCTGACCGGGAAGGTCGGCGGCCTGCTCGAAGAGCTGCCGAGGATCGCGATGATTGCGCTCGTCCAGGCCCTGGCGGTCGGGGTCGCGGTCGTCCCCAAGCAGTTGTTCGGCTTCGCCAACGAGAACCTTCGCGGTCGAACACCCTGGGGGTTCGTGCTGGGCGCCGGGTTCGGCGCAGTGCTGGTCGCCCTCCCGGTACAGATCGCGTTCGCCGCCGTCTGGGTCGACGGCGGGGACTGGACCGATGTGTTCAGGCGTCTGATCCCCTGGCTGGCGATGCCCTTCGCGGCCGCATCGTCCCTGGCCTTCCTCGTCCAGGACGGACGTTGGGCTCGCGTCGACTCCTCGACCGGGCGACGGCTCGCGGACGTCCTGGTGCTGGTCTGCACCTTCGGGCTGGCGGTGTGCGCCGCGCGCGGGATGCAGTACCTCATGGCCGACCGCGTCTGGGCGCTCGAGACCGCCGTGCGCGACGCCTGGCTGATCGCCGTCATCGCAGTGGGGATCGGCGCCATGGTCCCGAACACGTTCCGGCATCCGTTGGCGCGAGGCGGAAGCCCGCCGCCGGAGAGAGCGCATGCTCCCCCGGCGCTCGAAGCGCCAGGCCGGGGGCGGTTGCGGGCCCAGGCCCGACTGGCGCGGCGCAAGCGGGCGGATCCGGGCGCCGCCGGACCGACGCGCAACGTTCCTTCCCTCTGAGGCGAGGAGCCTGCGCCATGCCTTTCTACCTGCATCAGTGGAGCTACAAGGACCCACAGGTTCGCGCCATGGTGACCACGCCGCAGGACCGCGAGGAGATCGTGAGCCTGGCGGCGCAGGCCTTCGGCGGCCGCCTCCACGGCTTCTACTTCTGCTTCGGGGACTACGACGCGATGTGCATCTCGGAGTTCCCGGACAATCGGACCGCCGTGGCGTGCGTCATGTCGGTCATCGGGCAGGGCGGCCTGGTGACTCTGAAAACCACGCCGCTCATCACGAAGCAGGAGGCGCGCGACGCGATGGGCGATGCGAACCGCCTGGTCAGTCCCTATTCGGCGCCCAGCGAGACCCGGTGACCGCGCTCGCGCGCGCCGGCTCCAGTGCTGCCCAACCAAGCGAGGCGATCATGATCCAAATCTCTTCCATCTCGAAGCCGCAACCCGCTGCCGCGGCCCTGGAGCGCCTGCGTGCCGCTGAAGCCGCCCCGGAACGAGCCGTGACGCCGGGTGCAGCGGGATCCGGCGCGCGCGAGGCCTCGAGGTCGCTGAAGCTCCTCGCCGCCAGGGGCAAGGCCGGCCCGCTGCGGGCGCTCGCGGTGCGCGGGGCGATCGAGACCGTCATCGGACCGACGGACGACCGCGTGCGCGTTCTCGACACCGAGCTCGCACCGTGGCGGATGGTCTGCGCGCTGCGCATGCGCGGTCAGGCGGGCGCGGGTGCGATCGGCACCGGCTGGCTCGTCGGACCCCGGACGCTCCTGACCGCCGGCCATTGCGTCTACTCGACGCAGTTCTTCGGCGGCTGGGCGTCGAGCATCGAGGTCAGCCCGGGCCGGAACGGCGCGGAGTTCCCGTTCCGGACGGTGCGGAGCACCCGCTTCAGCTCGGTCAACCGCTGGGTCGAAGCCCAGGACCCGGACTTCGACATCGGCTGCATTCATCTGGACGACCCGCTCGGGGACGAGGTAGGCTGGTTCGGGGTCGGCGCGCTCGCGCCCGAAGAGCTCGAGGGCTTCCTCGTGAACGTCTCGGGCTACCCGGGCGATCGCGGCGGCGGCACCGAGCAGTACCATCACCGGAACCGGATCCTCCGGGTGACCGAACGCCGGCTCTTCTACGACGTGGACACGTTCGGCGGCCAGAGCGGAGCGCCGGTGTGGATCCACGAGACCGACACCTCGCCGCCCCTCGCGGTGGGCATTCACGCGTACGGGGTGGGCGGCGCGGTCGGCGGCCTGGAGGCCAACTCCGCGCCCCGCATCCTCCCCGAAGTGCTCGATCAGATCCGGACCTGGGTCGAGGCCGACGGAGGCTGGCCGCAAGGATCGTGAGCGACACCCCGACGCGGCTGAGGATCGTGGACGAAGCGGGCCAGCCGGTCGCGGGCGCCGCCGTGGCGGTGGTGAGGAGCAGCGTGCCTTTCCCCGAGATCGCGCTGCTCGCCGGCGACGACGGCGTGGTCGAGATCCGCCTGCCGCCCGGGACCTTCACGTTCCGCGCGCACGGACCGGCGGGGCGGAGCGGAGAGGTCACGGTGCAGAGTCCCGGCGCCGGCGAGGCGCTGGTGCGCATCGGGAGGCCTTAGCGCCGCGTGCGAAACCGGAGGGCGAGGCGGCAACGCGGATTTCGCCGCAGGGTTCGAGCGAGCGAAAAGTCCCGGATCGGCGAGACCTTCCCCGGTCAGCCGCTCCGGTACTTCTCCACCGCGCCGCGCGCGAGCGCCATGCCATGCCCCGGGCGGTCGGGGATCACGAAGTGGCCGTCGCGGCACTTGGGCATCTCCTCGAAGAGATCGGGCGGCGTCCAGTCGATGAACTCGACCAGGAAGGCGCCGGGAAGCGCCCCGACGACGTGGAGCGAGAGCTCGTGCACGACGTGGGGCGAGAGGATGAACCCATGGGCGGCGGCGAGGTGGCCGATCCGGAGGGTCTCGGTGAAGCCGAGCGCGCGGCAGACGTCGGGCATCAGGTAGCGCGCGGCGCGGCGCTCGATCAGGTCGCGGAACTCCCAGCGGGTGTAGTGGTTCTCGCCGGTGGCGACCGGGATCCCGATCGCGCGCGCCACCTCGGCGCAGGCGGCGTTGTCGTCGGCGAGCACCGGCTCCTCGTACCAGACGAGGTCGAGGTCCTCGAGGAGCGCGGCCTGGCGCACGTTGCCCGCGACGTCGAGCCGCTGGTTGACGTCGACCATCATGCGCGCCCGGCCGCCGAGCGCGCGCTGCACGGCCGCGACGCGCTCGCGGTTCTCGCGCGGGTCGGGATGGTGGATCTTCATCTTGTAGTAGCGGCAGCCCAGCTCGGCGTACTTCTCGGCCTCGGCGACGAGCTCTTTCTCGCTGTACTTCGACCAGCCGCCGCTGCCGTAGGCCGGGATGCGATCGGTCACCGCGCCCCAGAGCTTGTACAGCGGCAATCCGGCGGCCTTGCCGGCGATGTCCCAGAGGCCGATGTCGAGCGCCGCGATCGCGTAGGCGGCGACGCCCTGCTTCCTGATGCCCTGGTCGGCGCGGAACATCTTCTCCCAGAGGCGCGGCACGAAGAGGGGGTCCTCGCCCAGCAGGACGGCCTTCAGCCGCTCGACGTAGGCGAGCACCGCCTCGGCGCCGCCGCCGCCGAACACCAGGCTGTAGCCGAGGCCCTTCACGCCCTCGTCGGTCGCGATCTCGGCGACGACGAGCTTCTGCTGCGGATACTGCAACGCCATCGGCTGCGGCGTCGGAACGGCGAGGATCGAGCCCTCGATCGCGGTGATTTTCACGGCGTTGCGATCCTAGCACCGGGATCCCGAGCGCATTGCCGCACGCAATGAGAAGGGGCCTTCCGGCCCCTTCGGGACGAGCGCGGCCCCGGACGCGAACCGGGTTGCTACTTCTTCGGCTTGGTCTCTTCGAGCCGGTCGGTCGCCGGCGGCGGCGTGCGCGAGAGCGCCGAGATCTCGGCGCGCAGCTCGGGCGTCATGGCGATCTTGACCGAGTCGAGCGACGCCCGCAGCTGATCGACGTTGCGCGCGCCGACGATGGGTGCGGTGACCGCGGGATGGCCGCCCACCCACGCGACGGCCATGCTCATCGGGTGCACCCCCCGCTCCCGGCAGAACGCGGCGAAGCGCGCCGCCGTTTCGTGCATCCAGTCCTCGCCGTAGCGAACCGTGTACGCGGGGTTGGCGAGCAGGCGCCCGACCGCCGGCTTCTCCGGCTGCGCGTACTTCCCCGAGAGCAGGCCGCCGCCCGCCGGGCTGTAGGGCACGACCGAGATCGCGTTCGCCTGCGCCATCGGCAGGATCTCCACCTCGGCCTGGCGCTTCACCAGGCTGTACATCGGCTGGACGGCCTGGAGCCGCGCCCAGCCGCGCGCCTCCTCGACGTCGAGCGCCTTCTGGGCCTGCCACGCGGCGTAGTTGCTGACCGCCGGGTAGAGGATCTTCCCGGCGCGCACGAGATCCTCGAGCGCGCGCAGCGACTCCTCGACCGGCGTCGCGTAGTCGTGATGGTGCAGGTAGAGGATCTCGACGTGGTCGGTCTTGAGGCGCTTCAGGCTCTCTTCCACGGCGCGCGTGACGTAGCGGCGCGAGCCGCCCTTCGCGTTGACGTCGGGACCGATCGAGTCGAAGCACTTGGTGGCGAGCACCAGCTCCTCGCGGTGGCCCTGGATCAGGCTGCCGAGGATCTCCTCCGAGCGTCCGGCGTTGTAGCGGTTCGCGGTGTCGAAGAAGTTGATGCCGGCGGCGCGGCACGCGCGATACATCGCCGCCGAAGTGCTCTCGTCCGCGTCGCCGCCGAAGGACATCGTCCCGAAGCAGAGCTGCGACACCTGCACGCCGGTCCGTCCCAGGGGGCGGTAGTCCATCCGGTGGACTATAGCCCGGATGCGAAGACGGCCGCGACCCGTCGCCGGGATGGCACCCCGGTGGCACGCCGCCGACGGCATCGGGGCCGCCGGCGGGCCCTCCGCGCACGCCTCGGCGCGGGGTCCGCGGACGCTTCGCGCTCGCCGGCCCCTCCGCGGCGAGCAGTTCGTCACACCGCCATGAGACTCCCGGCGGGCCCCCGGGACCGCGTGACAGAAAACACACTCTCTGCGACGCAGCGCCAGGATCATCGGCATGTCTGATGCTTCGTGTTTCCCCGTCAGGCGGTCGGGCGGGTCCGAGCCATGCGAACGATACTTGTCATCAATTCCAAGGGCGGTTGCGGCAAGACGACCGTGACCACCAACCTCGCCAGCTACTACGTTGCCGCCGGCGCCAGGGTAGCGATCACGGATTACGACCCGCAGGGGTCGAGCCTGCAGTGGCTCAAGCTGCGCCCGCCTCACCTGGCGCGCATCCACGGGGCGAACGGGACGGCGCCGAAGGCGCACCTCCTGCGCACGCTTCAGACGTGGATCCCGACCAACACGGAGATCGAGCTCGTCGACGCCCCCGGCGCGGTCAAGGGACTGGTGCTGCAGGACGTGGTGGCGAAGGCGGACTCGATCGTCATTCCCGTCGCGCCCTCGGCGATCGACGTCCACGCCACCGCCGACTTCCTCAAGAACCTGCTGCTCCTGGGACGCGTCCGCCAGCGCAACGTCAGGGTCGCCGTCGTGGCGAACCGGGTGCGGACCTCGATGCCGGTCTACGAGCCGCTCGAGCGGTTCCTGAGATCGCTGAACCTGCCGTTCCTCACCCGGATCAGCGATTCGGACACCTACATCAGCGCCGCCGAGCAGGGCGTGGGCGTCTTCGACATGGACCCCGAAGTCAGCGCGGCGCAGCGCCTGGAGTTCCTGCCGATCATCCGCTGGCTCGACTGCCGGTTCGCCGCCGATGCGAGCCCGGCCGACCCGAAAGTGGTCGACCTCGCGCTCGCCCGCCGGCTGGCGGCGTTCTAGTCCCGCGCCCCGGCGGCGTCGGCCGCCGGTCCCGGCGCTACTTCACCTTGTAGACGACGTCGTGCTCGCGCACGTGCGCGATCACCTTCAGGCCGAAATCGTCGTTCGGTCCGACTTCCGACACCGGCTGGTGCTCGACCTCGATCGACTGAACCCGCTGACTGAAGTCGGTGGTGTGCCCACGGATGTGGATCGTGTCGCCGACGCGCAGCGAGCCCGACTCGAGCCGCACGATCGCGACCGAGACGTGGGCGTAGTGATGGGTCACGATGCCGATCCGTTCGCCCGGCGGCGGGGCGGGTTGCGGGGGCGGGCTCGGCGCCGGTGCCGCCGGCACGGGTCTTGGCGCCGGTGCCGCCGGCACGGG
>JBOIFD010000209.1:0-5518 GCA_050741515.1 Burkholderiales bacterium
GCCGTGCCGGCCGCCGTTCCCCGACGCGCCGGTCCCGCCCGCGCGCAGCACCGCGCCTTTCGCCACCGCGTCCTTCACGATCCCCTCGATCCGCTCGAGCTGGCGCTGAAGGTCGATCGTTCTCGCCCGGGCAACCCCACGGGGTGCCGGGCGCATCTCGGTTGCGGAGGGGATGTTATCCCGGCGCGGCGGACCAGCACAACCGCGCCCGGACCGGCGCCGGCGGCCGGCCGGAGTCGCCGGAACTTAGCGGCTGCTTACTTCCGGTTCAAGCGTGCGCGACGCAACCCCGCGCGCGCCCTGCCGGAGCGCGCGCCAGACCTTCTCCCGGGTCGCCGGCATGTCGAGGTGCTTGAGGCCGGTGCTCGCGTAAAGGGCGTCGACCACTGCGCTGATCACCGCCGCCGGCGCCCCCACCGCGCCCGCCTCGCCCGCCCCCTTCACCCCGAGGGGGTTCGCCGTGCACGGGGTATGGTTGAAGCCGCAGTCGAACGACGGCACGTCGTCCGCGCGCGGCAAGGCGTAGTCCATGAACGAGCCGGCCAGGAGCTGCGCGGTCTCCGGATCGTAGTACCCGTGCTCGAGCAGCGCCTGGCCGACCCCCTGAACGGTGCCGCCGTGCACCTGCCCCTCGAGCAGCAGCGGGTTGATCGCACGCCCGAAGTCGTCGACGATCGTGTAGCGCTCGATGCGCGTCGCGCCGGTCTCGAGGTCGACCTCGACTTCGACGATGTGGCAGCCGTTCGGGTAGGTGTACTTCTCGGGGTTGCGCGTGTGCGTGGCTGCGAGCCCGCCGGCCTTGGCCGCCACCGCGAACAGCGACACGCCGCGATCGGTCCCCGCGATCCAGTACCTCCCGTCGCGGTACTCGAGGTCGCCGGCGGCGGCTTCGAGCAGGCCCGCCGCCGTTTCCCGGCCCGTCGCGACCGCCTCGTCGGCGGCGGCGGTCGCCGCCACGCCGCCGATCGCGAGGAAGCGGCTGCCGCCGGTGAGCCCGTCGGGGACGACATCGGTGTCGCCCTGCACGACCTCGATCGCGTCCGCGTCGATCCCGAGCGCGGCCGAAAGCAGCTGCTTGAAGCCGGTGACGTGGCCCTGCCCGTTGTCCTGCATGCCGGAGATCAGCGTGACCTTGCCGTCGCCGCGCACGCGCAGGGTCACCGTGTCGCCGTTCCCGCCGCCGCAGCGCTCGACGTACATGCCGAGCCCGATCCCGCGCAGCCGTCCGCGCTGCGCCGCGGCGGCGCGGCGCGCCGGGAACCCGGCCCAGTCGGCTCGCGCCATCGCGAGCGCCATCGTGCCGGCAAAGTCGCCGCTGTCGTACTCGCTCTCGACCGGCGTCTGGTAGGGGAACGCGCCGATGAGGTTGCGCCCCCGGATCTCGTCCGGCCCGAGCCCGAGCTCGCGCGCCGCGACGTCGACGATCCGTTCGACGAGATAGATTCCCTCGGGGCGGCCCGCGCCGCGATAGGCATCGACCGGCACCGTGTTGGTGACGACGCCTTTCAGGTCGAGCGAGATCGCCGGGATGCGGTAGACGCCCGAGAGCACGGGCAGCGCGAGCTGCGGGATGAACGGGCCGAAGTTCGACAGGTACGCGCCCATGTTGGCGTAGGTGGTCACGCGCAGCGCGAGAAACCTCGCCTCCCCGTCCAGCGCGAGCTCGGCGACCGAGTAATTGTCGCGGCCCTGAACGTCGGCGAGGAACGTCTCGCTGCGCTCGCCCGTCCAGCGCACCGGACGCTTGAGCTTGCGCGATGCCCAGACCACGAGCGGCTGCTCGGGGTGCAGGAAGATCTTCATGCCGAACCCGCCGCCGACATTGCCCGACACGACGCGTACCTTCCGCGAGTCGAGCTTGAGGATCGGTCCGGCGAGCTGGCCGCGAATCAGGTGCGGTCCCTGGGTCGGGGTGTAGAGCGTCGAGCGATCGGTCGCCGGATCGTAGTCGGCGACCGCCGCCCGCGGCTCGAGCGGGTTCGCCACCAGACGGTTGTTGACGAGCTCGAGCCGGGTGATGTGCGTCGCCCGCGCGAACGCCGCAGCCACCGCCGCCCGGTCGCCGAATGCGATGTCGAAACAGACGTTGTTCGTGACGTCCGCCCACACCTGGGGGGCGCCCGGCCTGGTCGCGGCGTAGGTGTCCGCGATCGCCGGCAGCGGCGCGTAGTCCACCGCGATCAGCTCGGCCGCGTCCTTGGCGCGCGGTGCCGAATCGGCCACGACCAGGGCAACCGGGTCGCCGACGTGGCGCACGCGATCGATCGCAAGCAGCGGTCGCGGAGTGTCCCCGCGGGGCGTGCCGTCGGCGTTCGTCACCGGAATCATGCACGGGATTTCGCCGAGCCCGTCGGCCCTCGCGTCGGCGCCGGTGAGCACGGCGAGCACGCCCGGGGCCCGTCGTGCCGCCGCTGCGTCGAGCCGCCGGAGAAGCGCGTGAGCGTGCGGTGAGCGCAGCAGGAATGCGTGTGCCTCGTTCGGCAGGCGCAGGTCGTCGGCGTACCGCCCCGCACCCTTCACCAGGGTCAGATCTTCGGCGCGGGAAACGGCCTGGCCGAGCGCGAATTTCGCCATGGCGGGAATGCCCTCAGGTCGTTCGGGTCGGCAGCTATGCTACGACAACTGCCGCGGGCGATGCCTTAAACTACGCGGACTTCGCAACGGCGCCGTGCGCTTCGCCGCCGCCGGCGAAGCGCGAAGGACAGGGCGCGATTGGCATCGAGGTCGGGTAACGAACGCGAGGGGCTCGAGCGCGGTGAGTCGTTCGTCGGTCCCGGTACGCCGGCCCAGGAGGAGCGCCGCCTCTGCCGCGAGGATCTCGTCGACAACGTGATCCGTCGCTCGCTCGAGCACTCCCCGCTCGCCGCCCACCTGCTCTCCGAGCAAGCCCTCGAGGCGTCGCTGCGGGCGGCGCTCGCGTCGCCGCATCGCCAGCCCGACGTGTGGCTGTTCGCGTACGGCTCGCTCGTCTGGAACCCGGTGTTCGAGTTCGACGAGCGCCTGGTGGCCACGGTGCACGGCTACCATCGCAGCTTCTGCCTCTGGTCGCGAATCAACCGCGGGACGCCGGAGAAGCCCGGATTGGTGCTCGGGCTCGACCGCGGCGGCCGCTGCACCGGCGTCGCCTACCGGATCCCCGCGCAGCTGGCCGAAAGCGAGCTGCGGCTGCTGTGGCGGCGGGAAATGCTGCTCGGCTCCTACGCGCCGCGCTGGGTGCTGGTAACGCACGGCCGCCGCAGCCTGCGCGCGCTGGCGTTCGCGGTGAACCGCGAGCGCTCCGGCTACGCCGGCCGCCTCCCCGCCGACGCGATCGTGGAGCGGCTGCTGCACGCGCGCGGCACGATCGGGACGGGTCTCGACTACCTGCGACAGACGATCGACGGCCTCGCCGCCGTGGGCGTCCGCGACCCGCACCTGATCCGCATCGAGGCGCTCGCCCGCCAGCGACTCGGGGAAGACGAGCCGCACCGGCCGCGCGCCGACCTGCAGCTCTAGGCCAGGAAGTCACGCACGACCGCGATCTGGTCGTCGGTCATCAGCCACGGCGCGTGGCCGATGCCGGGGAACTCGACCAGGCGCGCCCGCGGGCCGCGCTCGGTCATCTGCCTCGCGGTCGCCTCGAGCAGCAGATCGGACTCCGCGCCGCGCAGCACGAGCGTCGGGCACTTGATCTGCTCCCACACCGGCCAGAGGTCGACGCCCTGCAGGAAGTCGCCGCCGAACTCGATGTCGCCGTGGTTGCCGCGCCGGATCGCGCTCACGATGCCCGGGTCGTACGCGAGGCGGTAGGTGCCGTCGTCGTTCCGGCGCACGCTGTGCCGGGTCACGTGCCGCCACTTCCGGTCGCTGAGCGGGCCGAAGGCGGCGCAGGCCGCGCGCAGGTGCTGCTCGGCTTCCTCGAGGTTCCTGAACTTCGCGTTGAGCCCCGCGGTCGCGTTCTTCAGTCGCACCAGCCCCGACCACGGCACCAGCGGCCCGACGTCGTTGAGCACGAGGCGGCCGATCGGCGAGCTGGCCTTCGCCGCGAGGATCATGCCGATCATCCCGCCCATCGAGGTCCCCACCCAGTCGATCCGCTCCGGGCGCCCCAAATGCTGCACGAGCCACGCGAGCCGCGCGAGCGCCCCGCCGGAGCGGGCCGTCACGTGCGCCAGCAACGCCGCTGCCTCGGACTGGTACAGCGCGAAGCCGTAGTCCGACTTGTCCGGCAGCCAGTCGCTCAACCCGCGGCCGGCCACGTCCATGCACACGACGCGGCAGTCGGACGCCAGGCGCGCGGCCAGGTAGTCGAAGTCGCGGCTGTTGCGCGTGAGGCCGTGCACGCACACGACCACGTGCGGGTTATGCGAGCTTCCCCACTCGGTGTAGGCCACGCGATGGAAACCGCTCGGGCCGAGGCTGGGCAGGTAACGGATGCGGGGGATGGCGAACATCGACCGAGGGGGTGCGCCAGCCGCGGCGCGCCGGCCGCGCGACGCACGGGGCCCGTGATTGTCGTCGGAGGGCTGCGGCGCAGCAAGCGGCAGCGGTTGCGTCCTGGAAGCGGGCGCCGTGCACCGAAGCAGTGCCTGCTGGCAAGCCGTGGCCGTCCGTGGAAGACTTCCGCGTGGCGCGCGCGCCCGTTGTCAACCGCGGCGCGCGCCGCTCGTTGGGCTGCTTGCTCCCCATGTCCCTGACCCGCGACGACCTGAAGAACGACCGACTGCGGCGGCTCTGGACCGAGTGCGGGGCCCTGCCTCGCCCGCTGTCCGATGCCGAGCTCGAGGCGTCGATCGGCTGGGCCCTGTCCGGCGCGGGCGAAGGGCAGGATGTCTGGGTGTTCGGCTACGGCTCGCTCATGTGGAATCCGCTCTTCCACTATTCCGAGCAGCGTCCGGCCACCCTGCGCGGTTTTCACCGTCGCTTCTGCCTGTGGTCCATCACGAGCCGCGGCACGCGCGCGCGGCCCGGGCTGGTGCTCGGCCTCGATCGCGGCGGCTCGTGCCAGGGGGTCGCCTACCGGCTGCCCGCGGACCAGGCGCCGCACGAGCTGAAGCTGCTCTGGAATCGCGAGATGGTGCTCGGCTCGTACGAGCCGCGCTGGGCGCGGGTCGCGGCCGTGCCCGGCGCCGGGAGCCGCGGCTGCGTCCAGGAGCTCCGCGCGCTCGCGTTCACGGTGAACCGGGAGCATCCCAACTACGCGGGGAGGCTCCCGATCGACGCCGTCGTCGCGGCGCTCGCCGCCGCGTCCGGCCACCTGGGCTCCTCGGCCGAGTATCTCTTCCGCGCGGTCGACGCGCTCGCGGCGCACGGGCTCCGCGACTCGCACCTGGAAACGCTGCGCCGCCGGGTCGAGCAGGCGGCCGGCTCGCCCTAGCCCCCGCGTCCGCGGGCCCGCCCCCGTGCCCTATTCGGCGGTCCGGCTGCCGAGCGCCCTCTCGGTGGCGCGCTGGAGCTTGGTGAGCAGGCGCTCGAGCTCGCGCTGCTCGCCCGGGGCGAGCGCGGCGAGCAGCAACCGTTCGCGGGCGCGCGCCAACAG
>JBOIFD010000210.1:0-27772 GCA_050741515.1 Burkholderiales bacterium
CGGCTCGGGACCCGCGAGGCGCGGGTGCTGTTCGAGGCGCCGGTGGCCGGCGGCCTCGTCCAGCACTTCGTCGCCGCGGTGAGCGGCGGCAGCCTCTACCGGAAGAGCTCGTTCCTGCTCGACAGCCTCGGCACGCAGGTGTTCTCGCCGATCGTCAGCATCCGCGAGGACCCGCACCTCCCGCGCGGCCAAGCGAGCTCGTGGTTCGACGACGACGGCGTCGCCACCCGGCCGCGCGAGGTGGTGAAGGACGGCGTGCTGCAGGGCTACTTCCTCGGCGTCTACTCGGCGCGCAAGCTCGGGCTGCGCACCACCGGCAACGCCGGCGGGAACCACAACCTGATCGTCGCGCCGGGCCGCCGCGACTTCGCCGGAATGCTGCAGGAGCTCGGCACCGGGCTCCTCGTCACCGAGCTGATGGGGCAGGGCGTCAACATGGTCACCGGCGACTACTCGCGCGGCGCGTCCGGCTACTGGGTCGAGGGCGGGGCGATCCGGTTCCCGGTCGAGGAGATCACCATCGCCGGGAACCTGCGCGAGATGTTCCGCAACGTCTCCGCGGTCGGCGGCGACGTCCTGGTGCGCGGCTCGCGCAGCTCCGGCTCGATCGTCGTCGACGGGATGACGATCGCCGGGGACTAGCGGGGCGGGGCGAAGATCCGCTCGGTCTCGCGCCCGTCGCACGGGGCGCAAAACAGGTTGCCCTGGACGTCGTCGCAGCCGTGCGCGACGAGAAAACCGAGCTGGGCCTCGGTCTCCACGCCTTCGGCGACCACCCGCAGCCCCAGCGCCTTGGCGAGCGAGATGATCGCCTGGGTGATCGCCACGTCGTCGCCGTCGCCGGGGATGTCGCGCACGAACGACTGGTCGATCTTCAGCTTGTCGATCGGGAAGCGCTTGAGGTAGGCGAGGCTCGAGTAACCGGTCCCGAAGTCGTCCACCGAGAGCTGGATCCCCATGGCCGAGAGCTGGGACAGCGTCTCCAGCGTGGTGTCGGACTGCTGCATCACCGCGCTCTCGGTGATCTCCAGCTCCAGGAGCCGCGGCTCGAGCCCGGTGTCGCGCAGGATCCCGGCGAGGGTCGCCGGCAGCGTCTGGTCGCGGAAGACGCGCGCCGACAGGTTCACCGCCACGGGCACCGGACGCAGCCCCGCGGCCTGCCACCGCCGGCTCTGGGTGCACGCCTCGCGCAGCGTCCACTCGCCGAGCGCCTGCCCGAGCCCGCTCTCCTCGGCGATGCCGATGAACTCGTCGGGCGCGAGCAGCCCGTGCTCCGGATGGCGCCAGCGCACCAGCGCCTCCACCGCGCGCACCTCGCGCCGGGCGAGGTCGATCTGCGGCTGGTAGTGGAGCACGAGCTCGCCGCGCCGGATGCCGAGGCGGAGATCGTGCTCGATCGCGAGCCGCCGGTTCGCCTGCTGGTTCATGGTCGCGGCGAAGAACTGGTAGCCGTTCCGCCCGCCGTCCTTGACGTGGTACATCGCGACGTCGGCGTTCTGCATCAGCACGTCGCCGTCGCGCCCGTCGTCCGGGTAGAGCGTGATGCCGATGCTCGCCGAGACGTGCAGCTCGCGGCCGTCGACGAGGTACGGCGGCGCGAGGTCCCGCAGCAGGCTCTGCGCCACCATCGCGGCGTCGTGGGCGTTGCGCACCTCCTGCAGCACGACCACGAACTCGTCGCCGCCCAGGCGCGCCACCGTGTCGCCGCCCCGCAAGCCGCGGGTCAGCCGCGCCGCGACCTCCTTCAGGATCTGGTCGCCGACGTGGTGGCCGAGCGAGTCGTTGATGTTCTTGAACCGGTCGAGGTCGAGGAACATGAGCGCGACGCGCATGCGGTGCCGGCTCGCGAACACCAGCGCCTGGCGCAGGCGGTCGCCGAGCATATTGCGGTTGGGGAGCCCGGTGAGCGCGTCGTAGTGCGCGAGGCGCATGAGCTTGCCCTCGGCGTCGAGCCGCTGCGACGCCTCGATCGCGAGCGCGATCATGGTCGCGATCCCGGACGCGAAGTCGACCTCCTCGGGCTGCCACGCGCGGGCGCCCTGGGTGACCTCGCAGCACACCAGACCCACGACGTGGCCGTCGAGCCAGACCGGCGCATCCAGCGTCGCGGTGATCCCCAGCGGCCGGAGATAGCCGGGCCCGAGCGAGCGGGTCGCCGGATGGCTCGCGGCGTCCTCCGCCGCGACGATCTCGTTCGCGACGATCGCGCCGAAGTAGGCCGGGTGCTCGCCCGGGTCCACCAGGTCGGCGGCCGGCGCCGGATCCGCGCCGCCGTCGGCGCGATGCACCAGCTCGCAGCGCACGCCGCGGCCGTCCGGGAGCATTCGCCAGTAGCTCGCACGGTCGAGGCGGAGCGTCGTGCACGCGGTCGCGAGGACCTCCGCCAGCGATTCGCCGAGGTCGGCGCGATCGCGGCGCGCGAGCGCCATGAGCTGGTTGCGGTGGTAGAGGAGGCGCTCGCCGCGCACCTGGAGCCGCTCCTCCGCGTAGCGCCGCTCGGCGACCTCGGTCTCGAGCTCGGCGTTCTTGTCGGCGAGGTCGCGGGTGCGCTCGGCGACGCGCTGCTCGAGCTCGTCGCGGGCGCGGACCAGCGCTTCCTGCGCCGCGTGCTGGGCGGTGACGTCCTCGCCGATCCAGATCGTCTCCTGGTGCGGGGCCTGCGGATTGACCGCCTTCGCGCTCATCCGGCACCAGAAGCGCGAGCCGTCCTTGCGCCGCAGCTGGAGCTCGGTCTGGAACGATTCGCCCGCCGCCAGCACCGGTCCGGCCTGCTGGCCGACCGCCGCGTACGTCTCGTCGTCCGGGTACAGGGAACGGCCCGGCTCTCCGATCAGCTCGCCCGGCGCGTACCCGAACAGCTCTTCGGCCTTGCGGTTGCAGCGCTGCACTGCGCGGTCGCGGCTGAAGACGATCCCGACCGACGCGTTGTCGAGGATGGCCCGCTGGTCGAGCAGCACCCGCGCCAGCGCCTCCTGCGCGCGCCGGCGCTCGGTCACGTCGCGCAGCGTCCAGATCGACTGCACCGGCTCCCCCGGTGCGCTGAACGGCTGGCCGTCGACCTCGCACCAGAACGGCGTGCCGCCGCGATGGCGGGCCTCGAGCTCCGCGTGCCACGGCTCGTCGCCCGCGGGCTCGGTGCCGTCGATCGCCGGCACGAGGGCGGTGGTGGCGAGCCCGATCAGCTCGGACTCCGGGTAGCCGAACATCAGCGCGCACGCGGCGTTCGCGCGCATGACCCGCCCGCTGCGGGAGAAGAGGATGCCGACCTGTGCGTGCTCGAGGATCATCCGCTGCTCCTCGAGCACGGCGGTGAGGCGGGCCTCGGTCGCGGCGAGCGCCGTGACGTCGGTCACCGTGATCACGGCGAGCGGGCGGACGCCGCCGGTGGCGCGGATCGTCAGCAGCACCGCCACCGACCGGCCGTCGCGGCGCAGCAGGCTCCAATGGCTCGGCAGGGGCAGGGCGCCCGGCCCGAGCGCCGCCTTCAACGTGCGGCGGACGAGCGGCTGGGCGGGCTTGGGGAAGGCGTGGAGAAACGGCTGGCCGACGAGCTCCCGCTCGCGCCGGCCGACGAGGTCGCAGTAGGTGCGATTGGCGCGCAGGATGAGCCCGGACTCGTCGGCGACGAGCATGCCGGTCCCCGCGAGCTCGAACGCGTCGACCTCGGGGCGTGCCGCCGCCGGGGTGTCCCCTCCCATGGCCGCCGATTATGGGGGCCGTCCCATTCGGCCCGCACGCGCGTGACGCCCTGCAATGTGGAAATGTCCCTCCGCCCGGCTTACCATGGCGCGACGCGGGTTCAACAACGAGGAGGAGGGTTCAATGACAACGCTGATCGTCAACGGGAAGACCGTCGACATCGACATGCCGGCCGACACCCCGCTGCTCTGGGGGTTGCGCGACTACCTCGCGCTCACCGGCACCAAGTTCGGCTGCGGGCTGGCGCAGTGCGGCGCCTGTACCGTGCACGTGAATGGCAACCCGACCCGCTCCTGTGTGACGCCGCTTTCGGCCGTGGCCGGCAAGCGGGTCATCACGATCGAAGGCCTCTCGGCGAACGCCGATCATCCGCTGCAGAAAGCCTGGGTCGCCGAGCAGGTGCCCCAGTGCGGCTACTGCCAGTCGGGCCAGATCATGCAGGCCGCGGCGCTGCTGGCGAAGAACAAGAGCCCGACGCGCGCCCAGATCGTGAGCCACATGAACGGCAATCTCTGCCGCTGCGGGACGTACAACGGGATCGTGCGCGCGATCGAGCGCGCCGCGAGGGGGGGCTGAGCCATGCTCGACCGCCACGACACCGAACTGCTGAGCTTTCAGGTCAGCCGCCGCGCCTTCCTGGGCGCCTCCGCCGGCCTCGCGTTCGCCTTTTCCCTCGGGCTGGGCGGCGCAGGCCTGGTCCGCCAGGCGCACGGCCAGACCGGAAGGCAGACGCTCAACGCCTACGTCGCCATCGCCGCCGACGGCACCATCACCATCCAGGCGCCGGCGCCGGAGATGGGGCAGGGCATCCTCACGGGCCTGCCGCTGATCGTTGCCGAAGAGCTGGACGCCGACTGGAGCAAGGTGGTCGTCGAGCAGGCCCCGATCGGTCCGGCCTACCACCACCCGATCTTCAAGGCGCAGTACGTGGTGGCGAGCATCTCGACGCTCGGGTACTGGATGCCCCTGCGGGTGGCCGGTGCCCAGGCACGGCGCGTTCTGCTCGACGCCGCGGCCGAGAAGTGGAGCGTGCCGGCGGCGGAGCTCACGACCGAGCCGAGCACTGTCGTGCACGGGCCGACCGGCCGGAGGATGAGCTACGGCGAGATCGCGTCGTTCGCCAAGGCGCCGGCCGAGCCCCCGAAGATCGACCCGACCAAGGACCTGAAGCCCGTGGACCGGTTCCGCCTCGTGGGCAAGACCGTTCCACGGGTGGACGTGCCGGCGAAATCGAACGGCTCGGCCAGGTACGGCATCGACGCCCGGGTTCCGGGCATGGTCTACGCGACGATCGTGCGCGCCCCGGTGCGGGGCAGCGGCCCGGTCTCGTCGAACGCGGACGCGATCAAGAAGCTCCCCGGCATCATCGACGTGGTGACGCTCGCGCACGGCGTCGCCGTCGTCGGGCACACCTTCAACGAGGTCCGCAAGGCGCGCGGGCAGCTCAAGGTGAGCTGGCGCGACGTGCCGGGCGCGGCGATCAACACCGACCGGGACCTCGAGGCGTATCTCGCGGACGGCCGCGATCCGAAGCGCGTGGGCGTGGAGTGGAAGTCCAAGGGCAACGCCGCCGCGGCGATCGCCGGGGCGGCGAAGGTGGTGAGCCGCGAGTATCTGAACGACCACGTCTACCACGCCCAGATGGAGCCGATGAACAGCACCGCCTCGGTCTACGGCGACCGGGCGGAGATCTGGGTCGGCACGCAGGCGCCGACGCGCACCACGCTCGACGTCGCCCAGGCGCTCGGCACGAGCCCCGACAAGGTGCAAGTGCACCAGCACCTCATGGGCGGCGGGTTCGGCCGGCGCGCGACCGTCGAGGCCTCCGTGGATGCCGCGCTGATCTCGAAGGCGGTGGGCAGGCCGGTCAAGCTGCTGCTCACCCGGGAGGACGACCTCTGGGCGGGCACCTTCCGTCCGATGACGTCCCAGCGGATCGACGCCGGTCTGGACAAGGACGGCCACATCGTCGGCTGGCAGCATCGCGTCGTGGGCGAACCGGTGGGCGACTTCGTGTATCGCCCGGGCTACATCAAGGCGGCGAAGGACCGGGACGTCATCTTCATGAGCGGGGCCGAACTGCCGTACTACACCAAGGTAGCGAACTGGCGGTCGGAGCACGTCATGGAGCCGGAGCGGACGCGGGTCGCCGCGTGGCGCGGGATTGGATCGGGCTACACCAAGTTCGCCGTCGAGTCGATGCTGGACGAGCTCGCGCACGAGAGCAAGATCGATCCGCTCGCCTTCCGCCTGTCGCTGACCGACGATCCGCGCGCACGGCGGGTGCTCGAGAGGGTCGCGGAGATGTCGGGCTGGGGCAAGCCGCGCCCCTCCGGGACGGCGCTCGGCATCGCCTTCGCCGAGTACGGCCTCTTCGCGCCGAAGATCGGCTCGCTGGTCGCCGCAGTCGCGGAGATCTCCGTCGATCGGCGCACCGGCCGGATCCGCGTCCACAACTACTGGGTGGCGGCCGATGCCGGCCTCGCCGTCAATCCGGGCGCCTTCGCCGCGCAGGTCGAGAGCGCGGTCGTCTGGGGTCTGAGCGCCGCGCTCAAGGAGCGCGTCACGATCGTGAACGGCGTCGTGCAGCAGTCGAACTTCCACGAGTACGAGATCCTGCGCATGGCCGAGGTGCCCGACATCAAGGTGGCGGTGCTGAGCACCGGACCCTCGCCGACGATGGTCGGGGAGCTCGGGGTGCCGTCGTGCGCGCCGGCAGTGGCGAACGCATTCTTCGTCCTCACCGGGAAGCGCCTGCGCCACATGCCGTTCACGCCGCAGCGGGTCCTGGCGGCGCTCAAGGCCTAGCTTTTCGGCCGCAGCCCTGTAAACGCCCCGGCCCGCCGGGGCGTTTCTCTTCTTCGGCCACGGGTTTGCTAAGATTCGCGGCCTTGCCGGGGCGACCCGCCCGGCGCCCCCTCCATCCAGCAAGGAGCACCGCTTTGAGCCACTCGAAATTCACCGCGGCCGTCCGGACCGCGGTCGCCAGCCTTGCGCTGGCCGCGTTCGCGACCACCGCGCTTGCCCAGACCCAGCCCAAGGACCGGGAGTTCGCGCCCCAGGTCGGCCAGGCCGGCAAGGACGTGATCTGGGTGCCGACGCCCGACGACCTCGTCGAGCGGATGCTGCGCATGGCCCAGACCACGTCGAAGGACTACGTCGTCGACCTCGGCTCGGGCGACGGCCGGACCGTCATCGCCGCCGCCAGGAAGTTCGGGGCCCGGTCGCTCGGCATCGAGTACAACGCCGACATGGTCGACCTCTCCACCCGCAACGCGGTGCGGGAGGGGGTCACGGCGAACGCCAAGTTCATCCGCGGCGACATCTTCGAGACCGACTTCACGCAGGCCACGGTCGTCACCATGTACCTGCTCCCCGGGCTCAACCTCAAGCTGCGGCCGAAGATCCTCGACATGAAGCCCGGCACGCGCGTGGTGTCGCACCAGTTCAACATGGACGACTGGCATCCGGACGAGACCACCAGCCTCGACGGCCGCCGCGCGTACCTGTGGATCGTGCCGGCGAAGGTGAACGGCACGTGGCGGATCCTGTCGGGGAGCGACGTCTGGGACGCGACGCTCGAGCAGCGCTACCAGGTGGTCGACGGCTCGATCAGGCTGGGGGCGCTGAACGCGGGGTTGCGCGAGACGCGCCTCGTCGGCGACCGGATCAGCTTCGCGTTCGTGGACGGCGCCGGCGTGCGCCGCGAGTTCACGGGCCGCGTGAACGGCGTGGCCATGGACGGCACGGTGCGGGCGGACAGCGGCCAGGAGACGCGCTGGACCGCGACGCGGCGCTAGCCGGCCGGCGCGCCGGCCGCAACCGCTACGCCCGCTCCCGGGAGCGCAGGTACCAGTCGAGGATCTGCTCGCCGTTCCAGTGCAGCACGCCGGGCGAGCGGTTCAGGTGGTCGTACACCTGCTCGAGGTACTTGATGCGGAACGGCTGCCCGCTGATGTACGGGTGGATCGCGATCGCCAGGATCTTCGCCCGCTGCGCGCCTTCCGCGTAGTAGCGCTCGAACGCGTCGATGCATTTCTGCGTCCAGTACGCGGCCTCGTGGTGCTGGACGATCATCATCGGGATGTCGTTGCACTCGACCGAGTAGGGCAGCGTGACGAGCGGCCCGTGCGCGGTCCGGATCTCGGTCGGCTCGTCGTCGTACACCCAGTCGCCGATGTACCTGATCCCGGCCGCGGCCAGGTGATCCGGGGTCTCGTAGGTCTCCGTGAGCCCGGGACCCAGCCAGCCGACCGGGCGCTTGCCGGTGAACCGCTCGATCGTCTCGAGCGAGCGCGCGATCATCCCCGGCTGGTCCGCTTCCTTGTGGATCGGGCCCTGCTGATAGCTGTGGCCCATGAACTCCCAGCGGGCGTCGCGGCAGGCCTCGGCGACGCGCGGGTAGTCGACGCACACGCGGGCGTTGACCGCGAGCGTCGGGCGGATGCCGAGGCGCTGGTAGAGGTCGTGAAAGCGCCAGAACCCGACCCGCATGCCGTACTCGTGCCAGCTCCAGTTCGGCACGTCGGGCAGCAGCGGCACGCCGGTCGGCGCGGGGAGCACCTGCCGCGCCATCGGCCCGGCGATGTCCCAGACCTCGAGGTTGACGATCGTCCAGACGACGACGCGCGCGCCGCCGGGCAGCCTGAGCGGCGGGCGGTCGACGATCGCGGAGTACTCGACCCGCTCCCGCGGGAGCATCGCCATGGCGAAGACCTCAGCGCAGGAGCCAGATGAGCAGGAAGGTCGCGATCGCCGAGCCGAACGATGCGTACGCACCCGCGAGCCAGGGCCCTTGCCGTGCCGCCATGACTGCCTCCCCTCGCGCGGCGGGCGCCGGGCCCACCAGCTTCTCGTTGAACCGCTGGAAGAACTCCTCGGCCATCTTCCTCGCGACGCCGTCGATGAGCCGCGAGCCGACCTGCGCGAGCTTGCCCCCCACCTGCGCGTTCACGGTGTAGCCGAGCCCGGTCCCCGCGCCCTCCGGACTGAGCTTGACGAACGCGCTGCCCTTGCCGAAGCCGGCCGCTCCGCCAGAGCCCTCGAACGACAGCCGATACGAGGTCGGCGGGCTCACCTCCGAGAGCAGGAGCTTGCCGCTGAACCTGGCCTTCACCGGCCCGACCGCGGCGGTCATCGCCACGCGGTACTCGGTGTCGGACACCCGCTCGATCGACTCGCAGCCCGGAATGCAGGCCTTGAGCACTTCGGGATCGTTCAGCCCCTCCCACACCCGCTGCTGCGGCAGCGCGATGCGCTGCTCGCCGGTCATTTCCATGCTCGTTCCCTCCGTTCGACCGAGCCCGTATTCTGCCGCAGCGGTCAGGCGGCCGAGGCGGGCAGGTTCGCGAGGAAGCGGTCGAGCTCCTCGCGGGTGATCACGCCGTCGCGGTTGATGTCGATAGCGTCGAAACGGGGCCCGAAGAACAAGTCGCCCTGGACCGCCGCCCGCGCGACGACGCCGTTGCGCTCGTACGCGCTGAATGCGGTGCGGTAGCTGTCCGTGACCCGCTTGAGGTATTCGGCAGGGGCCTGGGCGAATGCCGCGCAGGCAGCGAGCGACAGGATGATGGTGAGGAAGGCTTTCATGGCTTCTCCTTCGTGGTGTTCCGACATCTGGTTGGACCCGCCGCGGGCCGGGCCGGTTCCGGCGCGGCGCGCCGGCGTCCTCCATCGTATCAGGCGGCGGCGGGCGTTCGCTTGAGGCTGCGCACGAGCGGTGCGCGCTCGTGCGCAGCGTGGCTGGAGAGCGCCTTCCCCAGCGCGATCAGGCTGTCGACATTGTGCGCCGGCAGGAACGCGTCGACGTGCGGGAGCATCACCCGCACCCCGAGCGGCCGCGGCTCGAAACCCTCGTAGCGAAGCAGGGGATTCAGCCAGATGAGCTTGCGGCAGCTCCGCCGCAGCCGCTCCATCTCGGGCCCGAGGTCGTGGCCGAGGTCGCGATCGAGCCCGTCGGTGATGAGCAGCACGACCGCGTTCTGCCCGAGCACCCGCCGCGACCAGCGCAGGTTGAACTCCTTCAGGGTCGCGCCGATGCGGGTGCCGCCGGACCAGTCGGCGACCGCCTGCGCGACCCCCGCCAGGGCGACGTCGACGTCGCGGTGACGCAGGTGGCGGGTGATGTTGGTGAGCCGCGTGCCGAACACGAACGTGTGCACCCGGTCGCGGTCGTTCGTGATCGCGTGCAGGAAGTGCAGGAACATCCGCGAGTAGCGGCTCATCGAGCCCGAGATGTCGCACAGCACCACGAGCGGCGGGTGGCGCTCGTCCGGCGACCGGCGCTTCAGCGGGATGATGTCGGCGCCGGCGCGCAGGGACGCGCGCAGGCTCGCGCGCAGGTCGACGAGCGCGCCGCGCGGATCGGCGACGAGCCGCCGGGTCCGCACCTCGGGGATCGGGAGCCTGAGCGACGCGATGAGCTTCTTCGCCTGCGCGAGCTCCTCCCGGGTCATGGTCTCGAAGTCGGCGCGCTGCAGCACCTCGCGCTCCGACACCGTGAACGCCGCGTCGAGCTCGATTTGCTGGGGCGGCTCCTCCGGGCCCGCGCCGGGCTTCGGCGGCGGCGCGAGCGCTTCCGCGACGCGGCTCGCGAGCTCCGGCTGCGCCTCGGGGGTGCGGCCGATCACCTCCGGCAGGAGCAGCGCCATCACCCGCTCGAGCAGCTTCGGGTCGCGCCAGAAGATGTGGAACGCCTGGTCGTAGAGCTCGAACTGCTCGCGCCGGTCGAGGAACACCGCGGCCAGCGTCCAGTAGAAGTCGTCGCGCCGCTCGACGCCGGCGATCTGGAGCGCCATGAGCGCGTCGATCACCTTGTCGGGCCCCACCGGCAGGCCGGCCGCGCGCAGCACGCGCGCGAAGTGCATGACGTTCTCGGCGAGCTTGCCGCTCGGCTGGAGCGGGGGAACGGCGACGCGGGCCATGGGCGCCGGGATTATCGCACTCGAGCCTTGGCGCGCCCCGGGGTCTGTGCGACAGTACGCGCCTTTCGGAAGGGGGGCGGGTGGCACACGACGTCGTGATCGGCGCGCCGCGCTTGCAGGCGGCGATCGAGGCCATCGTCGCCGCCGGCGGCTCCGGGCCCGGCGAGGCGGACCTCGTCGCCGGCAACCTGGTCGAGGCCAACCTCACCGGCCACGACTCGCACGGCGTCGGCATGATCCCGCGCTACGTCGAGTCGCTGCTCGAGGGCGGACTCGCCGTGAACCAGCACCCCGCCCGGGTCCTCGACACCGGCGCGCTGCTGCGCCTCGACGGCCGGCGCGGCTACGGGCAGGTGGTCGGCCGGGAAGCGCTGGTGCTCGGCATCGAGCGCGCCCAGCAGCACGGTGTCTGCGTGGTGACGCTGGCGAATGCCCACCACCTCGGGCGGATCGGGCACTTCGCGGAAATGGCGGTGGCCGAAGGGCTGGTGTCGATCCACTTCGTCAACGTGACCTCGTTCCCGAGGGTGGCGCCGTACGCGGGGTCGGACGCGCGTTTCGGCACGAACCCGTGCTGCATCGGCGTGCCGCTCGCCGGCGAGCCGCCGTTCATCCTCGATTTCGCGACCAGTGCGGTCGCGCAGGGGAAGCTCCGGGTCGCCCACAACAAGGGCGATCGGCTGGCGCCCGGACTCCTGATCGACGATCAGGGCGAGCCGACCACGGATCCGCGGTACGGCGTCGTCCCGCCCCTCGGCGCGATGCTGACGTTCGGCCTGCACAAGGGCTACGGGCTCGCGGTCGCGTGCGAGCTGCTCGGCGGCGCGCTGACCGGCGGCGGCACCTGGCACCGGCCCGCGACCGGGGAACGGCGCGTGTGGAACAGCATGCTCACGGTCCTCCTCGATCCGCAGCGGCTCGGGACCGCGGATGCCTTCGCGGACGAGGCGCGGGCGTTCGTGGACTGGCTTCGCCAGTCTCCTCCCGCGCGGGGGTTCGACAAGGTGCGGATCGCGGGCGAGCCGGAGCGCGAGGCGCGCGCCAGGCGGGAGCGGGAAGGGATCGCGGTCGACGCGGCGACGTGGCGGGAGATCCTGGCGGCCGGCGAGAAGCTCAAGCTTCCGGCCGGGACGATCGAGCGGCTCGCGCGCGGTGCGTGAGCCGTCGTCGTGCTGGCTACGAACCGCGTTTGCGCCCCGGCGCGAGCACCACTCCCTCGCCAGCCTCCAGCGACGCCCGCACCGGCTCGAGATCGACATCGAGCCGGCTCGAAGCGATGAGCTCGAGCACCTGGCGAACGTACGGAATGGCCCAATCGCGATACCGCCGGACGTCGGACCGCGAGATCGATACCGCGCCCTGGCAGTCGGCCGCGTGGCGGGCCGACATCAGCTCGTTCAATCGGGCGTTCGTCGCCTTGGGCAGGACACCGGGCTTGACGAAGTGGAGCGCGATCATCGACTGCGCGGACTCGTGCGTCTCGGCGCGAATGCCTTTGGTCCATAGCAGCGCGCAGGCCGCGTCGAAAGCCGCGTAGTACAGGTTGTGGGTCGCCTTCCGCAGGGTACCGGCGTGAACGTTGGCGACGAACGACCGGAGCTCTTCGTCCAGAAGGACCAGGCTGTTGGCGACCTCGTGCCTCAGCGTGGTCTTGTCCACACGGTCTCCTGTTCCGCGCGTACGGCTTCTGCAAGGCTGCCGCGGGCGCCCCGGCGCAGGACGACCGGTCTCAGGAGGATTCGATATGTGCCCGCCTGGTAGTCCCCGCACGCCGCCGCCGCGATGCCGCCAAGCGCATGCCGTGCCGCGGGAACCTCGTCCTGACGGTCGACGAACACCGCCACGTCCAGGTCGGAAGACGCGTCGGAGTTTCCCCTGACCCGGCTGCCGAACACCGCGACGCGGCGCGGAAGCGTTGGCAACTTGCGCAAGCCCGAACAGAAGCGGCGCAGCACCTCGCGCTCGGCGGGCGTGAGCAGCGATTCCGGGCTGAAGCGAACTGCCTGCGATACCGCATCGAGTGTGAGGATGGACCGCGCGCGGATGCCCTTCTCGAGCAGGCGCGCGCGATAGCGGCGCGCGCGCTCGGCTGCGCTCAGGGGCGCCGCCGACCGGGGCCGCCCGCGCCGCCGAGGGGCTGGCTGCTCGCGGAACACGATTTATTGTAACGCGTCACGAAAAATCGCGCGCGCCGAGCCGATCGCAGGCGGTCGCTCAAAGCGCGGCGACGCCGAGCTCCCGCGCCAGCCGGTCCAGCTCGGCGAGCACCCCGTCGCCGAGCGGAATACCGTAGGCGCGCCGCTTCGCAGCCGTAAGGCGCTCGGGCTCCCCCGGCGCGAGCGGCGGGCGAGCCGGGTCGACGGGCGCCGCCGCGTGGATCTCCCTCACCAAGAGATCGATCTCGGCCCGGAACGACGGCGGGTCGGTGAACCGCGCGATGTCGAGCGCCAGCATCAGGTGACCCAGGTTGCGCGGCTTGTCGAGCTCGCCGTACATCTTGGTGACGTGGGTCCCGAACGGCACGCCGACGAGCTGCGCGCACAGGATCTCGACCATTGCCGCGAGCGCGTAGCCCTTCGGCCCGGCCATCGGCGCGAGGCCAACGACCTTGTTCGGGTCGGTCGCGGGCCTGCCCTCCGCGTCGACGCCCCAGTCGGGCGGGATCTGCTTTCCTTCCTCGCGCGCGACGATCACCTTGCCCCAGGCGACGTTCGTCGTCGCCATGTCGACCACGACTGGCGGCGCCTCGCCGCCCGGCGCACCGAAGGCGATCGGGTTCGAGCCGAGGAAGTTCCGCTTCATCCCGGTCGGGGCCATGATCGGGTCGGTGTGGGTGAGGGCGATGCCGATCATCCCCTGCCGCGTCGCCAGCTCGACGAAGTACGCCATGGCGCCGCAGTGCGAGCTATTCCGCGCGCCCACCGCGCCGACACCCGATTCCCGGGCGATCGCGATCGCCTCGTTCATGGCCCGGACCGCGACGAGCTGTCCCATGCCGGCGTCGCCCTCGACCATCGCGGTGGCGGGGCCGGTGCGCTTCACGGTGATGTCCGGGCGCGCCTTGATCGAGCCGTTGCGGAGCCGCGTCGCGTAGTGCGGCAGCCGCACCACGCCGTGGCTGTCGACGCCGCGCAGGTTGCTCTCGACGAGCGTCTCGGCGATGAGCCGCCCGTCGGCCGGCGCGAGCCCGAGCTTCTCGAAGCAGGCGGCGGTGAACGCGGTGAGCCGGTCGGGGGGGATCAGCCGGTCGGGCATGCGGCTCAGGCCGCGGCCAGCTCGGCCTTGACCTCGGACAGGATCCGCGCCGCCTCGCTTCCCTGCACGCGGGCGATATCGTCCTGGTACTTGAGGAGCGCGCCGAGCGTGTTGTTGATCGTCTCCGGGTCGAGCGCGAGCGCGTCGAGGGCGATGAGCGCCTGCGACCAGTCGATGGTCTCGGCGACGCCCGGCAGCTTGAAGAGGTCCATCCGGCGCAACCGCTGCACGAACGCCACGACTTCGCGCGCGAGCGCGGCCGGCGCGCCTGGCGCCTTCCGCCGCAGGATCTCGAGCTCGCGGTCGGCGCTCGGGTAGTCGACCCAGTGATAGAGGCAGCGGCGCTTCACCGCGTCGTGGATCTCGCGGGTGCGGTTCGACGTGATCACGACGATCGGCGGCTCGTCGGCCTTGACCGTGCCGATCTCGGGGATCGTCACCTGGTAGTCGGCGAGCACCTCGAGGAGGTAGGCCTCGAACGGCTCGTCGGTGCGGTCGAGCTCGTCGATGAGCAGCACCGGCGCCCCCGCGAGGTCGCCCTGGAGCGCCTGGAGGATCGGCCGGCGGATGAGGAACCGCTCGGAGAAGATGTCCTGCGCGATCGCCTCGCGGTCGCGAGTGCCCTCGGCCTCCGCGAGCCGGATCTCGATCATCTGGCGCGAGTAGTTCCACTCGTACACCGCCGAGGCCACGTCGAGGCCCTCGTAGCACTGGAGCCGTACGAGCTTGCGCGCGAGGGTCGCCGCGAGCACTTTCGCGACCTCGGTCTTGCCGACGCCGGCCTCGCCTTCGAGGAAGAGCGGCCGCTTCATCCGCAGCGCGAGAAACACGGCGGTCGCGAGGCTTCGCTCGGCGACGTAGTCGGCCTGGGCGAGGAGGGCGGCAGTGTCGTCGATGGAGGCGGGGAGCTCGGGTTTACGCATGGCGTTGTTTTCGCGCGCGGTTTTGCCGCAGCGCGGAAGAATACCACCCTGATGCCGGCGGTCGCAGCGCGCGGTATTGAGCGGCCACAAACGCTATCATCCGCGGAAGGTCAACTCACCGTCAGGGGGCAGCCATGGCCAGGTTCGTCATCTCACCGCACTTCCGGCTGCAGGAATGGGTCGCGGAGGAGAAGGGCTACTTCCGCGACGAGGGCCTCGAGTACGAGTTCCGCGACAACTACGGGCCCGGCGACGCGGCGAAGAAGCACACCACCCCCGACCGGGTCGGCGCGTACCAGACCTTCGAGCAGGGGCGCGAGTGCGACGTGAGCGGCGCCTGCCACTGGACGGTGAACGTGGCGGCGTCCACGGGAAACGGCAAGCTCTACGCCGACGCCTACTCGGTCTCGCCGGCCGCCGTCTTCGTGCCGCCCGAGTCCGGCGTCAAGGATCCGGAGGACCTGAAGGGCGTGACGATCTCGGTCGGTCACCAGTCGGGCAGCCACTACGCGACGATCCAGGCGCTCGAGCAGTACATGCCGCTCGACGCAATCAAGCTGTCGTTCGCCGACGGGCTCCTGTTCCGGCGCATGGAGCTCGCGATCGACCGGAAGATCCCGGCGGTGTCGCTATTCAGCGGCCCGTACTACTTCCTCGAGCAGCTCGGCTTCCGGAAGGTGATCGACACCACGTTCATGATGGCCACGATGGTCACCGGCAACCCGGATCCGGAGGACATCCGCAAGTTTTTCCGGGCGCTGCGCCGCGCCCAGCGCGACATCGACCTGCGGCCGGAGCTCTACACCCATCACTACAGGAAGGAGTTTCCGGCGCGCTTCCTCGACCAGGTCGACACGCGCCGCTGGGGTCCGGGCGAGCGCATCGTGTTCGAGCCCTACACCAAGGAGGTGTTCGAGGAGTCCTTCGAGTGGATCGCGCGGCACAAGATCTTCCCCGAGGGCGCGATGGGCCCGGGCCGCTACGAGGATTCGGTCATCTCGCTCGCCGCGTAGCACCGCAGTTGGACGCCGGGTGCCTCACGCGAAGACGCGGTTCCACTCGACGCTCACCTCGGGCAGCGCTTGGAGGGTGACGGACCCGTTCGGGCCGATGTCGCGCCGGCGCGCGTAACCGCTCGAGCTCGGCTCGCGGTAAACCTCGATGCGCTTCGCCTGGAGATCGACGATCCAGGCTTCCCGGATGCCATGCCTCGCGTAGAGCGGCATCTTCACTTCCCGGTCGTAGCGGAGCGTCGAGTCGGCGACCTCGATGGCGAGGAGCACGTCGGGCGGACCGGGAACGCCGGCAGACAGCGCTGCGGCCGACGGCCCCAGGATCACGACATCGGGTTGCGGTTCGGACGCCGGCGGCAACGCGACGGGATTCTGGACCGACACCACTCCGCGGTTGCCCAGGGCTTGCACCAGCAGCACATTGAGCCGATTGACCATCGACATGTGGGGACCGCCGATCGGCGCCATCGTGAGCATCTCCCCTTCGATCAGCTCGATGCGGTCGTCTTCCCCGAAGATCCCCGCCTCGGCCATCTTGTGGAACCGCTCGAGGCTGATCCTCGCGGGGGTGGGCGTAAACACTGCGCTCATCCGCGCTACCTCTGAAGAATCCGTCACGCCAACGAGTGTACTCCCGGCCCGGGGCGATGGCGCGCCGCCGTGGCTTGCCGGCCGCGCAACGCGCGAAAAAATGCCCCCGCCGCGGCGGGGGCTTGTTCATGGAGCGCCCGGCTAAGGCGCGATGCGTTCGTCACCCGAGCGCCGCCGCGACCGCCCGCTTCGCCATCACCGTGACCAGGTGGGCCCGATATTCCGCCGACGCGTGAATGTCGGAGTTCAGGCCCTTGTCGGGGATCTTTATGTTCGCCACCGAATCGGCCGCGAACTTCGACCCGAGCGCCTTCTCCATCTCCGGCACGCGGAAGACCTTCGGCCCGGCGCCGGTCACCGCGACGCGCACGCCGCTGCCGGTGTCGGCGACGAACACCCCCACGATCGCGTAGCGCGAGGCCGGGTTCTTGAACTTGATGTACGCGGCGCGCTTCGCCACCGGGAACTCGACCGCGGTGATGATCTCGCCCGCCTGCAGCGCGGTCTCGAACATCCCCTTGAAGAAGTCTTCGGCCGCGATCTTGCGCTTGTTGGTATGCACGGTCGCACCCAGGGCCACCAGCGCCGCCGGGTAGTCGGCTGCCGGGTCGTTGTTGGCGACCGACCCGCCGATCGTGCCCATGTTGCGCACCATGCGATCGCCGATGCCGCTGGCGAGCGCCGCGAGCGCCGGGATCGCCTTCTTCACCTCGGCGGACGACGCGACCTCGGCGTGGCGGGTCATCGCCCCGATCGTCACCGCGCTCCCGCTCGCCTTGATCCCCTTCAGCTCGGGAACGTCGCCAAGGTCGACGACCTGACCGGGGTTCGCGAGCCGGAGCTTCATCGACGCGATGAGCGTCTGGCCGCCGGCGAGCAGCTTCGCCTCGGGGTTCTTGCCGAGCGCCGCCGCGGCGTCCGCGACCGATTTCACTTTCTGATAGTCGAATGCGTACATCGTCGTCTCCTTAGGCCGCGGTCTTGATCTTGTTCTGCTGGATCGTGCGCCACACGTTCTGCGGGGTCGCCGGCATCGCCATGTCCTTCACCCCCAGCGCGTCGGTGATCGCGTTCATGAGCGCAGCGGGCGATCCGATCGCGCCGGCCTCGCCGCAGCCCTTCACGCCGAGCGGGTTGTGGGTGCAGGGCGTCTCCTTCGTGCCGACCTTGAACGACGGCACGTCGTCGGCCCGCGGCAGGCTGTAGTCGAGCATCGAGCCGGTCAGCAGCTGTCCGGTGGCCTTGTCGTAGCGGCACCCCTCGGTCAGCGCCTGCCCGATGCCCTGCACCAGCCCGCCGTGGACCTGCCCCTCGACGATCATCGGGTTGATGATCTTTCCGAAGTCGTCGACCGCGCTCCAGCGCTCGATCCGCACCTGGCCGGTGTCGGGATCGACCTCGACCTCGCACACGTAGCTGCCGGCGGGGAAGGTGAAGTTCGACGGGTCGTAGAACGCGTTCTCGTTGAGGCCCGGCTCGAGCTTGTCGTGCGGGAAGTTGTGCGGCACGTAGGCGGTGAGCGCGATCTCGGCGAACGCCTTCTTCTTGTCGGTGCCCGCGACCTGGAAGAACCCGTCCTTGAACTCGACGTCCGCCTCGGCGGCTTCCATGAGGTGGGCGGCGATCTTCCGGCCCTTGGCGACCACCTTGTCGATGGCCTTCACGATCGCCGTGCCCCCGACCGCGATCGAGCGCGAGCCGTAGGTGCCCATGCCGAAGAGGATCTTCGCGGTGTCGCCGTGGACGATGTCGACGTCCTCGATCGGAATGCCGAACCTAGAGGCCACGACCTGCGCGAACGTCGTCTCGTGCCCCTGGCCGTGGGCGTGCGAACCGGTGAACACCGTGACCTTGCCGGTCGGGTGAACCCGGACCTCGCCCGCCTCGAACAGGCCCGCACGCGCGCCGAGGCTGCCCGCGACCGCCGAGGGCGCGATGCCGCACGCCTCGATGTAGCAGGAATAGCCGATGCCGCGCAGCTTGCCTTTCAATTCCGACTCCCGCTTGCGCCCCGCGTAGCCGGCGACGTCGCCGAGCTTCAGCACCTCGCCGAGCGTCGCCTCGTAGTTGCCGGTGTCGTACTGGAGCGCGACCGGCGTCTGGTACGGGAACTTGGTGATGAAGTTCCGCCGCCGGATCTCGGCCGGCTCGAGCTTCATCTCGCGCGCCGCGGTCTCGACCAGCCGCTCGACGACGTAGGTCGCCTCGGGGCGGCCCGCGCCGCGGTAGGCGTCGACCGGCGTGGTGTTCGTGAACACCGCCGTGACCTGGCAGTAGATGAGCGGCGTCGTGTACTGGCCGGCGAGCAGCGTCGCGTACAGGATCGTCGGGATGCACGAGGCGAACGTCGAGAGGTACGCGCCCATGTTCGCCGTCGTGTGGACGCGCATGGCGAGGAACCTGCCGTCCTTGTCCAGCGCCAGCTCGGCCTTGGTCAGGTGGTCGCGGCCGTGCGCATCGGTCATGAACGACTCGCTGCGCTCGGCGGTCCACTTCACCGGCCGGTTGATCTGCTTCGCTGCCCAGGTGACGACCACGTCCTCGGCGTAGAGGTAGATCTTCGAGCCGAAGCCGCCGCCGACGTCGGGCGCGACGACGCGCACCTTGTGCTCGGGCAGCCCGAGCACGAACGCGGTCATCAGCAGCCGCTCGACGTGCGGGTTCTGGCTGGCGACGTAGAGCGTGTAGCCGTCGTCGGCGCGGCTGTAGCTCGCGGTCGCCGCGCGCGGCTCGATCGCGTTCGGGATGAGCCGGTTGTTGACGAACTCGAGCGTCGTGACGTGCGCGGCCCCCGCGAACGCCTTGTCGACCGCGGCCTTGTCGCCGAGCGCCCAGACGTAACAGGTGTTGTCGGGGGCGATCTCGTGCAGGCCGGGCGCGCCGGACTTGCGCGCGTCCGCGACGTCGACCACGGACGGCAGCACCTCGTAGTCGACCTCGACCAGCTCGGCGGCATCCTTCGCCTGCGCGAGCGACTCGGCGAGCACCACCGCGACCTGGTCGCCGACGTGCCGCGCCTTGCCCTGCGCGAGGACCGGGTGCGGCGGCTCCTTCATCGGCTGGCCGTTGACGTCGGTGATCAGCCAGCCGCACGGCAGGCCGTTGATCGCCTTCGTGTCCTCGCCGGTGAAGATCGCGACCACGCCCGGCGCCTTCAGCGCCTTGTCCTTGCGGATCGACTTGATCTTGGCGTGCGCGTGCGGCGAGCGGATGAAGTAGGCGTGGGTCTGGCCCGGCAGCACGACGTCGTCGGTGTACTGGCCGGCGCCGGTGATGAAGCGATAGTCCTCGCGGCGCTTGACCGCTTGGCCGATGTAGTTGGTCGCCATGGCGTCCCCCTCACAGCTTGGCCGAGGCCGCTTTGATGGCCTTGACGATGTTGTGGTAGCCGGTGCAGCGGCAGAGGTTGCCGTCGAGCTCGGCGCGGATCGTCTCCTCGGACGGGTTCGGGTGGACCTTCACCAGGTCGATCGCGCTCATGATCATGCCCGGCGTGCAGAACCCGCACTGCAGGCCGTGGTGCTCGCGGAACGCCTCCTGCATCGGGTGCAGCGTGCCGTCGGCCTTGGCGATGCCCTCGATCGTGACCAGCTGGGCGCCCTCGGCCTGCATCGCGAGCAGGTTGCAGCTCTTCACCGCGCGCCCGTTCAGGTGGATCGTGCAGGCCCCGCACTGCGCGGTGTCGCACCCGACGTGGGTCCCGGTGAGGCGCAGGGTGTTGCGGATGAACTCGACGAGGAGCGTGCGCTCCTCGACCTCGGCCGTGGCGGGCTTGCCGTTCACGGTCATGGAAACCCGGACAGTCATGGAGCCTCCTTTAGTTTCGGTGAGGTGTTGATGTTCCTCAGAGGCGGAAACCCGCCCCGCATTGAGCGGCAACGCTGGGCGGCGAGATTCCTCCTCTCGATCCGACGTTTCGGGATGCGGACCGGCATGGGAACGGCCCGCCGATGGCGAATCAATGCTAGCCCATGGTCCCTACCGAAGCAACCGCGGCCGGCCTTGCGAAACCGCATCGCCGCCGCCAGGTTCTGACGGACGCCTGACGGGGCATTGACGCTAGAATTGGCGGGTTGCCGGTGCACTCGGCCCCCGGTCGCGGGGCGCGAGGTGGAGCGTAGCGGGGGGTTTGGATGGACAGCGTCGATCTGGAAGTCATGCGGGCCGCAGTGAGCTGGGTGGATGCCGGTCACGGCGCGACGATCGGCACCGTCACCCGGACCTGGGGCTCGGCGCCCCGGCCGGTGGGGGCGATGCTCGTGATCCGCGACGACGGCCACGTGATGGGCTCGGTCTCCGGCGGCTGCGTGGAGGACGACCTGATCGACAAGGTCAAGGAACACCGGCTCGCCGCCGGAAAGCCCGAGGTCACCACCTACGGCGTGACCAACGAAGAGGCGACCCGGTGGGGGCTGCCCTGCGGCGGGACCCTGCAGCTCGTCCTCGAGCCGGTGACGAAGAGCTCGAAGCTGAAGGAGCTGCTCGGGACCATCGAGCGCCACGAGCTCGTCGCCCGGTTCCTCGACATGGCGACGGGCGCCGTCCGGCTCGCGCCCGGCAAGTGGTCCGATCTGCTCGAGTTCGACGGGCGGGTCCTCAAGACGGTGCACGGACCGCGGTGGCGGCTGCTCGTCATCGGTGCCGGCCAGACCAGCCGCTACCTCGCGCAGATGGCGATGGCGCTCGACTATCACGTCACCGTGTGCGACCCGCGCGCGGAGTACGCCGAGGAATGGGATCTCCCCGGCGCGACGCTCGTGCGCGGCTATCCGGACGACGCCGTCCTGCAGCTGAACCCCGACGCCCACCTGGCGGTCGTGGCGGTGACGCACGACCCGAAGCTCGACGACGCGGCGCTGCTCGAGGCGCTGAAGTCGCCGGCCTTCTACGTGGGCGCGCTCGGCTCGAGGAAGAACAACGACGCGCGCCGCCAGCGGCTCGCGGGGTTCGATCTCTCCGCCGCGGAGATCGGGCGGCTGCGCGGGCCGGTGGGGCTCAAGATCGGCGCCAAGACCCCGCCCGAGATCGCGGTCGCGGTCCTCGCCGAGATGACCGCGGTGCGGCGCGGCGTGACCGTGCCCGTGCTCGAGCAGCCGGCCGATCCGAACGTCGTCGCGGGCTGTGCGGTGACGCCGACCTGAGCCGGCCCCCGCGGCTGACGAACATCGTCGGCGTCCGGCTCGCCGGCGCCTTCCGGCTGGCGCCACCAACCATGCGGTCCATGCTGCGTCTCGCCGCGTCGCTTGCGGTCTGCGCCGCGACCGCGGCGCTTGCCGGACTTCCGCCCGTGGTCGACGGCCAGCCGCTGCCGACGCTGGCGCCGATGCTCGCGCAGGTGACGCCTGCGGTCGTCAACATCGCGGTCCTGACCCGCGCGGCGGACGCGAACCCGCTGGCCCGCGATCCCTTCTTCCGCCGCTGGCTCAATCTGCCCGAGCAGCGCGAGCGCCGGGAGCGCGCGGCCGGCTCGGGCGTGATCGTCGACGCCGCGCGCGGTCTGGTGGTCACGAACCACCACGTGATCAAGGACGCCGACGAGGTCGTCGTCATCCTCAAGGACCGGCGCCTCTTCAAGGCCGAGCTCGTCGGCTCCGACCCGGGGACCGACGTCGCGCTCCTTCGCATCCCCGCCGCGGGGCTCAGCGCGATCCGGACCGCCGATTCCGACGCGGTCAGCGTCGGCGACTTCGTCGTGGCCATCGGCAACCCGTTCGGCATCGGCCAGACGGTGACCTCGGGCATCGTGAGCGCGGTCGGCCGCGGCGGCCTGACGCCGGACGGCTACGAGGAGTTCATCCAGACCGACGCGTCGATCAACCCGGGCAACTCGGGCGGCGCCCTGGTCAATCTCCGCGGCGAGCTGGTCGGCGTCAACAGCGCGATCATCGGCCCGACCGGGGGCAACGTCGGCATCGGCTTCGCGATCCCGACCAACATGGTCCGCGCGGTCGTCGACCAGATCCTGCGCTTCGGCGAGGTTCGCCGGGGCCGCATGGGGGTGACCACGCAGGACCTCACCCCGGAGCTGGCGAAGAACCTCGGCGTCGCCGCGACCGAAGGCGCGGTCGTCGCGGCGGTCGAGAAGGGCTCGGCGGCCGAGCAGGCGGGCCTGCGGCCGAAGGACGTCGTGATCGCCGTCAACGGCCGTCCGATCCGCGCGTCGAGCGAGCTGCGCAATCGCGTCGGTCTGGTCCCGGTCGGAGAGGAAGTCGAGATGACCGTGCTTCGCGGCGGGAGCCGGCTGCGGGTGCGCGCGCGCATCGCCGAGCTGTTCCAGGCGATCAGCGTGTCCGGTCAATCCGTGCCGCAGCTCGCCGGCCTCAAGGTGGCGGACCTGCAGCCGGGAATGCCGGCGTACGGCCAGCTCGAAGGCGTCATCGTCACCGGCAGCGACGGCGGAAGCCCGGCGTTCCGGAGCGGGCTGCGGGTCGGCGACGTGGTCTACGGCGTCAACCAGTGGCGCGTGCGCTCGGTCAAGCAGTTCCTCGAGGCGCTGCGCACGGCCGAGCAGCCCCTGCGGCTCGGGCTGCTGCGCGGCGAGTACCGGATCACGCTCATCGTCCGGTGACGGGAATGCCCGATTCGCGCCCGCCGGCGGCGCCCGATCCCCCGCCGCCGGCGCAGCTCATGCAGCTCGCGACGGCCTTTTTCACCGCGCGGGCGATCTACGTCGCCGCGACGCTCGGCATCGCGGACCTGCTCGACGGGGGGGCGCACGACGCCGACGGCCTCGCGCGCGCGACCGGCACGCATGCGCCGACGCTCTACCGGCTCCTGCGGGCGCTCGCGGCGGCCGGCGTCCTCGAGCACACCGCCGACGATCGCTTCGCGCTGACCGCGGTCGGCGCGACGCTCCGCACCCGGGCGCCCGACTCGACCCGGCCCGGGGTGCTGATGCTCCACCACCCGATGTTCTGGCGGTCGTGGGAAGAGCTCCTGTACAGCGTGCGCACCGGGCGCCCGGCGCTCGATCGGGTGTTCGGCAAGCCGGTGTTCGAATATCTCGCGACGACGCCCGACGCCGCCGCGGCGTACGACGGCGGGATGACCGGGCTGAACACGGCCATCATCCCGGCGATCGTGACGGCGGGCGATTTCGCCCGCTTCGGGTCGATCGTCGACGTCGCGGGCGGGCACGGGTCGCTGCTCGCCGCGATCCTCGAGGCCGCGCCGCGCGCCCGCGGCGTCCTCGTCGACCTTGCGCACGTCACCGGTGCGGCGAGGAAGACCTTCGCGGAGCGCGGCCTGGCGGAGCGCACCGAGGTCGTGACCGGCAGCATGTTCGAGTCGGTGCCGGCGGGCGGCGAGGCCTACGTTCTCAAGTGGATCCTCCACGACTGGGACGATGCGGCCTGCGCCGTCATTCTGAAGAACGTCCGCGCGGCGATCGGACCCGAAGGGCGGCTCCTCATCGTCGACCGCGTGCTGCCCGAGCGCGCCGAAGCATCGCTCGCGATGCGCACCGCGATGATGGCGGATCTCCTGATGCTGGTTCACCTCACCGGACGCGAGCGCACCGCGCACGAGTTCCGCGCGCTGCTCGCGGCGGGCGGGTTCGGCCTGGAGCGGGTCGTGCCGACCGGGACGCAGCTCTCGGTCATCGAGGCCGCGCCGCGGTAGGAATCAGGCCTGTGGCGCGCGAGCTGCCGGGACTGGATCTGCTGAAGGGCTTCGAGGCCGCGGCCCGGCACCTCTCGTTCACGAAGGCGGGCGGCGAGCTCTTCGTCACCCAATCGGCCATCAGCCGCCAGGTCCAGGCGCTCGAGGAGCAGCTCGGCGTGAAGCTCTTCCAGCGGCGCACGCGCTCGCTGCTGCTGACCGACGAGGGCCAGCGCTACTACAAGGCGGTGCGGGCGGCGCTCGACGACCTGCGCGCCGCGACGGCGTCGGTGCGGAAGGATGCCGGGGCCGCGGTCCTCACCGTGAGCACGACCGTGACGTTCGCGTCGCTGTGGCTCATCCCCAAGCTCGCCGGGTTCCAGAGCGCGCAGCCGGCGGCGCAAGTGCGGCTCGTCGCCGAGAACCGCATGCAGGATCTCGACCGCGAGGGCATCGACATCGCAGTCCGCTACTGCCCTCCGGCCATCGCCGGGCGGGGCGCGACGAAACTCTTCGGCGAGCGGGTTCTCCCGGTCGCGAGCCCCAGGGTCGCCGTGCGCCTGAGGCTCGAGCGGCCGGAGGATCTGGCGCGGGCGGTGCTCCTCGAGTACGACGGCGTGCCGCATACGGTCTGGCTGACGTGGCCGGTCTGGTTCGAGACGATGAAGGTGCCGATGCCCCGGCCGGCGGGCACGCTGCAGTTCACGCAGTACCACCAGATCATCCAGGCCGCGGTGGCCGGGCAGGGCGTCGCGCTCGGGCGGGTGCCGCTCGTCGACCAGCTCCTGCGGACGAAGGAGCTCGTCGCGCCGTTCGGGCGCACGCGGACGACGGCGGCGGAGTCGCGAGCCTACTATGTCGTGGTCAACCCGCGCGCGGCCGGGCGGCCCGAGGTCGCGGCGTTCGCGAGTTGGCTGCAGGCCGTGGTGCAGACCGAACGGGCGCGACGATGACGAAAACGACCCGGCTCGCGGCGCCCCGGGAGGCGATCGGGCGCGCGTACCGCATGGACGAGGCCGAGGCCGTCGCCGGGCTTCGGGCGCGGATCGCGCTGACGCCCGAGCACCGCGCGCGGATCGCCGACCGCGCCCTGCGGCTCGCGCGCGAGGTCCGTCGTCGCGCCGGAGAGTCCTTCGGGGCGGAGGCGTTCCTGCGCCGGTTCGGGCTGTCGACGCCCGAAGGCATCGTGCTCATGTGCCTGGCCGAAGCGCTGCTGCGGATTCCCGACGACGCGACCGCCGACGCGCTCATCCGCGACAAGCTCTCCGGCACCCAATGGGAGGCGCAGGACGCGGGCGACGGCGGCCTGCTGCTGAACGCCGCCAGCTGGGGGCTGATGCTCACCGGTACGCTCGCCGCGTGGCGCGAGGAGGCCGGCGGCGACGCCGCGACCATCTTCCGGCGCCTCGTGGCGCGCGCCGGCGAGCCGTTCGTGCGCGGCGCGATCCGCCAGGCGATGAAGATCATGGCCGAGCAGTTCATCGTGGGCGAGACCATCGAGAGCGCGCTCGAGCGCGCCGCCGACCGGGAGGCGCTCGGCTACCGCTTCTCCTACGACATGCTCGGCGAAGCCGCGCGCACCGCGGGCGATGCCGAACGCTACTTCGCCGCGTACGCCACGGCGATCGCGGCCATCGGGAAAGCGGCGGACCCGGCGGCAGTCATCGAGGCGCGTCCGGGCGTATCGATCAAGCTGTCGGCGCTGCACCCCCGGTACGAGGTCGCCCAGGCGCGACGCGTCTTCAGCGAGCTCGGACCGCGCCTCGAGGCGCTCGCCGAGCAGGCCGCCCGCGCGGGCATCCCGGTCACGATCGACGCCGAGGAGTCCGAGCGGCTCGAGCTGTCGCTCGAGCTCTTCGACCGGCTGGCGCGCGCACCCGGGCTCGCCGGCTGGGACGGGCTGGGCCTCGCCGTCCAGGCGTACCAGAAGCGCGCGATCCGGGTCTGCGACTGGCTCGCCGCGCTCGCCGAGGTCACCCGCCGACGACTCATGGTGCGGCTCGTGAAGGGGGCCTACTGGGACACCGAGATCAAGGCGGCGCAGGTGCTCGGGCTCGACGACTATCCGGTGTTCACCCGGAAGGCCGCGACCGACGTGTCGTACGTCGCCTGCGCGCAGGCGCTCCTCGGCGCGGGCGCGCGGATCTACCCGCAGTTCGCCACCCACAACAGCCACTCGGTCGCCGCCGTCCTCGAGTGCGCCGGCGCGCGGCGCGACTTCGAGTTCCAGAAGCTGCAGGGCATGGGCGACTCCCTCTACGACGCGCTCGCTCCCGAGGCCGGCATTCCCTGCCGCGTTTACGCCCCGGTCGGCGGGCACCGCGATCTGCTGGCCTATCTCGTGCGTCGGTTGCTCGAGAACGGCGCGAACAGCTCCTTCGTGCACCAGGTGGGCAATCCCGAGATCCCGCTCGAGCGGCTGGTCGCCGATCCGCTCGGTCTCTTGCCGGAGCCGTATGCCCCGCATCCGCGCGTTCCGAAACCCCGCCACATCCTGCCCGACCGGTTGAACGCGCGCGGCGTCGACCTCTCCGACCGGTCGGTGCTCGAGCGGCTGACCTGGCGCATCTCCTCCGACCGCACGGCGGCGAGCGCGGCCTCGGGGCCCCGGATGCGCGTGATCACCGAGCCGGCCGACCGCCGGCGGATCGTGGGGGCGGTCCGCGAGGCGACCGAGCACGAGGTCGATGCCGCGGTCCGCGATGCCGCGGCCGCGTGGCCGGCGTGGGATGCGACCCCGGCCGAGGAACGCGCACGCGCCCTCGAGCGCGCGGCGGAGCTGCTCGAAGCGCGGACCGACGCGCTCATCTCGCTCGCCGTGCGCGAGGCGGGGAAGACGCTGTCCGACGCGGTCGCCGAGGTGCGCGAGGCGGCCGATTTCTGCCGCTACTACGCGGTGCGCGGTCGCGAGGCGTTCGGTGCGCCGCAGCCGCTGCCGGGACCGACCGGCGAAGCGAACCGGCTCGAGCTCGGGGGACGCGGCGTGTTCGCCTGCATCAGCCCGTGGAACTTTCCGCTCGCGATCTTCACCGGCCAGGTCACCGCGGCGCTGATGGCCGGCAACGCGGTCGTCGCCAAGCCGGCCGAGCAGACGCCGCTCATCGCGCAGGCGGCCGTGGCGCTCCTGCACGAGGCCGGGATCCCCCCCGCGGCGCTGCAGCTCGTCGCGGGCGCGGGCGAATCGGCCGGGGCGCCGCTCGTCCGGCACCCGCTCGTCGCCGGCGTCGTGTTCACCGGCGCCTACGAAACCGCGCGCGCGATCAACCGCGCGCTCGCCGAGCGCGACGGGCCGATCGTGCCGTTCATCGCCGAGACCGGGGGGCAGAACGCCATGGTCGTCGACTCGTCCGCGCTGCCGGAGCAGGTCGTCGCCGACGCGCTTGCCTCGGCGTTCCAGACGGCGGGGCAGCGCTGCTCCGCGATGCGGCTCCTGCTCGTGCAGGAGGATGCCGCGCCGCGCATCCTCGAGATGCTCGCCGGCGCCCTCGCCGAGCTGCGGGTCGGCGACCCGGCGGAACCGGAGACCGACGTCGGGCCGGTGATCGACGACGAGGCCAGGCGGATGCTGGAGGCCCACATCGCCCGGCTCCGCGGGCGCGGCCGCCTGATCGCGGAAGCGCGGTTGCCCGAGAGCACCGGGCACGGCAGCTTCGTCGCGCCGGTCGCCTTCGAGATCTCGCTCGCCGAGCTGCCGCAGCGCGAGGTGTTCGGCCCGGTCCTGCACGTGATCCGGTACCGGGCGGACGCGCTCGAGCCGGCGCTCGATGCG
>JBOIFD010000211.1:0-30639 GCA_050741515.1 Burkholderiales bacterium
CCTCGGCGCCGCCGGCCGCGGTGCGCTCGGCGATGGTGGCCGCGGCGACGCGACCGGGCTCCGGATCGCGACCGGGCGCGACCAGCCACACGATCACCGCGAGCGCGAGGTTCAGCGCCCCGGCAACCTGGATCGTCCCCGGCAGCCCGAGCCGGTCGATCAGCACGAAGCCGCTCGCCAGCACGCCGATGGCGGCGCCGAAGCTGTTGGTGAAGTACAGCATCGCGAGCGCCTCGCCCGGCCGTTCGGGGTGGCGGCGGAGGAGGCCCGCGCTCATGAGCGGGAAGGTCATCCCGAGGAGGATCGATTGCGGCAGGATGAGCGCCGCGGCAAGCGACCACTTGACCAGCGCCGCGCCGGTGTCGGAACCGAGCGCCGGCAGGATCGAGCCGTACGCCGCCTCGGTGGTGGCGACGAAGAGCGCGTGGAAGGCGATCGCCGCGAGCCCGATCACCGCTTCCACGATCGCGTAGCCGCGCAGCAGGTTCGGCCAGCGCCCCGACATGCGGCTCGCGAGCCACGCGCCGAGCGCCATGCCGCCCATGAACAGCGCGAGCACGAGCGTCTGCGCGTACGCGGCGTGGCCGAGGAAGAGCTTGAGGTAGTGACTCCAGATCGACTCGTAGATCAGGCCGGCGAAACCGGAGATCGTGAACAGGAGGAACAGCAACCCGCGGCGGTATGCGGGCGCCGGTGCCGCAGGCGGCGGTGCTCCGGTCACGGTCGCGGTGCGTCAGCGGGGGCCGCGGCGGCGATCCAGCGGCGCATCAGGCTGTAGCCGACGGCGAGCAGCGTCGGGCCGAGAAAGATGCCGATGAAGCCGAACGCGATCACGCCGCCGAAGATCCCGAGCAGCACCAGTACGAACGGCATCGCCGCGCCGCGGCTGATCAGCAGCGGCTTCACGAAGTTGTCGATGCTGCTGACGACGAGCGCGCCCCAGACGAGCATGAACACCGCCCACGCGATCTCGTCCTGCAAGAACAGCCAGATCGCCGCGCCGCCCCACACGAGCGGCGGACCGATCGGCACCGGCGACAGCAGGAAAGTCGCCGCCCCGAGGAGCAGCGCGGAGGGTACGCCCGCGATCCACAGACCGATTGCCGCGACCACGCCCTGTGCGAGCGCGGTCCCGACGATTCCGTACATCACGCCGACGACGGTGTTGTTGATCGTCCCGACCATCCCCTCCGCGAGGCCGCCGGCGAGCCGGGCCGCGACGCCGCGGATCACCGCCATCAGCGCTTCGCCGTCGCGGTAGAGAAAGAAGCCGATGAACGCCGCCAGCGTGAGCTGGAGGATCCCCTCGCCGAGCACTTTCCCGACCGCGAGCAGGAACGCCTGCGCGGGTTGGGCGAAGCGCCGCAGCAGCGCGAGCGCCTCGTCGCGGCTTTCCGCGAGGCGATGCCAGTAAGCGTCGAGCTGTTCGCCGACGTACGGCAGTCCGACCAGCCAGGCGGGCGGGTCGGGCGCGCCCTGGGCGAGCGCCTGCTTCACCCAATCGACGAGCAGCGGGACATCGTCGACGAGCGACCCGACGAGCAACACGAACGGGATGAGGCCGATGAGCACGAGCAGCAGCGTCATCAGGCTTGCGGCGAGCGTCGAGCGTCCGCCGACCTTGTCGCGGATCCAGGCGTAGAGCGGCCACGTGCAGGCGGCCACCGACGCGGCGAACAGCGTCGCGGCGAGGAACGGCCGCAGGACGACGTAGCAGCCGACGACGAGAATCGCCACGGCGGCGATCTGCGCGAGCTGCTCGATGCGGCTGCGTTCTGCCATGAGGTCGGCGGTCGAGTGGCCGGGAGTGTAGCGGAGCACGCGTGACGGCGCGTGAGAGAATTGCGCGAGTTCTGCCGCGCCTCGCACCGTGCCCGCCGCCGTCCCGATTCCGTACCGCCGGCTCGCCGGGGTCTACTTCGCCTATTTCGCGTTCGTCGGCGCGTTCGCGCCGTACTTCGGCCTGTACCTGCAGTCGATCGGGCAGGCGGCGTGGCAGATCGGGCTGCTGCTGTCGCTCATGCAGCTCATGCGGATCGCCGCGCCGTACTTCTGGGCGTCGCTCGCCGACCGCTACGGCTGGCGCGCGCGGCTGCTACAGGGGACGCTCGCCGCCGGGCTCGCGGCCTATGCCGGTGTGTTCGCGACGACCGAGTTCGCCGGGCTGTTCATCGCGCTCGCGGGCTTCGCGTTCTTCTCGAGCGCGACGATGCCGCTCGTCGAGGCGATCACCCTCGCCGGACTCCGCGGCCGCATCGAGCGGTACGGCGGGATCCGGCTCTGGGGGTCGGTCGGCTTCATCGTCGCGGTGCTCGGCGCCGGCTGGGTGCTCGACCGCGTGGCGATCGCCAACCTGTTGTGGATGCTCGGGCTCGCGCTGGCGGCGACGCTCGGGCTGGCGTGCTCGTTGCGCGATCGCGCGCCGCTCGCGCCGCCGGTGCACGAGTCGGTCTGGCGGCAGGCCCTGCGCCCCGAGGTCGTCGCGCTGCTGGGCGCAAACGTCCTCATGAACGCCGCGCACGGGCCGCTGTACGCCTTTTACAGTATCTATCTCGCGGAGGTCGGCTACAGCCGGTCCGCGATCGGCCTGCTCTGGTCGCTGGGCGTCGTGGCCGAGATCGGGGTGTTCCTCGCGGCCCCGGTCTGGATGAAGCGCTTCGCCGCGCACGACGTTCTTGCCGCTTGCTTCGCATTGGCCATTGTGCGGTTCGCCCTGATCGGCTGGGGCGTTGGCAGCGTGCCGCTGCTCGTGGTCGCGCAGCTGCTGCACGCCGCGACGTTCGGCGCATGCCACATGGCCTCGCTCGCCCTCGTGAACCGGTGGTTCACCGGCGCCCGCCAGGTGCGGGGACAAGCCCTGTATCTCTCGATCTCGTTCGGGCTCGGCGGCTTCGTCGGCGCGGCGGCGAGCGGCGCGGCGTGGGATGCCATCGGCCCGGCGTGGACGTTCACCGGGGCGAGCGCTGCCGCCGCGGCCGGCTTGCTCCTTCTGGCGCGGCAGGCGAAACTGCTGCGGCGCGCGTCCGGTCGAAGAGTCGACGTGGTGACGCCGTCATAGCCGCAACCGGGGGTTTTCATGTTTCCTCGATTTCTCAAGCGCTTGGTCGTCGGTGCGGCGATCCTTGGGGTCGCCGGCTGCGGGCAGACCACCCAATCCGGCGCAGTCGGGGTCGACCGGCAGCAGGCGTTGCTCGTCTCGTCGAAGCAGGTGGACCAGGCGGCGGCGCAGCAATACGCCAAGACGATCGGCGACGCGCAGAAGAAGGGCCTGCTCGACCGCGACCCGGCCCAGGTGCAGCGCGTGCGGACGATCGCCAACCGGCTCATCGCGCAGACCGGAGTGTTCCGCCAGGATGCGTCGGGCTGGAAGTGGGAGACGCACGTGATCACCTCGAAGGAGCTGAACGCCTGGTGCATGCCGGGCGGAAAGATGGCCGTCTACACCGGTCTGATCGACCAGCTGAAGCTCTCCGACGACGAGCTCGCGGCGATCATGGGCCACGAGATCGCGCACGCGCTGCGCGAGCACGGCCGCGAGCGGGTCTCGCAGCAGCTCGCCACCGGCGTCGCGGTCGGCGTCGCGAGCGCGGTGCTCGGGCTCGGCGGGAGCGGCACGCAGCTCGCGGACATGGTCGCGCAGGTGACCTTCACGCTCCCGAACTCGCGGCTGCACGAGCAGGAGGCGGACCGGATCGGCGTGGAGCTCGCGGCGCGGGCCGGCTACGATCCGCGCGGCGCAGTCAACGTGTGGAAGAAGATGGCGCAGGCCGCCGGCGGCGGCGCGCCGCCGGAGATCCTGTCGACGCATCCCTCGCCGGAGAGCCGGATCAAGGACCTCGAGGTGTACTCCGAGCGGGTGATGCCGCTCTATCAGGCCGCCCGGCGGGGCGGCTGAGCGTGCCCGCCGGGCCACGCTGCGTTGCACAATCCACGGGCGCCCGCCGGGGGGAGGGGGTGGTTCCGATATAATTAACGATTCTTCAGGTGCAACAATGGCCCCGCAGACCCTCTACGACAAGCTCTGGGCGAGCCACGCCGTCCACGCCGAGGACGACGGCACGACGCTGCTCTACATCGACCGGCACCTCGTCCACGAAGTGACCAGCGCGCAGGCGTTCGAAGGCTTGCGGCTCGCCGGTCGCAAGGTGTGGCGTCCCGGATCGATCGTCGCAACCGCCGACCACAACACCCCGACGAAGGACTGGGACCAGGGAATCGCCGACCCGACCTCGCGCGTCCAGGTGGACGCGCTCGACGCGAACCTGCGCGACCTCGGGGCGAAGGCGTACTTCCCGTTCCGCGACCGCAACCAGGGCATCGTCCACGTGATCGGCCCCGAGCAGGGCGCGACGCTGCCCGGCATGACGGTCGTCTGCGGCGACAGCCACACGAGCACGCACGGCGCGTTCGCGTGCCTCGCGCACGGGATCGGGACCTCCGAAGTCGAACACGTCTTCGCCACGCAGTGCCTGCTGACCAGGAAGGCGCGCAACATGCTGGTGCTCGTCGAAGGGCGGCTGCCGCGAGGCGTGACCGCGAAGGACGTGGCGCTCGCGATCATCGGCCGGATCGGCATCGCGGGCGGCACCGGCTATGCGATCGAGTACGGCGGCAGCGCGGTGCGGAACCTGTCGATGGAAGGCCGGATGACCGTCTGCAACATGTCGATCGAGGCGGGCGCGCGCTGCGGGCTGATCGCCGTCGACGAGGTGACGGTCGAGTACCTGAAGGGGCGGCGGTTCGCGCCGAAGGGCGAGCTGTGGGAGCGGGCCGTGGCGCGCTGGCGCACGCTCGCGAGCGACGACAATGCGAAGTTCGACCGGGTGGTGACCATCGACGCGCGCGAGCTCCGGCCGCAGGTGAGCTGGGGCACGTCGCCCGAGATGGTGGTGTCGATCGACGGTCGCGTGCCCGACCCGGACCAGGAAAAGGACCCGACCCGGCGCTCGGGGATCGAGCGCGCGCTCGAGTACATGGCGCTCGCGCCCAACACGCCGATGACCGACATCCGCATCGACAAGGTGTTCATCGGGTCGTGCACCAACTCGCGCATCGAGGACCTGCGGGCCGCGGCGGGGGTGGTGCGCGGCCGGCGCATCGCGTCGAACGTCAGGCTCGCGCTGGTCGTGCCGGGCTCGGGGCCGGTAAAACAGCAGGCCGAGCGCGAAGGGCTCGACCGCATCTTCAGGGAGGCCGGGTTCGAGTGGCGCGAGCCGGGGTGCTCCATGTGCCTCGGGATGAACGACGACCGGCTGTCACCGGGCGAGCGCTGCGCGTCGACCTCCAACCGCAACTTCGAAGGGCGCCAGGGACCCGGCGGGCGCACCCACCTCGTCAGCCCCGAGATGGCGGCGGCGGCGGCGATCGCGGGGCATTTCGTCGACGTGAGATCGTGGGGCTGAGCCGATGGAGAAGTTCACCGTCCTGAACGGCATGGTCGCACCCCTCGACCGGGCCAACGTCGACACCGACGTGATCATCCCGAAGCAGTTCCTGAAGTCGATCAACCGCTCGGGTTTCGGGCCGAATCTCTTCGACGCGTGGCGCTACCTCGACATCGGCGCGCCCGGAATGGACCCCGCACGGCGGGTGCCGAACGCCGACTTCGTGCTGAATCACCCGCGCTACAAGGGCGCGACCATTCTGCTCGCGCGGCAGAACTTCGGCTGCGGCTCCTCGCGCGAGCACGCCCCGTGGGCGATGCTCGACTTCGGGTTCCGCGCGGTCATCGCGCCGTCGTACGGCGAGATCTTCTTCAACAACTGCTTCAAGAACGGCCTCCTTCCGATCGCGCTGCAGGCGTCGGAGGTCGACCGCCTGTTCCACGACGTCGCGGCCTTCCCGGGCTTCCGGCTCACGGTCGACCTCGCTCAGCAGACGGTCGCCTACCCCGACGGCAGCCGCGCGTTCCGGTTCGAGGTCGATCCGTTCCGCAAGTACTGCCTGCTGAACGGGCTCGACGAGATCGGTCTCTCGCTGCGGCACGCGGACAAGATCCGCGAGTTCGAGGAACGCCGCAAGGCCGAGCAGCCCTGGCTGTTCGGCTGACCGATGCAGATCGCGGTTCTCCCGGGCGACGGCATCGGTCCCGAGGTCGTCGCGCCGGCGGTCAAGGTGCTGAAGGCGCTCGCGCTGAAGGGGCTCGGGCTCGAGGAGGCGCCGGTCGGCGGCGCCGGCTTCGACGCCGGGGGCGAGCCGCTCCCCGCGCCGACGCTCGCCCTCGCGAAGGCGGCCGACGCGATCCTCTTCGGCGCGGTGGGCGGGCCGCGGTACGACCAGCTCCCGCGCGCACAGCGCCCCGAGCAGGCGCTGCTCCGGCTGCGAAAGGAACTGGGGTTGTTCGCCAACCTGCGCCCGGCGACGATCTATCCCGAGCTCGCCGGCGCGTCGACCCTCAAGCCCGAGGTCGTCGCCGGGCTCGATCTCCTGATCTTGCGCGAGCTCACCGGCGACATCTACTTCGGCCAGCCGCGCGGGATCCGCGCGCGCGAGGATGGCGAGCGCGAGGGCTTCGACACCATGCGGTACGCCGAATCGGAGATCCGGCGCATCGCGCACGCGGGCTTCCGCGCAGCGCAGAAGCGCAGGCGGAAGCTCTGCTCGGTGGACAAGGCGAACGTGCTCGAGACCTCGCAGCTGTGGCGCGAGGTCGTCACGGCAGTGGGCAGGGCGTACCCGGACGTCGAGCTGTCGCACATGTACGTCGACAACGCCGCGATGCAGCTGCTGCGGCAGCCGAAGCAGTTCGACGTGATCGTCACCGGCAACATGTTTGGCGATATCCTGTCCGACGAGGCGTCGATGCTGACCGGCTCGATCGGCATGCTGCCCTCGGCTTCGCTCGACGAGCGCGGCAAGGGGCTGTACGAGCCGATTCACGGGTCGGCCCCGGACCTCGCGGGAAAGGACGTCGCCAATCCGCTCGGGACGATCCTGTCGGCGGCGATGATGCTGCGTTACAGCTTGAGCGAGGACGCTGCCGCGCAGCGGGTCGAGGGCGCGGTGCGCAAGGTGCTCGCCAAGGGCCTGCGGACCGCGGACATCCATGAGCCGGGGACGACCCGGGTGGGCACGATCGCAATGGGCGACGCGGTGGTCGCGGCGCTCGGGTAGACGGGGGCTGGGAGAAGATGAGACGAATCGGGTTCGTGGGCTGGCGCGGCATGGTCGGCTCGGTGCTGATCCAGCGCATGCGCGAGGAGCGCGACTTCGACCACATCGACCCGGCGTTCTTCACCACGTCGAACGTCGGGGGCCAAGGGCCTGACATCGGCCGCGCGACCGGCGCGCTCGGGGACGCGCGCTCGATCGAGGCGCTGAAAGCGCTGGACGTCGTCGTGACCTGCCAGGGCGGCGACTACACGAACGAGGTGTACCCGAAGCTCCGCGCTGCGGGCTGGACGGGCTACTGGATCGACGCGGCTTCGGCGCTGCGCATGAGCGCCGACGCCGTCATCATCCTCGACCCGGTGAACGGCGACGCGATCCAGGACGCTCTGGCGCGGGGGATCAGGAACTACATCGGCGGGAACTGCACCGTGAGCCTGATGCTGATGGGGCTCCACGGCCTGTTCAAGCACGGTCTGGTGGAGTGGCTGACCGCGATGACGTATCAGGCGGCCTCGGGCGCCGGGGCGCAACACATGCGCGAGTTGCTCGCGCAGATGGGTGCTGCGCACCGCGCTGCCGCGGACCTGCTTGCGGATCCGGCCGCCGCGATCCTCGAGATCGACCGTCGCGTCGCCGACGCGCTGCGATCGGAGCGGCTGCCGAAGGACCAGTTCGGCGCGCCGCTCGCCGGGAGCCTGCTCGCGTGGATCGACAAGGACCTCGGCAACGGCCAGAGCCGCGAGGAGTGGAAGGCGCAGGCCGAGGGGAACAAGATCCTCGGCCGCGCCGAGAACCCGATCCCGATGGACGGGGTCTGCGTGCGGATCGGCGCGATGCGCTGTCACAGCCAGGCGGTCACGATCAAGCTCACCCGCGACGTGCCGCTCGACGAGATCCACGCGCTGCTCGCCGCCGCGAACCCGTGGGTGCGGGTCGTGCCCAACGAGCGTGACGCGAGCCTGCGCGAGCTCTCGCCGGCGGCGGTGACGGGCTCGATGCACGTGCCCGTCGGGCGGCTGCGCAAGCTGGCAATGGGGCCGCAGTACCTCGCCGCGTTCACCGTCGGCGACCAGCTTCTCTGGGGCGCCGCGGAACCGCTGCGGCGTATGCTTGGGATCCTTCGCGAACACGCGGAACCCCGCTCGCGCGGCCCGGCGCGGACGGCAGCGACGGCCTGATCAGGCGCATTTCAAGGGCTGGGTTTTCGTGCAGTACTCGGGACCGCTGTGGGAGCGCGCAATGACTGCGCAATAGTTGGCTTGGAGGCGATTTTGAGGAGGAGGATTAGCTTGCATGGCTAAACCCCTGATGCTATGTTAGTTACCTCGATCGAAGTCCCCGAGGGGGGCACGGTGGGAAACCGAACGATTACAACGCGACTGCTCGCCCTTCTGGCGCTTGGATTGCTGCCGTTGGACGTGCTGGCGGCCGGTCTGGGGCGGCTCGCCGTCTTGTCCAGCCTGGGTCAGCCGCTGCGCGCCGAGATCGAGATCGTGTCCCTGCAGCGGGGCGAGGTCGAATCGCTGAGCGCGCGGATCGCGACGCCCGATGCGTTCCGCGAAGCGGGCGTCGAGTATGGCGCGGTCATACCGCGCGTCCGCACCGTGCTCGAGCGCCGGCCGAACGACCGGTACGTCATCGTCCTCTCCACCCCTCAGCCGGTGGAGGAACCGTTCCTCGATGTGCTCGTGGAATTGAACTGGGCCTCGGGCCGGCTCGTTCGCCAGTACACGTTCCTGCTCGACCCCGCGGACTACCGGGGGCCTCAGCCGATCGCCGCCGCGCCGTCGCGACCTGCGACGACCGAGGTGCGGCCGGCCGAAGCAACACGGCCTCCGGAAATCAGCGCGGCCGCACCGCCGGCGGCGTCGGCGGAGCCGGCGCCATCGGTGCCTGCAGCATCACCGCCCGCTGAGACGCCAGCCGCGGAAACGCCAGCCGCGCCAGCGCCCGCTGCGCCGGCACCAGCCGCGGAAACGCCAGCCGCGCAAACGCCGTCCGCGCCAGCGCCAGCCGCGGAAACCCCAGCCGCGCAAACGCCGTCCGCGCCAGCGCCAGCCGCGCCAGCGCCCGCCGGTGCCCCCACGCCGGCGAGCGAGCCGGTGGCCACCTACGAGGTGCAGAAGGGCGACACGCTGAGCAAGATCGCGCAGCAATACCGGCCCGAGGGTGTCACGCTGCACCAGATGCTCGTGGCGCTCTACCGCGCGAACGAGGACGCGTTCATCCAGAAGAACATGAACCTCGTCCGCGCGGGGCGCGTTCTCACGATCCCGGAGCGGGAGGCGGTGGAGGTCGTCGCCGCCGCCGATGCCGGCAAGCTCGTCGTGGCGCAGTGGCAGGACTTCAACGACTACCGCGCCAAGCTCGGCAGGGCGGTCGCGGCGGCGCCGGCCCAGACCGAGGCGCCGCAGCACCGCGCGGCCGGCCCGATCACCGAGCAACCCGAGGCGGCGGCGGCGGCGCCGAAGGCGGCACCGCGCGACGAGCTCCGCATCTCGAAGGCGGACGAAGCGGCGAAGAGCGCCAAGGCCGCCGCGGCGGCCCGCGCCGACGATCTCGCGGCCCGCGAACGCGCCGTCCAGGAAGCGAACTCGCGCGTTGGCGATCTGGAGCGGAACGTCAAGGATCTCCAGGGTCTGGTCGAACTGAAGAACAAGCAGCTTGCCGACCTGCAGAAGCAGGCGGAGGCCACGAAGGCTGCGGCGGCCAAGGCCGCGGCGGCGCCGGTGGCCAAGGCCCCGGACGCGAAAGCCCCGGCCAAGGCCCCGGGGCCCGCGAAGGCAGTCGAAGTTGCCAAAGCGCCGGAGGCACCGAAAGCCCCCGAGCCGCCGCGAGCGGAGCCTGCGCCCAAGCCGGAACCCCTTGCGGCCAAGGCGCCCGAGCCGGCGAAGGCAGCCGAGATCGCGAAGGCGCCCGAGGCGCCCAAGGCGGCCGAACCGGCACCCGCCGCACCCGCAAAGCCCCCCGAAGCGCCGAAAGCCGAAGCGCCCAAAGCACCCGCGCCGCCCAAGGCGGCGGCACCGAAGAAGCCCGCGCCGCCGCCGCCGCCCGAGCCGAGCCTCGTCGAAGCGATCCTGGACGAGCCGCTCTACCTGGCCGGCGGAGGAGGCGGGATCCTCGCCCTCCTGATCGGGGGGTACCTGTGGCGAAAAAAGCGCAGCGCCAAGCTGGAGAATAGCCTGCTTGGCGTGACGACGACCGATTCGAGCTCGGTTTTCGGTACCACTGGCGGGCGCAGCGTCGACACGGGCGGCAGCTCGCTTCAGACCGACTTCAGCCAGAGCGGCATCGGCGCGATCGACACCGACGAAGTCGATCCGGTCGCGGAAGCGGACGTGTACATGGCCTACGGCCGCGACGCCCAGGCCGAGGAGATCCTCAAGGAAGCGCTGCTGAAGGACCCCAACCGCCAGACGGTGCGGGTGAAGCTCCTCGAGATCTACGCGGCGCGCAAGGATCTGAAGGCGTTCGAGACCACCGCCGGCGAGATCTACGCTGCGACCGGCGGCCAAGGGCCCGAGTGGCAGAAGGCGAACGAGCTCGGGCTCTCGATCGACCCCAGCAATCCGATGTACGGCGGCCGGCGGGCAGGGGGCGGCCGTCCGTCCCCCGAGCGCGACACCGTGGTGCTCCCCGCCGCCGGTGGCGCAGCGGCGGCGATGGCGAGCGACCTCGCGTTCGACCTGGCCGACAGCAGGTCACCGCCGTCCATCGACTTCGACCTGGGTGGCGGGGGCCGGGCTGCCGCCCCGGCAGTGCCCGACCTCGCGCTCGACGTGGCGAGCCAGGCTCCGGTGGATCTCGGCTTCGACCTCAACCTCGGCGGCGACTCGCAGAAGCCCGCCGTCGAAGAGGCGAGCGATTTCTCCCCGAGCGGCACGTTCATCATGGACGCGGCCACGAAGAAAGCGGTCAGCGACATGGTCGACGCGCAGGGGCAGCCCGGATCGCTCGAGATCGATTTCGAGCTGCCGGGAACGAAGGGCAGCGCCGCGCCCGGAGAGCAGACCGCCAGGATGCAGGCCGCACAGCCGGCCAACGTCACCGAGGTCGACTTCAAGCTCGGCGAGCCGACCAAGCCGGCCGCGAGCGCAATGGATCTTGGCGGGATCAGCTTCGATCTCGGCAAGGGGGGCGGCGAGGGGGCTCCGGTCGATGCCCGCTGGCAGGAGGTGGCCACCAAGCTCGACCTCGCCAAGGCGTACGAGGAGATGGGGGACAAGGACGGTGCGCGCGAGCTGCTGAACGAGGTGCTGAAGGAGGGCGACTCGGCCCAGCAGCAGCAGGCGAAGCAGATGCTCGCCGCGATAAGGTAACGTCTGCTCCGCAGAGGTAACGTCTGCTCCGCAGGAGTATCCCGAAGGCCGCGTCCGCGGCCTTCGTCCGTTCTGGATGAACCGTGAGAATCGCGATCGGCGTCGCTTACGACGGGCGGACCTTCGCCGGCTGGCAGTCGCAGCCCGGCGGCAACACGGTCCAGGACCGCCTCGAAGCTGCGCTCGCCGCGATCGCGAACGCGCCGGTGCGCGCCGCGGCCGCCGGGCGGACCGACGCCGGCGTGCACGCGACCGGCCAGGTCGTCCACTTCGACACCGAGGCGGAGCGGCCGGAGACCGCCTGGGTCCGCGGCGTCAACGCGCAGCTCCCGGAGGCGATCGCCGTCCAGTGGGCCCAGGCGGTCGAGGCCGAGTTCCATGCGCGCTACTCGGCGACGAGCCGCAGCTATGCCTACGTCCTGCACAACCATCCGGTCCGTCCGTCGGTGTTCGGCGGCCGGACCGGCTGGTTCCACCTGCCGCTCGATGTCGACCGGATGCGCGCGGCCGCCGGCGCGCTGGTCGGCGAGCACGACTTCAGCGCGTTCCGTTCCGCCGAGTGCCAGGCAAAGAGCCCGGTGCGCGTGCTCATGCGCGCGGCGGTCGAACGAGAGGGCGACTACGTCGTCTTCAGGTTCACCGCCAGCGCGTTCCTGCATCACATGGTCCGCAACCTCGTCGGCTGCCTCGTTCAGGTGGGAAAGGGCGCCCATCCCCCCGAGTGGGTCGCGGAAGTGCTCGGCGGTCGCGACCGCCGGCGCGCGGCGCCGACCTTCGGACCCGAAGGGCTCTACCTCGCGCGCGTGACGTACCCGGAACGCTGGAACCTGCCGCGGTTCGCGCCTATGCTCCCCTTCTTCTCCGAGCCGCGCCCGGATTGCGCATGAGGACGAGAGTCAAGATCTGCGGCATCACGTCGGTCGCCGACGGGCTGGCCGCGGCGCGACAGGGCGCCGACGCGATCGGGCTCATCTTCCATCCGCCGAGCCCGCGTCGGGTGACCCTCGGGCGTGCGGCAGAAATCGCCGCCGGCCTGCCGCCCTTCGTCGCCCGCGTCGCGGTATTCGTGAACCCTGCTCCGGAGCACGTGGCCGAGGTGGTCGCCGCGTGCCGGCCGAGCCTCCTGCAGTTCCACGGCGAAGAGACCCCGGTGTTCTGCCGGAGCTTCGGCATCCCGTACCTGCGGGCGGTGCGGGTGAGATCCGGGGTCGATTTGCTAGAATCCCTCGCTGGTCATGAGGATGCCGCGGGCTGGCTGCTCGACGCGTATCGTGACGACCTGTACGGCGGCACCGGCGAGGCCTTCGACTGGAACCTGATCCCGCCGCGCCTCGCCCGTCCGGTGATCCTTTCGGGGGGACTCGATGCGCAGAACGTGGGTGAGGCGGTCCGCCGCGTGCGGCCGTGGGCGGTCGACGTCTCGAGCGGGGTCGAGTCGGCGAAGGGCGTCAAGGACGAGCGGCTGATCGCCGCCTTCATCGCGGGAGTCCGCAATGCAGATGCATGATCTTCCGGACAGCCGCGGGCACTTCGGGCCCTACGGCGGCGTCTTCGTCGCCGAGACGCTCGTTCACGCGCTCGACGAGCTGCGCATCGCCTACGAGCGCTACCGCGAGGATCCCGAGTTCGTCGCCGAGCTCCGCTACGAGCTGAAGCATTACGTCGGCCGCCCGAGCCCGGTGTACCACGCCAAGCGCTGGTCGCAGCTGCTCGGCGGCGCGCAGGTGTTCCTCAAGCGCGAGGACCTGAACCACACCGGCGCGCACAAGATCAACAACACCGTCGGCCAGGCGCTGCTCGCGCGGCGGATGGACAAGCCGCGCGTGATCGCCGAGACCGGCGCCGGGATGCACGGCGTCGCGGCCGCCACCGTTGCCGCGCGCTACGGCATGGAATGCGTGGTGTACATGGGGACGGAGGACGTCAAGCGTCAGGCGGCGAACGTCTACCGGATGAAGGTCCTCGGCGCCGCCGTCGTCCCCGTCGAGTCGGGTTCGAGGACGCTCAAGGACGCGCTGAACGAGGCGATGCGCGACTGGGTGACCAACGTGCACAACACGTTCTACATCATCGGCACCGTCGCGGGTCCGCATCCGTACCCGATGATGGTGCGCGACTTCCAGCGCGTGATCGGACGCGAGTGCCTCGACCAGATGCCCGAGGTCGCCGGTCGCCAGCCGGATGCCGTCATCGCCTGCGTCGGCGGCGGGTCGAACGCGATGGGCATTTTCTACGACTACATCCCGCACGCGAACGTGCGCCTGATCGGCGTCGAGGCGGGCGGCTACGGCCTCGCGACCGGCAAGCACGCGGCCTCGCTCAACGCCGGGAAGCCGGGCGTGCTGCACGGCAACCGCACCTACCTGCTGCAGGACGAGCACGGCCAGATCATCGAGACGCACTCGATCTCGGCCGGGCTCGACTACCCGGGCGTCGGGCCCGAGCACGCGTGGCTGAAGGACTCGGGGCGCGCCGAGTACGTCACGATCGACGACGACGGGGCGCTGCAGGCGTTCCATGACTGCTGCCACTACGAAGGGATCATCCCCGCGCTCGAGTCGTGCCACGCGCTCGCCTACGCGGCGAAGATCGCGCCGACGATGGCGCGTGACCGGATCCTGCTGGTGAATCTGTCCGGACGCGGCGACAAGGACATGCACACCGTCGCCGAGAAGTCGGGGATCAAGCTCTAGGGCGATGTCCCGCATCCCGACCATCTTCGCGCGCCTCGCGCGCGCCCGGCGCAAGGCCCTCATCCCCTTCATTACCGCGGGCGATCCGTCGCCGCCGGCGACGGTGCCGCTCATGCACGCGCTCGTGAAGGCCGGGGCCGATGTGATCGAGCTCGGCGTGCCGTTCTCCGACCCGATGGCCGACGGGCCGGTGATCCAGCGCGCGAGCGAGCGGGCCTTGAAGCATGGGATCAGCCTGGATACGGTGCTCGGCTACGTTACGGAGTTCCGGAAGCGCGACGACGCGACCGGCCTCGTGCTCTTCGGCTATGCGAATCCGATCGAGGCGCTGGGGATCGAACGCTTCGTGGAGCGCTCGCGCGCGGCGGGAGTCGACGGCGTCTTGGTGGTGGATTACCCGCCGGAGGAGTGCGGCCCGTTCGCGGAGCTGGTGAAGAAGAATGGAATGGATCTCATTTTCCTGCTCGCCCCCACGTCCACCGACTCGCGCATCGAGCGGATCGTCGGCCTCGCCAGCGGGTACATCTACTACGTCTCCCTGCGCGGGGTCACCGGGGCGTCGCACCTCGACGTCGGCGACGTCGCCGCCCGGCTCGCCGCGATCCGCCGCCGAACCTCGCTCCCGGTCGGCGTCGGCTTCGGGATCCGCGACGGCGAGACCGCGCGCGCGGTCGGTGCGGTGGCCGACGCGGTGGTGATCGGCAGCCGTCTGATCCAGGAGATGGAGGACGCGCCGGCCGGCGCGGCGATCGAGCGCGCGGGCGTGTTCCTCGCCGGGATCCGGCAGGCCCTCGACGGCGCCGAGAGCGCCGTGGCGAGGGTAGTTCGATGAGCTGGCTCCAGAAGCTGCTGCCGCCGAAGATCCAGCGCACCGGCGCGGTGCGGCGCACGGTGCCGGAGGGTCTCTGGACGAAATGCGAGGCCTGCGACGCCGTGCTCTACACGACCGACCTCGAGAAGAACGCGAACGTCTGCCCCAAGTGCGGCTATCACAGCCGGCTCGGGGCGCGGGCGCGGCTCGATCTGTTCCTCGATCCGGAGGGCCGCTACGAGATCGGCGCCGAGGTGCTGCCGGTGGACACCCTGAAGTTCAAGGACTCCCGGAAGTACGCCGAGCGTCTCGAGGAAGCCGAGAAGGAGACCGGCGAGACCGACGCGCTCGTCGTGCTGCAGGGGGCGGTCAAGAACGTGCCGCTCGTGGCGGCCGCGTTCGAGTTCGCGTTCATGGGCGGCTCGATGGGCTCGGTGGTCGGCGAGCGGTTCGTGCGCGGCGTCCGCGCCTGCCTCGACCAGAACCTGCCGCTCGTGTGCTTCACCGCGACCGGGGGCGCACGCATGCAGGAGGGCCTCCTCTCGCTGCTGCAGATGGCGAAGACGACCGCGGCGCTCACCCAGCTCGCCGCGCGCCGCCTGCCGTTCATCTCGGTGCTCACCGACCCGACGATGGGCGGCGTCTCCGCGAGCTTCGCGATGCTCGGCGACGTCGTGATCGCCGAGCCGAAGGCGCTCATCGGGTTCGCCGGCCCGCGCGTCATCGAGCAGACGGTGCGCGAGAAGCTGCCCGAGGGCTTCCAGCGCGCCGAGTTCCTGCTCGAGAAGGGCGCGATCGACCTCATCGTCGACCGGCGCAGCCTGCGCGATCAGATCGCCTCGCTCATCACCCTGTTGATGCGACTGCCGTCGGCGGCCTAGGAACGAACCGGTCCTCGTCGTCGGCTGATGGACCTCGCCGGCTGGCTCGCGTACATCGAGCGGCAGCACCCGCAGGCGATCGCGCTCGGGCTCGACCGGGTGCGGGCGGTGCTCGACCGGCTCGCGACGCCGAAGCCCTGCCCGATCCTCACCGTGGGCGGCACCAACGGCAAGGGATCGACCTGCGCCATGATCGAGTCGATCCTGCTCGCCGCCGGCTACCGCGTGGGCTGCTACACGTCGCCGCATCTCCTGCGCTACAACGAGCGGGTGCGGGTGGACGGCCGCGAGGCCGACGACGCCGCCCTCGCGGCAGCGTTCCGGGAGATCGACGCCGCCCGCGGCGACACCGCGTTGACGTACTTCGAGTTCGGCACGCTCGCGGCCTGGCTGATCTTCGCGCAGGCGCGGCCCGATGCGCTGGTGCTCGAGATCGGGCTCGGCGGGCGGCTCGACGCGGTGAACGCGTTCGCGCCCGACTGCGCGGTTCTCACGAGCGTCGCGCTCGACCACCGCGAGTACCTCGGCGACACGCGCGCGGCGATCGGCCGGGAGAAAGCGCACATCTTTCGTCCGGCGACGCCCGCCGTCGTGGGCGATCCGACCCCGCCGCAGAGCGTGCTCGACCACGCGCGCGAGATCGGGGCGAGCCTCCAGCTCATTGGCCGCGATTTCGGCTACCAGGCCGAGCCTCGGCAGTGGCGCTACTTCGGGCCCGGCGGGGCGCGGTCGGGGCTCGCCTACCCGGCGCTGCGTGGGGCGAAACAGCTCGCGAACGCGGCCTGCGCCATCGCCGCGCTCGACAGCCTCCGCGACCGGCTGCCGGTCGGGGCGCAGGACATCCGCCGCGGGCTCGCCGCGGTCGAGCTCCCGGGGCGCTTCCAGGTGCTGCCCGGGCGCCCCGCGGTCGTCCTGGACGTCGCGCACAACCCCGAGGCCGCGGCGGTGCTGGCGGACGGTCTGGCCGGGATGGAGCGGTACCGGCGCACGCTGGCCGTCGTCGGGATGCTGCGCGACAAGGACATCACGGAAGTGTGCCGGGCGCTGCGCGGCCGGATCGACGGCTGGTACGCCGCGACGCTCGACAACCCGCGCGGCGCCACGGCCGAGGAGGTCGAGCAGGGGATCGTCCGGAGCGGCGCGGGCGGCGCGGTCCGGCGCTTCGCATCGCCGCGCGACGCGCTCGCTGCGGCGCAGGAAGACGCCGGAGAAGGTGATAGAATCGTCGTGTTCGGTTCCTTCTACACCGTGGCGGAGGTGATGGCCGCGCGCACCGCGACACCGCGGAGCCCAGATGCGAGGTAACGACGAGGCGCTCGAGCTGCGACGACGGGCGCGGCGGCGCCTCATCGGTGCGATCGCGGTGGTGCTGGCACTGGTCCTCATCCCGCCCTGGGTGATGGATCTCGAGCCCAAGCCGGTCGTCACCAACCTCACGGTCGAAATCCCCAAGCAGCAACCGGGCGGGCTGAAGCTTCCGGCGGCGCCCGCGGGAACCCCGGCGCCTGCGAAGACGCCCGCTGCCGTGCCTGCCGCACGGACCGGGGCGAGCGAGGCCGTCCCGCGACCCCCGGACGTCAAGCCCGAATCGGGCCTCCCCGGCGAGCGGCCGAAGGCGGCGGCGATCGCCCGGGCGGCGCCGAGCGATGCCGCCCACAAGGAGGCCGAGGCGAAGCGCGCCGAGGCCATCCTCAACGCCGAGGCCTTCGTGGTGCCGCTGGGGGCGTTTGCGAACCGGGAGAACGTGAAGCAGCTCGAGGCGAAGCTCTCCAAGGCCGGCGTCAAGTACTTCACCGAGACCGTCAGCACGCCGGGCGGGGAGCAGACCCGGGTGCGGGCCGGACCCTTCCCGAGCAAGGACGCGGCGGAGGGGGCCCGGGAGCGGCTCAAGACCCTGGGCCTGAGCCCGGGGGCGGCGGTCGCGCGCCAATGACCGGGTTCGATTACGCCGTGCTGGCCGTGCTCGGGCTCTCGGCCGTGATCGGCATCTGGCGCGGGCTGGTGCGCGAAGTGTTCGCCCTGGCGGCGTGGATCGCCGCGACCCTGGTCGCCATGCTGTTCGCCGCCGAGGCAGCGGCATGGCTCCCCGCGAACTTCGCGACGCCGCTGGCGCGCGCGGTCATCGCGGTGATCGTGCTGTTCGTCGCGGTGCTGGTCGCGGTCAGCCTCGGGGGGGTGCTCGCGTCGAAGCTGGCGCGGGCGGTGGGCCTGAGCCTTGCCGACCGGACGCTGGGCGCGGTCTTTGGAATCGCCCGCGGCGCCCTCATCTTGGTGGTCTTGGTGCTGGCGGCCGGACTGACGGCGCTGCCGCGGGAGCGATTCTGGCGCGAGGCGAAGCTCTCCGCGCCGCTCGAGACGGCCGCGATCGCGGTGAAGCCGTATCTGCCCCGTGCGGTGGCCGACCGGGTGCGGTACGAGCGCTGACCGGCGGCGCGGCCCGCGCGCGACACGATGCGAGGAGTAAGACGATGTGCGGGATCATCGGCATAGCCGCGAAGACCCCGGCCAACCAGCTGCTCTACGACGGGTTGCTGCTCCTGCAGCACCGCGGCCAGGACGCCGCGGGCATCGTTACCGCCGAGGGCGCGAAGTTCCACATGCACAAGGGCCCCGGGTACGTGCGCGACGTGTTCCAGACGCGCGACATGCGAGCCCTCTCGGGCAATGTCGGGATCGGGCACTGCCGCTACCCCACCGCCGGGTCGGCGTTCGCGAGCGGCGAGGCGCAGCCGTTCTACGTGAACTCCCCGTTCGGCATCGTCCTCGCGCACAACGGCAACCTCACGAACGCCGCTCAGCTCAAACAGGAGATGTTCCGGACCGACCTCCGGCACATCAACACGAACTCCGATTCGGAAGTCCTGCTCAACGTGCTCGCGCACGAGCTCGAGCGCGCGGCGACCGGGCCGAAAGTCGATCCCGAGACGGTCTTCGCCGCGGTCGCGAACGTTCACCGCCGGTGCCGCGGGGCCTATGCGGTGGTCGCGATGATCGCCGGTTGCGGGCTGCTCGCGTTCCGCGATCCATTCGGGATCCGGCCGCTCGTGATCGGCAAGCGCGAGGGGCCGCTCGGGACCGAGTGGGTCATCGCCTCCGAGAGCGTGGCGCTCGACACGCCCGGGTTCAAGGTGGTGCGTGACGTCGCGCCCGGCGAGGCGATCCTGATCGACGAGGACGGCGGTTTCCACAGCCGCCAGTGTGCCGCCCGCCCCGTGCTGTCGCCGTGCATCTTCGAGTACGTTTACCTCGCCCGGCCGGACTCGGTGATGGACGGGGTCTCGGTCTACGAGGGGCGGCTCCGGATGGGCGAGCAGCTGGCCGGGAAGATCGCCCGCGGCTACCGCCATCTCGACGTGGACGTCGTCATTCCGGTCCCCGACACGAGCCGCCCGGCGGCGTTGCAGCTCGCGACGCGGCTCGGGCTCACCTACCGCGAGGGCTTCGTCAAGAACCGCTACGTCGGCCGCACCTTCATCATGCCCGGGCAGACGATCCGCAAGAAGTCGGTGCACCAGAAGCTGAACGCGATCGCGCTGGAGTTCAAGGGCAAGAACGTGCTGATCGTCGACGACTCGATCGTGCGCGGGACCACCAGCCGCGAGATCGTCCAGATGGCGCGCGAGGCGGGCGCGAACAAGGTGTTCTTCGCCTCGTCGGCGCCGCCGGTGCGATTCCCCAACGTCTACGGCATCGACATGCCGACCCGGAGCGAGCTGCTCGCGACCGGGCGCACCGAGGACGAAATCGCCCGGCACATCTGCGCCGACGCCGTGATCTACCAGGACCTCGACGCGCTGACGGCCGCGGTGCGCGAGGCGAATCCGCGGCTCGAGCGCTTCGAGGCCTCGTGCTTCGACGGCCACTACGTCACCGGCGACGTGACGACCGAGTACCTCGCCGAAGTCGAGCAGCGGCGGGACGACCGGCGCCAGGAGCGCCGCGACGAGATCGAGGCCGGCGAGGCCGATCTCAATCTCGCCTGAGCTCGCCGGCCCCCCGTTTGACAGCAGCGCCCCCGGCGGGTACCTTCACCCCCAGCGCCGATTTGATGCACAGCTTGCGGGCGCCGCCGGCCTAGGGCCGGCGAACAAATCCGGCTAAAGCGTGGGCAACCCGCCTTGAGCTGCGCAAGCTATGGCGGGTTTTCGTTTTGTGGGGCTTGATCATGGACGACCATTTCGATCTCGACACCCGCGCGGTGCGCGCCGGGACCCATCGCAGCCAGTTCAACGAGCACTCCGAGGCGCTCTATCTCACCTCGAGCTTCGTCTTCGAGAACGCGGCGCAGGCCGCCGCGCGCTTCGCGAACGAGGAGCCGGGCTACGTCTACTCCCGCTTCAGCAACCCGACGGTGACGAGCTTCCAGGAGCGGCTCGCCGCGCTCGAGGGCGCTGAAAGCTGCGTGGCGACCGCCTCCGGCATGTCGGCGATCCTCGCGACCGTGATGGGGCTGATGAAGGCGGGCGACCACATCGTCTCGTCGCCGAGCATCTTCGGTGCGACCGTGCAGCTCTTCACCACCGTGCTCGCGAAGTTCGGCGTCGAAACCACCTTCGCCGAGAGCGTCGACCCGCGCGCCTGGCAGCGGGTGATGCGGCCGACGACGCGGCTGCTGTTCCTCGAGACGCCCTCCAACCCGATCACCGAGGTCGCCGACATTCCGGCCCTCGCCGACGTGGCGAGGCGTGCGGGCGCGCTGCTCGCGGTCGACAACTGCCTCTGCACGCCCGCGCTGCAGCTGCCGCTCGCGCTGGGGGCCGATCTCGTGATCCATTCCGCAACCAAGTACCTCGACGGGCAGGGCAGGGTGCTCGGGGGCGCGGTCCTCGGCCGGCGCGAGCTCATCATGGACGGCGTGTTCGGGTTCCTGCGCACCGCGGGGCCGAGCCTCTCGCCGTTCAATGCCTGGGTGCTGCTGAAGGGGCTGGAGACGCTGCGCATCCGGATGGAGGCGCAGTCGGCGGCCGCATGGGAGCTCGCGCGCTGGCTGGAGGGGCACCCGCGGGTCGAGCGCGTGTACTACCCGTGGCTCGAGTCGCACCCGCAGCACGCGCTGGCGAAGCGCCAGCAGCGCAGCGGAGGGGCGATCGTGTCGTTCGACGTGCGGGGCGGCAAGGAACGCGCCTGGCGGGTCGTGGACGCGACCCGGCTGATCTCGATCACGGCGAACCTCGGCGACACGAAGACGACGATCACGCATCCGGCCTCGACCACGCACGGACGCATCAGCGCGGAGGCCCGGAAGGCGGCGGGGATCGGGGACGGCCTGCTCCGGGTCGCCGTCGGTCTCGAGTCGGTGGCGGACGTGAGGGCGGATCTGGCGCGCGGCCTGGACGCGTAGCGAGAGTTCAGTTCAGGGGGATCGCCGTGCACCCCTGGGCGTCGCAGCGCAGATAGCTGCCGCGCTCGTACCAGTCGGCAAGGACCCAACGCTCGCACGCGCGCCCGTCGACCACGTGCACGTGCCGGGCGGGGCGGTGGGTGTGGCCATGGATCAGGCGCGGATAGCCGTGGGTGCGCAGCGCGGTCGCGACGGCACCTTCGTTCACGTCCATGATCGCCGGTGCCTTGATGCGCTTCTCCCCGGCGCTCACCCGCTTCAATCCCCCGCCGATCGCCTCGCGGATGCGCCGCGGCAGCGCGCGGAAGGCACGGACCAGTCCCGGCCGTCGCACCCAGCTGCGGTAGCGCTGATACCTCAGGTCGTCGGTGCAGAGCGTGTCGCCGTGCATGAGCAGCGTGCGCACGCCGAACAGCTCGCGTTCCACGGCGTCTGGAATGAGGGTCATCCCGGCTCGGGCGGCGGCCGTGGTGCTTACCAGGAAGTCCCGGTTGCCGTGCATGAGGAACACCTCCACGCCGTCGCCGGCGAGCTCGGCGACGCGCGCGAACAGGTCGCGGTTGAACGGCTCGTCGGCGTCGTCGTCGCCGATCCAGTGCTCGAGCAGATCGCCCAGGATGTAGAGCGCGGCGGCGGCGCGCGCCTCCTCGCGGAGGAACCGGAAGAAGCGCTCGACGATCGCCGGCCGCTCGGGCGAGAGGTGCAGATCCGAGACGAAGAGCGCCGGCCGCACGCCGGCTCGCGCCGCGCTCAGCCGGCGGCCTCCGCGCGCTCGATCAGCACGTCCTCGAGCGGGACGTCCCCGTGGCCGCCTTGGCGCCCGGTCTTGACGGCCTTGATCCGGTCGACGACGTCCTGCCCCTCCACGACCCGGCCGAATACGCAGTAGCCCCAGCCCTGGGGCGTCGGCGCGGTGTGGTCGAGAAAGCCGTTATCGTTGACGTTGATGAAGAACTGGGCGGTCGCCGAATGCGGCTCGGAGGTACGCGCCATCGCCACCGTGTAGCGGGCGTTCTTGAGCCCGTTCGTGGCCTCGTTCTTGACCGATCCCCGCGTGGGTTTCTGCTTCATCCCGGGCTCGAAGCCGCCGCCCTGGATCATGAAGCCGTCGATCACGCGGTGCAACAGCGTGTTCGCATAGTGCCCACCCGCGACGTAGGCCAGGAAGTTCTTGACCGTCTCGGGGGCGCGCTCGGCGTCCAGTTCGAGGGTGATGATGCCCAGATTGGTGTGCAGCTTGACCACCAGCGCCTCCGCTATTTCTTCGCCGCGACGACGGCCGCGGATTCGATGATCACCGGCTCGCGCGGCACGTTCTGATGGCCGCGGGAGTCGCCGGCGGGCAGCTTGGCGATCTTCTCGACCACGTCGATCCCCGAGACGACCTTGCCGAAGACCGCGTAGCCGTAGCCCTGGGCCGTGGCGCCGCGGAAGTTCAGAAAGTCGTTGTTCTTGACATTGATGAAGAACTGTCCCTTGGCGGAATGCGGATCGGGCGTGCGCGCCATCGCGACGGTGCCGTAGTCGTTCTTCAGTCCGTTCGCTGCCTCGTTCTCGATCGCTGCGCGGGTCGCCTTCTCGCGCATGTCGCGGTCGAACCCGCCGCCCTGGATCATGAACCCGGGGATGACGCGGTGGAAGATGGTCCCGTTGTAGTGGCCGTCCTTCACGTACTGCAGGAAGTTCGCCACCGTCTTCGGCGCCTTGTCGGCATAGAGCTCGATGACGAGCGCGCCGTGGTTGGTGCGGAGCTCGACCCGGGGGTCGGCGGCGAACGAGGCGTGCGCGGTGACGAGCGCGAGTCCGAGCGCAAAGACGAGGCTACGCAAGACGGTCTCCCTTGGGGTTCGCGTAAGCGGGTGGGATGAGTCAGTTCCGTCGCGGCGGCGGCGCGGAGGCGGCGTCCGCGGGCCGCGGCTGCGGCGCGAAGTTCAAGAGGTCGCGGGCGAGCGCGAGCTTGGCGTGCGCGCCGCGATTGGCGGCGTCGAGCTTGGCGGCCTTCTCGTACGCCTGGCTTGCGAGCCGGGCGTAAACGTCGCCGAGGTTCTCGTAGGCGGTGGCGTATTCGGGATTCACCCGGATCGCCGACTCGAGCATCGCGCGCGCGCGTTCGTACTCGCCGCGGGCGGCGTACAGCACCGCGAGGTTGTTGTAGGGCTCGGCGAACTCGGGGTGGTCCTGGGTCAGGGCGAAGAACGCGTCGCGGGCCTCGTCGCTGCGGCCTTGCTCCGCGAGGATCACCCCCTTGAGGAACCGGCCCCGTGGATCCTTCGGGTTCAGCGCGAGGTGGCGGTCGACCGCCACCTCGGCCGCGACGGTGTCGCCGCTGCGCAGCGCCGCGCGCACGACCGCCAGCTCGTCGACCTGCGCGAGGGGCGCGCTGGACGCAACCATCCCGGCGAGGAGGGCGAGGAGGGGTGCGATGCGCATCGTGTGGGGTATACTGCGGCCGCTTGTCTGCCCGCGATTCTAACAAGAACGCCGCGCCGGCCGGGCGTCGCGCCCGGCCTCGACCCGCAAGTCCCGGTCTCCCCCGATGCTGAAGCTCTTCGACACCCTCAGCCGGGCCAAGCGCGAGTTCGTGCCGATCGCGCCCGGGCGAGTCCGGATGTACGTCTGCGGCATGACGGTCTACGACTATTGCCACATCGGGCACGCGCGGGTGATGGTCGTCTTCGACGTGGTGCAGCGGTGGCTGCGGGCGAGCGGCTACGACGTGACCTACGTCCGGAACATCACCGACATCGACGACAAGATCATCCGCCGCGCGGCCGAGGCGGGCGAGCCGGTCGGGAGCCTTACCGGTCGATTCATCCGCTACCTGGACGAGGACGCCGCGCGGCTCGGCGTGCAGAAGCCCGATCACGAGCCGCGCGCCACCCAGTACATCCCGCCGATGGTCGGAATGATCGGCGAGCTCGAGCGCCGGGGACTCGCCTATCGCGCCGGCAGCGGGGACGTGAACTACGCGGTGCGCAAGTTTCCCGGCTACGGGAAGCTGTCGGGAAAGTCGCTGGACGAGCTGCGCGCGGGCGAGCGCGTGGAGGTCGATCCCGACAAGCATGACCCGCTCGACTTCGTCCTGTGGAAGCGATCGAAGGAAGGCGAGCCGTGCTGGCCATCGCCGTTCGGGGCCGGCCGGCCCGGGTGGCACCTCGAATGCTCCGCGATGAGCACGGCGCTGCTCGGGAGGCATTTCGACATTCACGGCGGCGGCGAGGATTTGCAGTTTCCGCACCACGAGAACGAGATCGCGCAGTCGGAGGGCGCGCACGGCGGCACGTTCGTGAACTACTGGATGCACAACGGCTTCGTGCGGGTCGACGAGGAGAAGATGTCCAAGTCGCTCGGCAACTTCTTCACCATCCGCGCGGTGCTGGAGAAGTACGACGCCGAGGTCGTGCGCTTCTTCATCCTGCGAGGGCATTACCGCAGCCCGCTCAACTATTCCGACCAGCACCTCGACGAGGCGCAGCGCGGGCTCGCACGGCTGTACGGCGCGCTCAAGGGTGTGGACGGCGCCGCCGCGGCCCCGATCGACTGGTCGGAGGCGCACGCGGCGCGCTTCCGGGTCGCGATGGACGACGATTTCAACACGCCCGAGGCGATCGCGGTGCTCTTCGAGCTGGCAAGCGAGGTGAACCGGACCGGCACGGCGGCGCTCGCGGTCCTGCTCAGGGGGCTCGGGGGCGTCCTGGGGCTGCTGGAGCGCCCCGCGGAGGCGTTTCTGCAGGGCGACCTGCCGGCCGGGTGGACGGTCGAGCGGATCGAATCGCTGATCGGCGCGCGCAACGCCGCGCGAAAGGCGAAGAACTTCGGCGAGGCCGACCGGATCCGGAAGGAGCTGCTGGACGCGGGGATCGTCCTCGAGGACACGCCGCAGGGGACGACCTGGCGGCGCGGGTGAGGGGCGGCTTCGCCGCCCCCCGCTGCTCCGGGGTCGCATCCCCACGCGCAAGCGCGTGGGGCCCCTGCTCCGCCCTCCGGCGTGCTACTCCCGAAACGCGAGATCGCGCCCGAGGATCGTCAGGCTGACGAAGCTCGAGCCGTTGTGGTTCGTGGGGCTGAAGCTGATCAGGTAGCCCCCGACGTCGTAGTTCTGAATCCCGTCCAGGGCCCGCAGCAAGCTCTCGCGCGTGAGCTGCGGCCCCGCGCGGCGCATGCCCTCCACGAGGACCTTCGCCGCGACGTAGGCTTCGAACGACTGGTACGAGAACTCCTTCTTCCCGAACGCCGCCTCCATCGCCCCCTGATATTCCCTGACGACCGGCACCGAACGCTTGAAATAGGAGGGCATCACCTGCGCCATCGCCACCCCGAGCCCGTCGCCGCCGAGCGCGTTCGCGAGCGGGGAGGAGCCGGCGAACGAGGTGCTGATGAACTGGGCGCCCGAGCCCTGCCGCCTCGACAGCTTGATGAAGTCGGCCGAGGTCTTGTACAGCGTCGTGAGGATCACGACGTCGGGCTCGGCGCGCATGACCGCCGCGACCTCCTTGCTGAAGTCGGTCTGAGTCCGGGTGACCGCGGCGGTCGCGACCGGGCTCAGGTTGCGGGCCTTCAGCGCGCGGTCGACCGCATTGAAGTTCTCCTTCCCGACCACGTCGTCGTTGTAGAGGACTGCGAACTTCCTGATCCCGAACGTCGTGTAGTGCTCGACGATCTTCTCGAGCTCGTCGGCATAGCTCGCGCGGTGGTTGTAGACGTACCGGTTGAACTTCCGCATCGGATCGGCACCGGTGAACGGCGCGAAGAACGCGATCTTCGCGGCCTCGACGTGGGGCAGGGCCGGCCGGCTGAGCGTCGCGCTCGCCCAGCCGAACAGGGCGATCGGGTTGTTGCTCCCGAGGAGCTGCCTGGTGTTCGCCTCGGAGCGCTTGGTGTCGTTTGCGTCGTCGAGCGTGACGAGCTCGACCTTGCGGCCGTTCACGCCGCCGGCGTCGTTCACCTTCTTGAAGAGCGCCAGCGCGCCGTTCCGGATGTCGTTGCCGAGCGCCCGATTCGACCCGGTGAGCGGCGTCGACTGGCCGACGACGATGCTGCTGCCTTGCGCGAGCGCCGTCGCCGGGCCCGCCAGGCCGGCGACGCACAGCAGCGCGATCAGCGAACCAGCCGGTCTCATCGCCTCCCCCCGTGTTCTAAGTGGATGATAACTTGCGAAGTATGCCCATTTGTCGCGCGCGCCGCGCGGGCATACTTCCGCCACCCCCGGGGCGACCGCGCTTCGCGCCGGCATTACCTCACGAACTTGCCGCCCCGGCCGATCATCGTGAGATCGACGAACTTGGACCCGTTGTGGTCGTTCGGCCCGAAACGGATGATGAAGTCCCCGAAGTCGACGTTCGCTATCCCCTCCATCGCGGCGATGAAGCGCTCGCGGGTGAGGTCGCGCCCGGCCCGCCTGAGGCCCTCGACGAACACCTTCGCGACGATGAATCCCTCGAGGCTCGAGAAGTTGTAGTCCTTCACGCCCGCCGCTTTCAGGACCGCCTGGTACTCGCGCACGATCCGCCTGGTCGGGCTCCACGGGAACGGCACGACCTGCGAAATCGCCACGCCGTGGCCTTCGCCGCCGAGGGCGTCGGCGAGCGCCTGGGCGCCGACGAACGAGACGTTGTGGAATTGCGCGCCGCTGCCGGCCTTCTTCATCTGCCGCACGAACTCGGCGATCGACGTGTACGCCGAGACCATCACCACCGCGTCCGGGCGGACGGCCGTGATCTTCTTGACGGCGTCGGCGACGTTGACGGTGTTGCGCTCGACGGTGGCGGTCGCGGAAATCTTCATCTTGCGCCGCTGCATCGCCAGCTCGACCCCCTTGAGGCCCGCCTGGCCGTACGAGTCGTTCTGGTAGAACACCGCGATGTTCCTGGTGCCGGTCGACACGAGCTGCTCGACGATCTCCTCGGTTTCGTCGTAGTAGCTCGCCCGGACGTTGAAGATGTACCGGTTGAACGGGTCGCGGAGCAGCTCGGCGCCGGTGAACGGGCCGACGAAGGGCACCTTCGCTGCGGTGAAAATCGGCAGCGCGGCGCCGCTCGTCGGCGTGCCGACGTAGCCGATCAGGGCGAACACGCGATCGTCCTCGATCAGCTTGCGCGTGGTCTCCACGCAGAGCTTCGCCTCGTACTTGTCGTCGCGCGTCTTGAGCTCGATCTTGCGGCCATGGACGCCGCCCTGGGCGTTGAGGTGGTCGAAGTACGCCTTCAGCCCGACGTTCATCTGAATGCCGAGCTGGGCGGCGGGCCCGGTGAAGGCCGCGGACTGCCCGAGCACGATCGTCGTCGGGGTGACGCCCGGTGTTTGCTGCGCCGCGGCGGCGAGGGAGAAGGCACAGGCGGCGAAAGCGATGAAAACGCGGCTCGTCATGTTGTGGGTCCCATCAAGGTGGCGCCGAACGCGAGGGTCTTTCGGAAGCCTCGACCCGTCAAGGGAGCATTCACGCTGTCGGACGCGATCCTGGCCCGATCGGCGGTTCAGGGCCCTCGCGGGGGGGCGAGAATTTCACGTTTTGGCCGCCGCGCGCGACCTCGAGCGACGCCGCCGGGAGCCCCGAGCGGGCTCGCGCGGCCATCGCGCCGAATGCGGCTTCGAGCTCGCGGACGCGCGCCGCCATGTCGAAGAGCGGGGCTTCGTGGCGGGCCGTGGCGAGACGTTCGCGGACCGCGGCCAGCGCTCCGGCGTCAATCGCCAGGCGGGTGGCCCGATCGAGGTAGTCATCGAGATCCCTCGCGATCAGCTCGGGGAGGCCGAGCGCGGTGAGCGCGCTTGCCGACTGCCGACCGGCCAGGGTCGCCGTCGGGCAGCCGAGCACCGGGAGGCCCTGCCAGAGCGCGTCGAGGCAGGTCGTCGCCGCGCTGAAGTCGGGCGTATCGAGGAACAGGTCGGCGGCCGCGTGGCGCGCCAGATGCTGGTCGTGCGGCAGGGCCGGGGCATCCACGATCCGTTCGGGATCGATCCCCCGGCGCTCCGCCTCGAGTCGCAGGTTCCGGCCGGCGTCCGGGCTGCGGGCGAGGACCCAGAGGACGCTGTCCGGGACGCGACGCAACAGCTCCATCCAGCGCGAGAAGATCTCCGGGCCGATCTTGAAGGCGTTGTGGAAAGCGCAGAACACGAAGCCCTGCGGCGGCAGCCCGACCGCGTCGCGCGGCGGCGACTTGTCGGTCGGCGGAGGACACCCGTAGCACCAGAGGGTGTCCGGCAGGAACACCAGCTGCTCGCTGAAATGCGCTTCCGCACCCGGCGGAACCGCAATACGGTCGACGATCATGTAGTCGATGAACGGCGCGCTCGAGGTGCCGAGAAACCCGAGGTAGGCGACGTTGACCCGCGCAGGGCGCATCGCGAACACCTCGGGCCGCGCGCCGGTCGTGTAGCCGGTCAGGTCCACGGCGACGTCGATTTCGTCGGCTCGAACCTGCGCCGCGATCTCGGCCGGCGACCGGCCCGATACGTCTCGGAATGCATCGACATCGGACGCAATGCGACGTCGCACCGGGCTGCCGTCGTCCGGAGTCAGCGCGTACGCGTACACCGCGAACCGATGACGGTCGTGTCGGGCATAGATCTCCTCCGTGACCCGGGCCACCGTGTGCGCACGGAAGTCGGCCGAGACGTACCCGATGCGGATCCGGCCCGTGGCCGGGCGATCGACGGGCGGCAGCGGCTTCACCGCGCGTGCGATTCGAGCAGCGACCTGCGCGGCGAGCTTGGCCTGCCGCCGCTGGTCCATGCCCAGCGCGACCGCCCGCCATGCGAGTGGCAATGCGTCGAGCGGCCGGGAGTCGCTCGCGTCGATCCAGGCCGCGAAGCGCTGCAGATAGCGCTCGCGGTCCCGCCAATCGCATGCATCGAGCGCCTCGAATCCGCGCACGAGGTACACCTCGCGTGCATCGATCGGGCGCTGCTGCTCACGCTCCGGATAGACCCGCGCCTCCAGCGCCTGCGTGCGTGCGGGATCGAGCCGGCGCGCACGATCGAACATGGCCTCTCCCTCCTCGATCTCGCCGCGGGCAGCCAGCGCGAGGCCGCGGTCGAACAGGGCGCCTACGTGTCGCGGGTCGAGGCCGAGCGCCCGGTCGCAATGCTCGATCGCCTCGTCGTAGCGCGACAAGGCGAGGCAGGTCTCGGCGAGGTTGAAGTGGGAGTCGGCAAGCGCGGGGTAGAGCTCGGCGGCGCGGCGGTTGTTCTCGTAGGCTTCGGCGATGCGGCCGAGGCGCGTGAGCACGAGACCGCGGTTCAGCAACGCAGGGCGGTAGTCGGCGGTGAGCGCGAGCGCAGCGTCGTAGCATGCCAGCGCGTGCTCGAGCTCGCCCCGGGTCGCGTGGATCAGCCCGAGATTGAACCGGAGCTGCGGGTCGGTCGGGGCGGACTCGACCAGGCGCACGCAGCGGGCGAGCGCCTCGTCCGTGCGGCCGAGCTGCGCCAGCACGCCGATGCCCCCTTGCGCGGCCTGAAGGTTTGCCGGGTCGAGCCCGGTGGCGCGATCGAACGCCTGCAGCGCCTCGTCGAGGCGAGTCAGCGCGTGGTAGCACGCACCACGGAGGAAATGAGCTTCTCCGGAATCGGGACGCTCGCGGCAAGCCGCGTCGAGCTTCGCGAGCGCAGCGGCGAAATCGCCGCGCTGGAGAAGCGCTCGGGCTTCGCCGAGGAACGAGTCTGCGCCGGGCAAGCGCGAGCTCGGGGCGCGGGGATCAGCGCTGGAACGCGGCGGCGCCGACGACGTTGGTCGCGCTGACGTTCTGGAAGTTGTACGCGAACCCGGCGTGGGTCGCACCGGCGCCCATGAAGTGGCCGTTCACCTGCGCGAAGCAGGTGGTGGGGCACGCCGTTGCGTTGCTTACCGCTGCTGCGCCGGTGAAAGGCGCGTAGGGACCTCCGGTCGGAACCGTGAGCGTACCGTTCATGCTGTACGCGATGGTGGCCAGGCTGAAGTTGAAATTGCTGATGGTGACCGTCGGCGAAGGACCGAATGTCCCGATGAGCTGCCCGCCGGTGACCGTACCCACGTTCACCCCATCCGTCGGCGCGGTCCAGCCGACCAGGTTGAAGGTGAACGTGCCGCTCATCGCCGTGATGTCGGCGATCGGGGTCGGCAGGCCGGCGACGTAGGCGAGCGTCTGAAAGCCCGACCAGGGCGCGCCGTCGATCGTCGCCCCTCCGACCCAGCGACCCCAGGACACGACGCCGCCCGAAGTTCCGGTGTCGACGTTCATTCCCGTCAACGCCTTGGTCGAGCCGTCGGTGAACGCGGTGACGGCACTGCTGCCGTCGAGCGTGACTTGCCCCGGGGCGGCATGAAATTGCGCAGCGGTTCCGGAGCCACCGACGAGCGTGGCATAAGCGACTTCGCAGCCGGCGGCGGTGCTGCAATCGACCGGGCCGAAGAGCGACGCCGGCAACCCGGCGCTCGTCACGTTGTCGCCGGCCACCAGCACCGTCTCCGGACCGGGGATGAACAGCGGCGCCGAGTTCGGCGCCCCGGTCG
>JBOIFD010000212.1:0-10637 GCA_050741515.1 Burkholderiales bacterium
GCCTCCTGTGCCGCGAGCCTCGCCTTCGCGTCGATCAGGCCCTGCTCCTCGGCGGAGAGCTCGTCCTCGAGGATCCGGCGGCGGCCGTCGTCGCGGGATTTCTGCGTGTCCCGGTCGACCCGGGGGAAGCCCGAGGCCGCTTTCTCCGCAGCCGCGGGCCGCGGGGGCGGCGATATGACCGAGACCTCCTTGGTCACGACCGTGCACTGCTTCCCGTCGGTTTCCTTCTTGATGTTGGTGTAGTGCGCGCGGCCGTCCGCCTCCACGCACTTCCACACCGTCCCCTGCCCCTGCGCCTGCGCGTGCGCGCCCGACGCTGCTGCCAGGGCGGCGCAAGCCAACCAGATCTTCACGTGTGCCATCGGGACCATCCGGAGCCAGGACGAGCTCGCAGTCTAGGTCAAGATCGTCCTGATTACAAACCACTTTTCGGCGCGCTGGGGGCCCTAATTCACGGCGCCGGACATCCCCGGGGGTGGCAGCGGACAGCGGGCTCACGGGAGCGGAGAAAAGACGGGGGCGCCGCCCCCGTGCCTGGCGCGGTGGCTCGATGACCGGCTACGACGCGTAGTACATGTCGAACTCGAGCGGATGGGTGGTCATCCGGAACCGGGTGATCTCGTCCATCTTGAGCGCCATGTACGCATCGAGCGTGTCGTTCGTGAACACGCCGCCGCGGGTCAGGAACTCGCGGTCCTGGTCGAGGGTTTCCAGCGCCTGCTCGAGCGACGCGCACACGTTGGGGACTTTCTTCGCCTCCTCGGGGGGCAGGTGGTACATGTCCTTGTCGAGCGGATCGCCGGGCTTGATCTTGTTCTGCACCCCGTCGAGCCCCGCCATCAGCATCGCCGCGAAGCCGAGATACGGATTCATCGTCGGGTCGGGGAAGCGCACCTCGACGCGCCGCGACTTCGGGCTCGACACGTAGGGGATGCGGCAGGCGACGGAGCGGTTGCGGGCCGAGTAGGCGAGGTTGATCGGCGCCTCGAAGCCCGGGACCAGGCGCTTGTACGAGTTGGTGCCCGGGTTGGTGATCGCGTTGAGCGCCTTCGCGTGCTTGATGATCCCGCCGATGTAGTGGAGCGCGAAGTCCGAGAGCCCCGCGTAGCCGTTGCCGGCGAAGAGATTGTTGCCGTCCTTCCAGATCGACTGGTGGCAGTGCATCCCCGAGCCGTTGTCGCCGACGATCGGCTTCGGCATGAACGTCGCGGTCTTGCCGTACGACGCCGCGGTCATCCAGACCGTGTACTTCAGGATCTGCATCCAGTCGGCGCGCTGGACGAGCGGCGCGAAGCGCGTGCCGATCTCGTTCTGGCCGGCGGCGCCCACCTCGTGGTGGTGGACCTCGACCTCGACGCCCTGCTGTTCGAGCGCGAGCGCCATCGCGTTGCGGATGTCCGCCAGGGTGTCGGTCGGGGGCACCGGGAAGTAGCCGCCCTTCACCGGCGCGCGGTGCCCCGGGTTGCCGCCCTCGTACTCGTCGCCCGAGGACCAGGGCGCCTCCTCGGACTTGATCTTCACGAAGCAACCCGACATGTCGACGCTCCAGGTCACCGAGTCGAAGATGAAGAACTCGGGCTCGGGGCCGAAGTACGCGGTGTCGCCGAGGCCGGTCGACTTCAGGTAGGCGTCCGCCTTCTTCGCGATCGAGCGCGGATCGCGGCTGTACGGCTTCATGTCGGAGGGCTCGATCACGTCGCAGGTGACGTTCAGCACCGTCTCGTCGGTGAACGGGTCGAGACGGGCACTCGCCGGGTCGGGCATGAGGAGCATGTCGGAGGCCTCGATGCCCTTCCAGCCGGCGATCGACGAGCCGTCGAACGCGTGGCCGTTCTCGAACTTGTCCAGCGTGAAGTACTTCCCGGGGACGGTGACGTGCTGCTCCTTGCCGCGGGTGTCGGTGAAGCGGAGGTCGACGAACTTCACCTCCTTTTCCTTGACCAGCTTCAGCACATCGGCGGCAGTCATTGCCATGTTGTTCTCCTGTTCGAAACTGCGAGACGGATCCCTGACCGGAAAATCAGCCCTGCCCTCAGTGCGAAAACCATGCCATCGCCCCGGAGCCTCTAGAACCTTGTGCCGTAAGGCAGCGGAGAGTCGCGCGGAGGCGAGGGCGCACTCGGGCAGTGCGTCGGCGGCTATTTTGCACTATGCCGGTGCGGGTTGCCCGGTCGCGGCCGCGCAACTGCCCGATCGCCCGATCACGTCCCCGGGGTTAAACTGGCTCCGGGCCCTTCGCATCGAACCGTAACGCATGGACACCCCGGAGCAAATCCTCGCGCGGGGGCGGGAACGCGCCGAGCGCATGGGGCTGCCCTATGCCGGTGCGGTCACCCCGCTGGAGGCCGCCGCCCTGCTCCAGGCCGACGCGGGGGCGAAGCTCGTCGACGTCCGGACGCGCGCGGAGCTGGAGTGGGTCGGGCGCCCTCCGGGCGCGGTGTTCATCGAATGGAACACCTGGCCCGGCGGGGTGAGGAACCCGGAGTTCGAGCGGGCGCTCCTCGCGAAGGCGCCCGACAAGACCCGTCCGGTGCTGTTCCTGTGCCGCAGCGGCGGACGCTCGCACCACGCGGCGATGGTGGCGGAGACGCTCGGCTACCCGCTCGCCCTCAATGTCCTCGAGGGGTTCGAGGGCGACAAGGACGCGGACGGCCACCGCGGCACCGTCGGCGGCTGGAAGGTCGCCGGCCTGCCGTGGATCCAGGGGTGACCGCGTCGGGCGCCGGCGCGTAGTGCGGTCAGCTCCGCGAAAGCGGGAATCCGGTACAGCGCTTCTCGGACTCTCCATGCTCAACCCCACCCGAGGCACGCGCGGCATGGCGGTCGCGCCGCACGCGCTCGCATCGCAGTCGGCGCTCGCGGTGCTGCGCGAAGGCGGCAACGCGCTGGAGGCGATGGTGGCCGCGGCGGCGACCATCGCCGTCGTCTATCCGCACATGAACTCGCTCGGCGGGGACTCGTTCTGGCTCGTGCTCGCCCCCGGGCAGGCGCCGGCGGGCATCGACGCCTGCGGCGCGGCGGCGCGAAACGCGTCGATCGCGTGGTACGCCGTGCAGGGGATCAAGGGCTCGATCCCGGTCCGCGGCGGCGGCGCGGCGAATACGGTGGCCGGGACGGTGTCGGGCTGGGCATTGGCGTACGAGCGCGCGCGCGCGATCGGCGGCAGGCTGCCGCTGTCGCGCCTGCTGGAGGACGCGATCCACTACGCCGAGCACGGCATTCCGGTGACCGCGAGCCAGAACGCGGCGACCGCCGCGAAGCGCAGCGAGCTCGAGCCGCAGCCGGGTTTCGCCGCTGCATTCCTGCCGGGCGGCGGCGTCCCCGCCACGGGGAGCCGTTTCCTGCAGAAGCGCATCGGCGAGACGCTGCGCCGTCTCGCCAGCGCGGGCCCCGAGGACTTCTACCGGGGCGAGCTCGCGCGGGCGAACGCGGCGGACCTCGCGGCGGCCGGGAGTCCGGTGGCGCTCGGCGACCTGGAGGCCCATCGCGCCGAGTGGCGGACGCCGCTCGCCCTCGAGCACTCGCTCGGCCTGGTCTACAACATGCCGCCGCCGACGCAGGGGCTGGTCAGCCTCCTGATCCTCGGGATGCTCGATCGGCTCGCCATCGGGCAGCTCGATCCGCTCGGGGCGGACTACGTGCACCTCGCCGTCGAGGCGGTCAAGCAGGCGTTCGCGATCCGCGACCGCCACATCACCGATCCCCAGTACATGACCGTGGACCCCCAGGGCTTCCTCGCGCCCGCGAAGCTCGCGGAGCTCGCTGCGCGCATCGACCGCGATCGCGCCGCGCCCTGGGGAGCGGGCCGCGGCCCCGCCGACACGGTCTGGATGGGCGTGATCGACGGCGACGGCCGCGCGGTGAGCTTCATCCAGAGCCTCTATCACGAGTTCGGCTCGGGGGTCGTGCTGAGCTCGAGCGGCATCTGCTGGCAGAACCGCGGCTGCTCGTTCAGCCTCGACGAGAAAGCGTTGAACGCGCTCAAGCCGCGGCGCAAGCCCTTCCACACGCTCAACCCCGCGGCGGCGCTCCTCGCGGACGGCCGCACCATCGTGTACGGCAACATGGGCGGCGACGGGCAGCCGCAGACGCAGAGCGCGGTGTTCACGCGCACGCTGGTCCACGGCATGACGCCGCAGGCGGCGATCACCGCACCGCGCTGGCTCCTCGGCCGGACGTGGGGCCAGACCACCGACACGCTCAAGCTCGAGTCGCGCTTCGCGCCCGAAGTCGTCGACGAGCTGCGCCGCCGCGGCCACGAGGTCGAGGTGCTCGACGCGTATGACGAGACGATGGGCCACGCGGGGTGCGCGATCCGGCATGCCGACGGCGCGTTCGAAGGCGGCGCCGATCCGCGCTCGGACGGTTCGGTCGCGGCGTTCTAGCGACCCGCGAAAAGCGAGGGACCGGAGATGAAAGGTGTCGTGTTCCCGGGCGATCGCAAGGTCGAGATCCGCGAGTTTCCCGATCCCGTGCCGGGTCCCGGCGAGGTCGTGCTGGAGATCAAGGCGTCGGGCATGTGCGGGAGCGACCTCAAGTTCTATCGCGCCTCCGGCGGGGCCGCGTCGCTCGGGCTGGGGAAGACGAGCGGCCCGATCATCGCCGGCCACGAGCCGTGCGGCGTGGTGGCCGCGATCGGGCCCGAGGTGTCGGGGCGGCAGGCCAGGGTCGGGATGCGCGTGATGCAGCACCACTACCGGGGCTGCGGCGTGTGCGAGCACTGCGCGACCGGCTGGATGCAGCTCTGCGTCGAAGGCGTCGCGGAGGTCTACGGCGCGACCGGCCATGGCGCGCACGCGCGGTACATGAAGTGCCCGGCGCGGACCCTGGTGCCGCTTCCCGAGGAGCTTTCGTTCGACGCCGGTGCGGCGATCTCCTGCGGCACGGGCACCGCCTGGGCGGCCCTGCATCGGCTCGGCCTGCAGGGCGACCACACGATCGCGATCTTCGGCCAGGGTCCGGTAGGCCTGTCGGCCACGCAGCTCGCCGGCGCGCTGGGCGCGCGCGTGATCGCCCTCGACGTCAGCGACGAGCGTCTCGCCCGCGCGAAAGAGCTCGGGGCGGACGCACTCATCAATCCGCGGAACGCGGCCGACGTCGTGCAGGCGGTCCGCGAGCTGACCCGGGGCCGCGGGGCGCATCTCTGCCTCGAGGCGTCCTCCTCGCCGCAGGCGCGCGCGGAAGCCGTGCGGTGCGTGCGCACGTGGGGCAAGGTCTGCTACGTCGGCGAGGGCGACACCGTCACGCTGGAGGTCAGCCCCGACCTGCTGCGCCGGCAGGTGACGCTGATCGGATCGTGGACGTTCTCGACCGTCGGGCAGGCCGAGTGCGCCCGGTTCATCGCGGACCGCGGCATCGACGTCGACCGCCTGTTCACGCACCGCTGGCGCCTCGACCAGGCGGAGGAGGCCTATCGCCTCTTCGACGCGCAGACCGCGGGGAAAGGCGTCATCCACCCGTCCTGAGGAGGCTCAGCCGGCGGTCCAGTCGACCAGCCCGGTGTAAGCGGTGACGAGGACGATCGCGCCGAACGCGATCCGGTACCACGCGAACGGCTTGAAGTCGTGCGTGGCGACGTACCGGATCAGCCAGCGCACGCAGACGAACGCCGCGACGAACGCCGCCACGAGTCCCACTGCCAGCATTTCCAGGTCGGCGGCCGAGAACGCCGCGCGCTGGCGGAAGAGATCGTAGGCGCCGGCGGCCACGAGCGTCGGCACCGCGAGGAAGAACGAGAACTCGGTCGCCGCCTTGCGCGACAGGCCGAACAGCATCGCGCCGATGATCGTCGCGCCCGACCGTGACGTGCCCGGGATCAGCGCGAAGCACTGTGCGAAACCCACCTTGAGCGCGTCGCGCCAGGTCATGTCGTCGACGCTTGCGACGTGCGAGCGATGCGCCTTCCGCTCGACCCACAGGATGACGAACGCGCCGAGGATGAAGGCCGTGGCGACCGGCACCGCCGCGAACAGGTGCGCCTTGATCAAGCCGCCGAAGGCGAGGCCGAGCACCGCGGCGGGAATGAACGCGACCACGAGGTTGGCGACGAAGCGCTGCGCGGCACGGTCCGACCCGAGCCCGGCGAGCACGCCCAGGAATTTCGCGCGGTACTCCCAGACGACCGCCAGCATCGCGCCGGTCTGGATCGCGAGATTGAAGGTCTTCGCCTGCTCGCCGTTGAACCCGAGCAGGTCGGCGGCGAGGATGAGATGGCCGGTGCTCGAGACGGGGAGGAACTCGGTGAGGCCCTCGACCACGCCGAGCACGAGGGCCTTGCCGAGGAGCGGGAGATCCATCGCGGCGGAATTCTACTGGGCTCACGCCACGCCACGGTGTCAGAATTCCGCCATGGATCCGTGGCGGAGCATCGACCTCTACTGCGAGCGCACGGACGCGGGCTTCTGGTCGGAGCCGCTGAACGCCCTCGCCAATCTCGCATTCCTCGTCGCCGCGATCCTGATCGCGCACCGGGCACGGCGTGAGCGGGGCAGGCTCGGCTGGGACGCGACGCTGCTCGCCGCGCTGACCGCGCTCGTCGGGATGGGGAGCGTCCTCTTCCACACCTTCGCGACCGTCTGGGGACGGTGGCTCGACCTCGCGTTCATCGCGGCGTTCGTCTACGCGCTCCTCGCCGTGTGCCTCGTCCGCGTCGCGGGACTGGGTTGGCGCGGGGTGCTGGCCGGGCTCGTGCTGTACGCCGTGTTCGAGCGCAGCGTGCTCGCCGCCGTCCCGCTCGGCGCGCTGGGAGGGTCCCTGCTTTACCTCCCGCCCGCTCTCGCGCTCGCCGCGTCGGCCGGGTACGCCCGGCATCGGGCCCACCCGGCCGCATCCCGCCTCGCCGCCGCGGCCGGCGTGTTCGCCGTTGCCATCGCGGTCCGAACGCTGGACTTGCCGCTCTGTCGGGCGTGGCCGGCGGGAACGCACTTCCTATGGCACCTTCTTACCGCGTGGGTGCTTTACCTCGCGGCGACGGCCGTGCTCGCGCCGCGGGGCGCGCCTTCAGGGTGACGGGGAAGAACCGCCCAGGCCGGTGCCCGGCCAGCGGTGTCAGGGCTTCGGCAGGGTCCGGAAGCCGAAGGGGAGGAGCAGCGACGCGAAGCGGGTGAAGGCGCGCGGGCTTGCCGCTTCCACGGCCGCGCCAGGGGCCGGCGCATCGGCGAGAACGCGACGGGCGAGCGGCGACATGCTGCGCGGCCGGTCGCGCAGCTCGGCCGGGAGATTGAACTCCGCCCACTCGTAGAGCCTGATGTCGTCCGGCGCAGTCACTTCGCTTGCCTCTGGAAGTCCGGTCGTCGCCTCGATACCCGTTAGTGTCTCAAACGCACAGATCCGTTCAATCGTCTACGAGTCTAGGCCGCAAGGTGGATGCGCGAGTGTGAAGAATTGTGACAGGGGCGGGCTCTCGCACGCACGGCGACGGCCATGATCATCGGTCGCGAACCCTGGATCGGGCTCCCGGCCCGTTACGCTTCCGGACGCGTCGCCGCCTCGGGATACAGGTCGGGGAACAGAAACTGCAGCGCGTCGAGAGGCATCCCGAACCGCACCGGCCCGAGCGGTGTCTCGCTTTCGACGAGACCCGTCGCGAGCAGCCTCGAAAGGAGCGCCTGGGCGGTCCGCTCTCCGAGCCCGGTCATCTGACGGAACTCGGCCCGGGTGGCCGGCCCGGCGGTGAACAGGTGATAGAGGGGGAGCACGGCCGCGGCGCGAATCTTCCTGTCCATCGTCGAGCGGAAGGCGATCAACGCCGTGATCCGTGCCTTCATGCCGTCGAGGTCGAGCAGGCGTTCCATGAAGGCGCTCTGGTCTTCGCAGACGTCGAGGAAGAAGCCGCTCCAGCGGCGCAGGCCCTCCTCGCTCAGGTTCCCGCGCCCATCGAGGTCGCCGCGCCGCGGCTCGTCGGCGTCGGCCAGCCGCGCGTAGTACTCGTCGCGGCTGCGGGCCAGCCCGCGAGCGACGGACCATACCCCCCCGGTGATGGGGCAGAGCGCCGCGTGCGTCACGAGCCGGGCGGCGCGGCCGTTCCCGTCGATGAAGGGGTGGACCCAGGCGAGACGCTGGTGGGCGCACGCGATGCGGATCAAGCGCTCGTCGTGCGAGCGTTTCGGCGCATAGACTTCCTCGTATCTGCCGAGAAATCGACCGATCGAGCGCGGCTCGGGCGGGACGTGCTCGCCGACCCGGACGGTCTGGGTCGTCCGGATCTCCCCGGGTTGCACGACCACGCCGTCGGCGCTCGTACGGTCCGCCGGGCTCAGCCGGCCGTACATCGCCCGATGCGCTTCGAGGGCGAACGTCCCGGTAAGGGGGTTCGCTCCTTGTTCGACCCGCTCCTCCAGCTCCCGCTCCGCGTCGATGTGGGCGAGAGCGATCCGTTGGAGCCTGGCCGTCTCGGGCCGGTCGGAGAAATCCCGCTTCAGGGCTCGTTCGATGTTCAGCGGATGGGTGCTCTGCCCCTCGATCCGGTTGCTGTAGTACGAGTCCATGGCGCGCAGCAGTTCGCGAAGGCGCGCGAGCGTCGCTGGATGCGCCTTGCTCGAGAGCCGCAACGACGTCTCGGTGATCGCAGCCGCGCGGCTGCGGAACACGTCCAGACCCTGCTGCGGCAGCAGCGGCTCGAACTGCGCGGGGTCGGTGTAGAGCCTTCCCATTGCCGATCTTTCCTCGAGCCGGTTTCGTTATGCAAGGTGATGATTTAAAGTTGTAATCCTGCCATGATCCGACGTTGGATACTACAAATATTACCGACTTTGTTGCCGACGTAGTGCGGCCCGGAAAGGGTGCTGGAACAGCAGCTTGAGACGCTCCCCGAGGCGCGGGTTGCGTAGCGCGAGGCCTACTTGGTGGCGCCGGGGTTCCGGTAGAGCCGCTCGACGAGCGCCCGGAGCTCGGCCGTCTCCGCGGCGAGCCGCGCGACCTCCGCCTTCAGCGCCGCCAGCTCGGTCGAGGGCGGGGCTTCGGCGCCATCCGTCGCGGGTCGGGCGGCGGAGGCCTCGACCGGACCGGAAAGAAGGTGCGCCCACCGGTGCTCGCGGGACCCCGGCACTCTGGGCAGCTGGACCGCCAGCGGTCCACCGTCCGCGTCGGGCCGGGCGGCCAACGCCTGCAACGCCGCCTCGACGGCGCCAGGGTCGGCGAATCGGTGCAGACGCTCGGTGTTGATCCGGAGCTCGCCCGGGGTCTGGGGGCCGCGCAGCATCAGCGCCGCGAGCAGCGCGACCGCCGGGTCCGCCAGATTCATGACGCGCCCGATGTTGTGCGCGTACCGCATCACGCGGGAGCCGCTCGACTCGATGACCAGGGACAGCGGGCGCAGCGCGTCGACGGCCGCCTGCACCTCGGCGTCGGTCGCCTGCATGAGCGGGTCGCGGTTGTTCTTCTGATTGCACCCGCCGGTGAGCGCGTTCAGGGACAGGGGATAGGTGTCGGGAACGGTGCGCTCCTTCTCGACGAGGACGGCGAGCACCCGCGTCTCGAGGAGCGCGAGCTGCGGCAGCCTGGTCGGCACCCCGGCCACCCCCGCTACGCCTTGCGGTAGATCTCGGCCCCCTGCGCGACGAACTCCCTGGCCTTCTCGGCCATGCCCTTGGCCAGCGCCTCGTCCGCCGCGACCCCTAGCTTCGCCGCGTAGTCGCGCACGTCCTGGGTGATCTTCATCGAGCAGAAGTGCGGCCCGCACATCGAGCAGAAGTGGGCGAGCTTCGCCCCCTCCTGCGGCAGGGTCTCGTCGTGGAACTGGCGGGCCTTGTCCGGATCGAGGCCCAGGTTGAACTGGTCCTCCCACCGGAACTCGAACCGGGCCTTCGACAGCGCGTTGTCGCGGATCTGGGCGCCGGGATGGCCCTTGCCGAGGTCCGCGGCATGGGCGGCGATCTTGTAAGCGATGATCCCGTCCTTGACGTCGTCCTTGTCCGGCAGCCCCAGGTGCTCCTTGGGCGTGACGTAGCAGAGCATCGCGGTGCCGTACCAGCCGATCATCGCCGCGCCGATCGCGCTGGTGATGTGGTCGTAGCCGGGCGCGATGTCGGTCGTGAGCGGCCCGAGGGTGTAGAACGGGGCCTCGTGGCAGTCGGCGAGCTCGAGGTCCATGTTCTCCTTGATGAGCTGCATCGGCACGTGCCCGGGTCCCTCGATCATGACCTGACAGTCGCGCTCCCAGGCGATCTTCGTCAGCTCGCCGAGGGTGCGGAGCTCCGCGAGCTGGGCCTCGTCGTTCGCGTCGTAGATCGAGCCCGGACGCAGGCCGTCGCCGAGGCTGAAGGCGACGTCGTAGGCCCGCATGATTTCGCAGAGGTCGCGGAAATGGGTGTAGAGGAAGTTTTCTTTGTGGTGGGCAAGACACCACTTCGCCAGAATCGAGCCGCCGCGAGACACGATGCCGGTGACGCGCTGGGCGGTGAGAGGAATGTAGCGCAGCAATACCCCGGCGTGGACGGTGAAATAGTCGACGCCCTGCTCGCACTGTTCGAGAATCGTGTCGCGATACAGCTCCCAGGTCAGATCTTCGGGACGTCCGCCAACTTTCTCGAGCGCCTGGTAGATGGGCACAGTACCGATCGGCACGGGCGAGTTGCGGATGATCCATTCGCGTGTGTCGTGGATCTGTTTGCCGGTCGAAAGATCCATCACCGTATCGG
>JBOIFD010000213.1:0-7243 GCA_050741515.1 Burkholderiales bacterium
GGCGACGACCGTCACGGCGAGGCCCGAGGCGGCCGCCAGGCGCACGGCGAGCGCGCTCTTGCCCGACCGCGCGCCGCCCAGGATCAGCTCTCGCATTCGTCCCCCGCTACTTCGGCGCGTAGCGTACTCCGGCGAACACGTTGAAGCCCGGCGTCGCAAAGCCCCGCACCAGCTGGTAGTCCTCGTTCAAGAGGTTGTTCACGCGCGCGAAGATGGACCAGCCGGCTGCGACCCGGTACTCGCCGAAGAGGTTGACGAGCGAATAGCTCCCGAGGCGCTGCGTGTTGGCGATGTTGTTGTAGCGCGGACCCGACGCGACGAATTCGATCCCCGCCTGCCACGGCCCGACGCTGCGCGCCACGCTGATCGCGCCGTGCTCCTTGGCGCGGAAGGGGAGCTGCCGGTCGAGCGTTTCGTTCTTCGGGTTCTGGATGTCGACGCTCGCGCGGACCGTCCAGCCGTCCCGCGCGAGGCCGTAGGTCAGCGTCACGCCGGTGATCTGCGCGTCCTGCACGTTCTCCGCGCGCACGCAGAAGGGATTGCCGGGAATGGCGGCCGAGACGACGAGATCGCTGATGCGGTTCTGAAAGGCGATGACGCCCGCCGTCTGCCCGCCGCCCTCGTACCGCACCCCAGCCTCCAGGTTGTTCGAGGTCTCCGGGCGCAGGTTCGGGTTCCCGAACGCCGGGCAGCCGAACGCGGGCGGGAAGTAGAGCTCGTTGAACGTGGGCGCCCGAAACGCGGTGCCGTAGGCGGCCGACACCCGCCAGCCGGGCGCGACCGCGTACCCGTAGCCGACCGAACCGGTGGTCTCGCCGCCGAACTGCGAGTTGTCGTCGCGGCGCAGGTTCGCCTGCAGCGTGTGGGGGCCGGAGCGGCCGGTGTAGCCGCCAAGCAACGACCAGATCGTTCGGTCATCCACGGCGAAGGCCGTCGTGCCGCTCACTCTCTGGCCCAGGTATTCGGCGGCGAGCAGGAAATCGCCGACCGGCGTCGTCAGGTCGTTCTGCCAGGTCACCTGGTCCTGGGTGGTCTTGAACACGTCCGACGTCGGACCGGACACCGTGGTGGAGTCGTCGATGCCCTGGCCGACGCGCAGCAGGCTCTGCCAGGCCGGCAGAAAGCGGTTCTTGCTGTACACCCCGTAGGCGGCCAGCGACTGGTCGGTGTAGTCGTCGAAGGTGCTCATGAAGCCATCGAAGTGGATGCGGCCGCTGGACCAGAAGAGCGTCCCGCCGAGCTCGTCGTCGGGCGTCAAACGGTGCGCGAGCCGGGCGCTCGCGCTCGTGTTGCGGTAGCCGTCGGCATCCGGCTGGAAGAACGGGCTCGTCGGATCCTGGACCGCGCTGAAGCTGCGGCTCGACAGGTACCCGGCGTTGACGTTGAACGTGGTGTCGCCCGTGCTGCCGCCGATCCCGGCGGTGTATTGCTGCGTGCTCCAGGTGCCCCATCCCGCCGAACCGCTCGCCTGCACCGGGCCCCGCTCCGCGCGGGTGAAGATCTGGATCACGCCGCCCATCGCGTCGGCGCCGTAGAGGCTGCTCATCGGGCCGCGAACGATCTCGATGCGCTCGATCTGGCTCGGCGTGATGTCCTGGAAGGCGGTCGTGCCGGTGGTCGCCGAGCCGACGCGCAGCCCGTCGACCAGCACCAGCACCTGCGTCGGGCTGGTGCCGCGCAGGAACACGCTCGACGCGGTGCCCAGCCCGCCGTTCTGCGTGATCTCCACGCCGGGTTGCGCCTGCAGGATCTCGGCGAGCGAGGACACCCCGGCCTGTTCGATCTCCTCGCGGGTGATCACGCTGACATCGCTCACGACCGCGCTCACGCGCGTGGGGATGCGCGTCGCGGTCACGACGACCGCGTCGTCGATGCGTTGCGCGGCGGCGAACAGGGGGCAAAACAGGAACGCGAGCGCCGCGGCGGCCCGCGGCAGCGACTTGGTCATGACCGGCTCCTCCCTCCCGGCGAACGTCCCCGCACGCCGGTGCAACGTGGCGAAAGGAGCGTGCGAACGGAAGGGAACCAGCCTCAAACACCGCCCGCCGCAGCGCTCCGAACCTTCGCTCGCGGCCGGTCTCCGGGCTCGCAAGCTGACCGGGCGGCGAAAGCCGCTCGGCCGCTCACGTCGCCTTCCCATGGCGCGCGGGCCACAGTGGCGGGGTGACGTGAGCTCGCTTGCCTACCGTTGCGGGGGCAGCACTGGCTTCCGGGCGTGGCCCGACACCAGTTTCCCGTTTCAGCCGGCGGAAGGAGAATCCCGCCGGGCACCACGAACGAGCGGGAGGATTCTAAGCCGGAGTTCGGTTGGCGGACCGGGTCGCCCGCGCATTCGCCCGACGGATCAAGCCGATGGAGGTGTGTCGGCGTTCACGAAAGTACATTGACATAATCCCCTTAATCCTTGACCGGGCTCGATTTTCCAAACTATAGTGCGTCGATGGACCTAGAGTTGACCGGGTTGGAGGATCGCATCCGGCAGGCCGTGGAACTGTGCCAACGGCTCCGCCTCGAGAACAGCGATCTGCGCCAGCGCGTCGCCCAGCTCCAGACCGAGAACAAGCGGCTCGCCGAGAAAATCGGCGGCGCGCGCGAGCGCCTGGAAGGATTGCTCAGGCAGATTCCCGAATGACCGACAAGAACAAGGCCCTCGACATCTCGATCATGGGCCGGACCTACAAGGTCAGCTGCGCCGACGAGGAGCGCGAGGCGCTGCTGCGCGCCGTCGCCTATCTCGACCAGAAGATGAACGAGATCAAGTCGGGCGGGCGGGTGGGCAGCGCCGAGCGCATCGCGGTCATGGCCGCGCTGAACATCGCGCACGAGCTGCTCGAAGCGCGCGCGCCGCGGGCATCGGCCGCGAGCCCGGACGGCTTTGACATGGCGGAGGCCAAGCGTAGAATGGCGGTGATGCAGGCGACGCTCGAGCAGGCGCTCGCACCCCAGGAAAAGCTTCTGTAGCACCGCTGGTTTCTCCCGGGTCGCGAGTTGCACGCCGGCCCGCCCTCCCGGATCTCCGGGAACGCCGCAAGTTCAATGTCCCCTGTGGTGTGCGTCAGGGCTTGCTGCATTCTTGAACCAAGTTGTCTACTGGTTGCGGACTCGAGCGTCACTGTTGTGCGCGTCCCATCGTCGGACGTACCTGATGTGACCGGAACGCGACCGCCTTGAACCGACAGGTTCAAGATCGACGGCCCGAACGGCATTTGCGGGGGACGCCACACAATGCGAAAGCGCAGGCGACGAGCCTGCGTTTTCGCTGGTGCTACCCTTGGCCCGCGCATGCGCTACTGGCTGATGAAATCCGAGCCGGACGAGTTCTCGATCGACGACCTCGCCGCGGCGCCGAAGCGGACGAGCCCCTGGTCGGGGGTGCGCAACTACCGCGCCCGCAATTTCATGCGCGACGAGATGCGCGTCGGCGACCGCGTCTTCTTCTACCACTCGAGCTGCCCGGAGCCGGGAATCGCCGGCCTCGCGACGATCGCGAGCCACGCGTATCCCGACGCGTCCCAGTTCGATGCGCGGAGCCCGTATCGCGATCCCAGGTCGACGCGCGCCGCGCCGCGCTGGATGAACGTGGACGTGAAGTTCCTCGCGAAGACCCCCTTCGTCCCGCTGACGGAGCTCCGCGCGCACCGGGCGCTCGCGAACATGCGCACCCTGCGCCCGGGGAACCGGCTCTCGATCACCCCGGTGACGCCCGCGGAGTGGCAGTTCATCGTCGCGAAGCTGATGAAGCGGCGAGCGTAGCCGCCGCTCGGCCGCTGGCCACGTCAGAGGAGGCTCACCGGCTGCGACACTCCACGTGAGACACTGGCCCCTCCAGCACGATGGCGAAGCTCGAGAACGACACGCTGATCCGGGCGCTCTTCCGGCAGCCGACGCCCCACACGCCGATCTGGCTCATGCGCCAGGCCGGCCGGTATCTGCCCGAGTACAACGCCGCGCGCGCCCGGGCGGGCGATTTCCTCGGCCTGTGCAAGACTCCCGCGGCTGCGACCGAGGTCACGCTGCAGCCGCTCGAACGCTTCCCGCTCGACGCGGCGATCCTGTTCTCCGACATCCTCACGATCCCCGACGCGATGGGGCTCGGCCTCTCGTTCACCGAGGGCGAGGGGCCGCGCTTCGCGCGGCCGGTGCGCGACGAAGCGGCGGTCGGCCGGCTCGTGCCGCCGCGGCCCGAGTCCGACCTTCGCTACGTGCTCGACGCGGTGCGCGAGATCCGGCGCGCGCTGCACGGGCGCGTGCCGCTGATCGGCTTTGCCGGCAGCCCGTTCACGCTGGCGTGCTACATGGTCGAGGGCGGCTCATCGGCCGACTTCCGCGCCGTGAAGAGCATGCTCTACCGCCGGCCGGACCTGCTGCATCGCCTCCTCGAGGTCAACGCCCGCGCGGTCGCCGACTGCCTGAACGCGCAGATCGAGGCCGGCGCCCAGGCGGTGATGCTGTTCGACACCTGGGGCGGGACGCTCGCGCACGCCGCTTACCTCGAGTTCTCGCTCGCGTACATCGGCCGGGTGATCGGGTCGCTCGTGCGGGAGGCTGCGGGCGAGCGCGTCCCGAGCATCGTGTTCACCAAGGGCGGCGGGCCGTGGCTCGAGAGCATTGCCGCCTGCGGATGCGACGCCGTCGGGATCGACTGGACCGTGAGCCTGGCCGACGCGCGCCGTCGCGTCGGCGATCGCGTCGCGCTGCAGGGAAATCTGGACCCGCTCGCGCTGCTCGCCGATGCCGCGGCGGTGCGCCGCGAGGCGGAACGGACGCTGGCCGACTTCGGCGCCGGCCCCGGCCACGTCTTCAACCTCGGTCACGGGATCGTGCCGGCGACGCCGCCGGAGCACGTGGCGGCGCTCGTCGAGGCGGTTCACCAGGCAAGTCGGACCCGGGTGCGGGCCGCCGTCCCGCCGCGCGCGTGAACTACTTCACGCCGGGACGAGCAGGCGCGCGCGAGGCTTGACTTATGCACAAGACCGTGACCGCCGCATGCCTGCTGGGCGTCCGGCCGGTCCCCTCGGAGAGCTCGCGCAACACATTGAGCAGATTGGGAAAATCAGCACTCAACCCGCGGCCGGGACGGGAATTTTCCCTTTCGGGAAAGATGGTTACAGAAATTTAACACCCTTACTCACAAGTTTATCCACAGCGGCGGGGAGCGGGCCGGAAATGCCATTGGCAAGCAGACGGTTAGGCGCGCCCGCGTCGCCCGTGACTTAGGTCTCGCTGCACCGCACTCGCCGCTTCCGCGATGAAGATCCTCCGCGTCGCACTCGACGTGCCGCTGCCGAGGCTCTTCGACTACGCCGCCGCCGAGGAGGCGGCGGAGCAGGACATCGGCCGCCGGGTCGTCGTGCCGTTCGGCAACCGCTCGCTCACCGGCGTGATCGTCGAGCTCGCCGCCGCGACCGAGGTGCCGGCCGGGAAGCTGCGCGCGGCCGGTCCGATCCTCGACGACATGCCGCCGCTCACCCGGGAGTGGCTCGCCCTGGCGCGCTTTGCCGCCGAGTACTACCAGCGGCCCCTGGGTGAAGTGATCCACGCCGCGCTGCCGCCGCGGCTGCGGGGACCGCGCCCGCTTCACCTGCCCCCGGCGGCGTACGCCATCACCGAGGCCGGCCGCGCCGCGCTCGAGACGCTTCGACCACGCGCACACGCGCGGCGCGCGCTCCTCGAGCGGCTCGCGGGGGGGCCCGCCGCGGTGGTCGCGCTCCCCACCGGGCCGGCGTTGCGCGCGCTCGTGCGGGACGGGCTGGTGACCGCCGTCGCGCTGCCTCGCACCGCCGCCCAGTTCGTCGAAGAGTATGCGCTCACACCCGAACAGGCCTGGGCGGTGGCTGCGATCACGCGCGCGCTCGACCGCTACGAGCCGTTCCTGCTCGCCGGCGTCACCGGCAGCGGCAAGACCGAGGTGTACCTGTACTGCGTCGCGCAGGCCCTCGGCCGCGGGCGCCAGGCGCTCATGCTCGTGCCGGAGATCAACCTCACGCCACAGCTCGCCGAGGCGCTCGAGCGGCGCTTCCCCGGCGCGCGGGTCGTCACGCTGACGAGCGCGCTCGCGGCCAACGAGCGCGCCGAGCGCTGGCTCGCGGCGCAGGCGGGCGCGGCCGACGTCGTGCTCGGCACCCGCCTCGCGGTGTTCGCCCCGCTGCCGAACCTCGGGCTGGTGGTCGTGGACGAGGAGCACGACGCGTCGTTCAAGCAGCAGGACGGCGTGCGGTACTCGGCGCGGGACCTCGCGGTGTACCGGGCGCACGTCGCGAACGTCCCGGTGGTGCTGGGCTCGGCGACGCCCTCCCTCGAGAGCTGGGCCCACGCCCGGTCCGGACGCTACCGGCTGCTGGAGATGTCCGAGCGCGCGCGTCCCGGCAGCCGCCTGCCCGAGGTGCGGCTCGTCGACACCGGCATCGACCGCGCGGTCGAGGGGCTGTCGGCGGCCCTCGTCGACGCGATCCAGTCGCGGCTCGACCGCGGGCAGCAGTCGCTCGTGTTCCTGAACCGGCGCGGCTATGCGCCGGTGCTCGTGTGCGGGGCCTGCGGCTGGACCGGGGGGTGCCCGCGCTGCGCGGCACACCTCGTCCTGCATACCGCGGACCGTCGGCTGCGATGCCACCACTGCGGGCGCGAGGAGCCGATCCCGCGCCATTGCCCGACCTGCGGCAACGTCGATCTCGCGGCGTTCGGGCGCGGCACGCAGCGCCTCGAGGAGACGCTCGCGGCGCGATTTCCGCGCGCCCGCCTGCTGCGGATCGACAGCGACTCGACGCGCGCGAAGGGGCGCTGGGCGGCCATGCGGGACGCGATCGCGGCCGGCGACGCCCAGATCCTCCTCGGCACGCAGATCCTCGCGAAGGGTCACGACTTCCCGGCCGTGACCCTGGTGGGGGTGGTCAACGCCGACGCCGCGCTCGTCGCCGCCGACTACCGGGCGCCGGAGCGGCTCTTCGCCCAGCTCTCCCAGGTCGCGGGCCGCGCCGGGCGGGCGCAGGCGCCGGGCGAGGTGCTGATCCAGACCCGGTTTCCGCAGCATCCGCTCTATCAGGCGCTCGTGCGCCACGAGTTCGCGCCGTTCGCGGAGGCGCAGCTCGCCGAGCGCCGGGACGCCGGATTTCCGCCGTTCGTGCACGAAGCGGTGCTGCGCGCCGAAGGCGACGGCATGCCGGACGCGGTCGGCTTCCTCGCGCGCGCGATCGCGGCTGCCCCCGCGCGCGACGCGGCGGTCGCGCTCTTCGACCCCGTGCCGATG
>JBOIFD010000214.1:0-2002 GCA_050741515.1 Burkholderiales bacterium
GGCCATCGGTTCGGCAACGAAACGCTGAGCCCGCCGCGGACGCTGCTGAAAACGCGCGACGCGCGCGGCATCCTCGCGCACAAGGAGTTCCTGCGCGCGGTGCCGCCCGGCCGTCGGGCGCACTTCAGGCTATGCGACGTCAAAGACTCGGACGAGCCCGCGCTCGGGTGGGTGCTGGCGAAGTCGTCGATCGCGTTCATGCAGGACATCTGGCGGGAGGACACCTGCGGCAACCGCGCGGAGCTCGAGCGGCTCCTCAAAGTGCTCGCCCCCCTGTGACGGATGGGCATCCCCTATACTTCGCCGCTCCCGGTCTCCCAGGCCATCACCATGAAACGGCTCGTCGTCCCGCTCCTCGCCGCAATCGTCGCCCTGGGCGCCGCCAGTTTCGCGGGCGCGCAAAGCTACCCGTCGCGCGCGGTGCGCATCGTCGTCGCGTACCCGCCCGGCGGCGGGATCGACGTGATGGCGCGCCTGCTCGCCGACCGGCTCGCGCGCCAATGGGGTCAGCCGGTCGTGGTCGAGAACCGGCCCGGCGGCAGCACGATCCCGGCGACCGAGCTCGTCGCCAAGACGCCCGCCGACGGCCACACGATCCTGCTCACGACCGATGCGACGTTCTCGATCAACCCGCATCTCTTCGCGCGGCTGCCGTACTCGGACCGCGACTTCGTGGCGGTGACGCAGCTCATCCTGCTGCAGCAGATGCTGGTCGTGCATCCGTCGCTCCCCGCCGGCTCGCTCGCCGAGCTCGTCGCCCTCGCGAGGGCGAAGCCGGGCACGCTCAACTACGCGTCCTACGGCAGCGGCAGCCAGCCGCATCTCTCCGCCGAGATGCTGAAGGCGAAGGCCGGCATCGACATCGTGCACATCCCCTACAAGGGCATCTCGCTCGCGGTCCCGGCGGTCATGGCCGGGGAGGTCCAGATGACCTTCTCCGGCATCGCGACCGGCCGGCCGCAGCTCCAGGCCGGCCGGCTGAAGGCGCTCGCCATCGGCGGGCCGAAGCGCTCGCCGCTCGTGCCCGACGTGCCGACCTTCACCGAGCTCGGCTACCCCGAGGTGGAGACGCACGCCTGGTTCGGCCTGTTCGTGCCGGCGGGCACGCCGCGCGAGGCGGTCAACCGCATCCACCGCGACGTCGCCGCGATCCTGAACGACCCGGCCTTCCGCGAGAAGGAGGTCGTGCAGAAGGGCTACGACCTGGTCGGCAGCTCGCCGGAGGAGTTCGCGGCGTACCTCGTGCGCGACCGCGACGCGCGCGGCCGCGCGGTGAAGATCTCCGGCGCAAAGTCGGAGTGACGGGGATCGCGCGGGTCCTCGTCGGCCCCGCGCCGCGCATCGGGTTGAGCATCGCCGGCAGCGGGCCGCTGGTGGTGTTCCTGCACGGGATCGGCGGCAATCGCACGCACTGGGACGATCAGCTGCCGGTCTTCGCGCGCGAGTTCACGGCCGGCGCGTGGGACGCGCGCGGCTACGGCGACTCGGACGACTACGACGGCCCGCTCGCGTTCGCCGACCTCGGCGCCGATTGCCTGCGGGTGCTCGACTTCCTCGGCGCCGAACGGGCGCACCTCGTCGGGCTCTCGCTCGGCGGACGGATCGCGCGCGACCTCTGCCTCCGGCATCCGGAGCGGGTCGCGACGCTGACGCTGTGCAACACCCACGCCGGCTTCGACGACCTCGCGCCCGAAGCGGTCGACGCGTTCCTGCGCGCGCGGCAAGACCCGCTCGCCGCCGGGATGGAGCTGCGCGACCTCGCCCCCGGGCTCGCGCGCGGGATCGTCGGCAAGTCGGCGGTGCCGGGCGCCTACGAACGGCTCGTCGCGGGCCTCGCCGGGCTGCGGAAGCACACCTACCTCAGGACGCTCGAAGCGTCGGTGCGCGAGGATCGCGGCGCGCCGGTCGAGCGCATCGCCGTGCCGACGCTGGTGGTGACGAGCGACGAGGACGCGGTCTATCCGCCCGCGACCGCCGAGGCCTTGGCGGGCCGCATCCCGGG
>JBOIFD010000215.1:0-3953 GCA_050741515.1 Burkholderiales bacterium
GCCGTCGCCCGTCTTCGCCGCCCGCGCGTAGCGCTCGAGCGCCGCCGCATCGGCGTCGTACCGCCCCGCCAGCCCGAGCGGCCAGGCGCCGCGCGGCGCAACGGCGATCCGGGTGACGTACACGGCGGGGATCACGCCCGGCGAGCGCTCGCGGTCGGCGAGGAGATCGCCGTCGACCAGCTCTTCGACGGTGACGAAGGTCGCGCGCGACGCCTGCGCCAGCGTGAGCAGATCGCGGCTCCGCGCGACGAGCACGTTGCCGCGGCGGTCGGCGCACGGCGCGTGGAAGAGCGCGACATCCGGCTTGATCGCCCGCACCGCGACGATGCGGTCGCCGGGCGCGAACGGGTTCTCGATCACCCGCCAGTCGGTGCGCTGCGCGAGCAGGTCGGAGCCCAGGATCCCCCGCACCGGCATGAACGGCAGCCCCTTCTGGCTCGCCTGCAACCCGGCGTGGATCGCCGGGCAGGTGGCGTCCTGGACGCGCAAGCTGCCCGCGCGGACCGCCGCGGCGAACCGCGGGGCAGTACCGTGCTCGCCGAGCGAGACCGCCGAGGTGTCGATCTGCGCCACGCCGCCGGCGCCGATCAGCACGTCGGCCTGGATCCCGCTCGTCGGCACGCAGACGAGCTGCAGGCGCTTCGGACCGCGCCTCACGAGCGTTCGCGTCGCCGCCATCGCGACGCCGTAGGTATCGGCCGGGACCGCGAGCACCGCGCCGTCGGGGATCGCGGCCGCGAGCGAGTCGAGGTCGCAGAACGGGAGTGCGGACATCGCTGGTCGCCGGGTGCCGTGGATGCCCCGGATTCTACGCGCGCGCGATCGGTCCGCCCTGGCTTCGATCGTTGAAGCCGAGCCCGGCGCCGCTATACTCGCGGGCCGTCGTCCCACGATCGCCGATCCAATGGCCCGCATTCCGTATCCCGACGTCGACCGCCCGGAGCTCGCCCCCATGGTCGCGCGGATCAAGGCCGAGCGCGGCGGCCGGCTGCTCAACCTCTACCGGATGCTGCTGCACAGCCCGCCGGTCGCCTCCGGGTGGCTCGCGCTGTTCACGGCGATCCGGCAGCAGGGCACGGTTTCGGGCCGCCTGCGGGAGCTCGTCATCCTGCGCATCGCGGCGCTCAACGGCGCGGAGTACGAGTTCAAGGCGCACGCGCCGTTCGCGTTGCATGAGGGCCTCAACCAGGCGCAGCTCGATGCGCTCGCGGCGGGCCGCGCGCCGGAAGGCCTCACCGAGGTCGACGAGGCGGCGCTCGCCTACGCCGAGGCGATGACGCGCACGGTGCGGGTCCCCGACCCGGTGTTCGCTGCAGTCCGGAAACACCTCGGCGACCGCGAGGTGCTCGAGCTCACCGCGACCATCGCCGGATACAACCTCGTCTCGCGCGTCCTCGAGGCGCTGAAGATCGACCACGAGTAGCGACCGGTCGATGCGGCGCGAAGATTTCACCTGTTCCCACCGCCTGCGGGTCCGCTGGGCGGAGGTCGATCGCCAGGACGTTGTTTTCAATGGTAATTACTTCCTGTACTTCGACGTCGCCATCGCCGAGTATTGGCGGGAAATCGGGTTCCGCTACCCTGCCGATCTGGTCAAGCTGGGCATGGACATCTTCGCGATCAAGGCCACGGCCGAGTTCCACGGCTCGGCCACCTACGAGGACGAGCTCGATGTCGGCTGCCGCGTGAGCCGCATCGGGCGCTCGTCGATGACGTTTCTCCTCGGGATCTGGCGCGGCGCGGAGCAGCTCACGAGCGGCGAGCTCGTCTACGTCAACGCCGATCTGAAGACGCGCAAGTCCGCGCCGTGGCCCGACTCGCTGAAGAGCGCGATCCTCGGGTACGAACGGGTAACGCCCGAAGACGGCGCGGCGAGGACCGGTGCGGCGCAAGCGAACCCGGGTCGATGATGGATTGCAAACGCTTGCTCGAAAGGTGGTGCAGGTGCTGTTCAACGGACGGGAGGTTCAAATGAAGAGTCTGATTGCGGTGGTGTCACTGCTGCTGATCGCGTCGCCCGCGCTCGCGCAGCGCAAGGCCTGTGAAGAGCTCAAGGCCGAGATCGAAGCCAAGATCAAGGCGAACGGGGTGCCGGCGTTCACGCTCGACATCGTGGCCAACGACCAGGTCAAGGAAGGCGACGGACAGGTCGTCGGGAGCTGCGACGGCGGCACGAAGAAGATCGTGTACAAACGCGGCTAGGCCGCCAGGGGCCGTGACGGCCCCTCGTCCTTCTCGTCACCGCCCGCGCGGCGCGGCGAGGCGATCGACCATGGCCTTCACGGCCCGGATCTGCGGGCCGGCGCGGGTGTGGTACCGCGCGTCCGTGTAGCCCCACCAGTCCCAGCATCCGCGCGGGTTGAAGACGAAGCTCCAGCGCAATCCCCGGAATCCGGGGCCGTTGCGGGCGATCGTCTGCGGATAGAGCACGATCAGGCGGTTCGCGTCGGCCCAGCGGTTGTAGCCGGCCTCGCGGACGAACCGCTCGCCGACCGCCTGGACGCTCTGCCGGCAGCCGTGAAACGCGACGTGCACGCGGCAGCGCTCGGTGTCGCAGGCCCATGGGACGAACGCATAGCCCGAATCGGCCAGGCTGATCGCGTACGCGTCGCCGCCGGCGAACGGCCGCTGGTCGAAGCGGATGATCCGCCCGGTCTCCTTCGCGGCCGGCGGCTCCAGTGCCCCGAGCAGGTGCTCGAGCAGCTCGCCCGCAGCGTCGTAGTCGCAATCGTTGATGTAGGGCGGCGCGGTCGCGTCGCACGCGTTGCCGGCGTGCTCGGTGATCATCGCGTGGCCGGCAGGCCGGTCGGCGACGAGGACCAGATTCCCCGCCGCCGGCGCATGGAGCGCATAGAACCGCCGCGCCGCCGCCACCACGGCCGGGTCGACGGTGCGGTCGCGCGTCCCGGAGAAGAGCCACACCCGGGCGGCCGCGAGGCCGTCAGTCCGATCGATGAGGCCCGAACGGGCGAGGGCGTCGGCTTCCGCCTTGAGGAGCGCGACGCCCGGCAGCGGCCGCGACGGCGACGGCGTCAGGCAGTTGTAGTAGGCCAACCACAGGTTCCCCTGCGCGCAGTAGTAGGGCCCGCCGGCGACGACCCCCGCCCCCTTCACGCGGCCCGAGTGGGCGACGTGGAACTGCACGGCCATGAAGCCGCCGGATGAGACCCCGGAGACGGTCACCTCTCCCGCATTCGCGCCGTAGGCCGGGAGCGGGTCGATCGCGAACGCGGGGGCGTACGCCCCGAACAGGAGCGCCGACGGCAACCACCGGAGCACGGAGCGGTTCACGGCCGGACCTATAATACGCGGCGTCCCCTCTCCTTCCCGATTCCCGAGCGAGGCTCAGACCATGCAAGTCCGCGACCGGCTTTACATCGACGGCGCGTGGGTCGCGCCGCACGGCAAGGGCACGATCGACGTCCACGCCGCCGCCACTGAAGAAGTGATCGCGCGCATTCCCGAGGGCGATGCGGACGACGCGAACACGGCGGTGGCCGCCGCGCGCGCCGCGTTCGAGGGCTGGGCCGCGACCGCGTCCGGCGAGCGCGCCGCGTTCCTCGCGAAGATCCAGGAGGGCCTGAAGGCGCGCGCCGAGGAGATCGGCCGCACGATCGCCCAGGAAGTGGGCATGCCGGTCAAGCTAGCCACCAGGATCCAGGCCGGGTCCCCGACCTTCACGTTCGGCATGTACGCGAAGCTCGTCGGCGATTTCAAGTGGGAGGAGAAGGTCGGCAACTCAGTCGTGCTGCGCGAGCCGGTCGGCGTGGTGGCCTGCATCACGCCCTGGAACTACCCGCTGCACCAGATCGCGGCGAAGGTCGCGCCCGCGCTCGCGGCCGGCTGCACCGTGGTGCTGAAGCCCTCCGAGGTCGCGCCCGTCAACGCGTTCATCCTCGCCGAGATCATCGACTCGGTCGGCCTGCCGCAGGGCGTCTTCAACCTGGTCACCG
>JBOIFD010000216.1:0-3392 GCA_050741515.1 Burkholderiales bacterium
CGGTCGGCGGCTCAGCCGAGCGTCACTTCACTTTCGCTTCCTTGTAGTACTTCAGGGCGCCGGCGTGGTAGGGCACGCCGATGTCGATCGCCATGTCCTTGACGCTGATCTCCTTCACCGCCGCGACCACCGCGCCGAGCGTCGGGATGTTCTCGGTGAGCGCCTTGGTCATCCGATACACCTGGTCCTCGGGGAGCTTGCAGCTCGCGATCAGGTGGGTCCAGGTGCCGATGGTCTGGATGTCCTTGGCCTGCTTGGGATAGCTGCCCGCCTTGATGATGCGCTTGTCGTAGCCCCGGTTGATCTCCTGCAGCGCCTTCAGCTTGTCGTCGGACACTTCCAGCACGCGGATGTCCCGCGCCGCCGCGAGGTCCATGACCGAGGAGGCCGGCACCGTGGTGATCAGGCCGAACACCTGCGCGTGGCCGTCCTTGAGCTGGTCGACGGAGTCGTTGTACGAGCCGTGGTTCACCTTCGCGAGCTTGCTGTAGTCGAGGCCGTAGACCTTCAACACGTCGCGCACCATCTGCTCGCCGGTGTTGCCCTTCTGCTGGGTCGTGAGTGCCTTGCCCTTGAGGTCGCCCACGCTGGCGACGCCCGCGCTCGTCAGCACGACCATGTGGAAGTACTGGAAGTAGAGCGTCGCGACCTGGCAGACGTTGTCCTGCTTGCCCTTGAACGGCTCGCGGCCGGCGACGCCGTCCACGGTCGAGACGCCGTTTCCGAAGCCGAGCTCGGCCTTGCCGTCCTGGATCCCGCGGACGTTGGAGATGCCGGCCCCCGGCGAGACCTGGACCGAGGAGCCGGGAACGGCCTTCTCGACGATGGACTGGATTGCCCCGCCGAGCGGATACCACGACCCGCCTTGCGGACCGGTCATGAACCTCATGGTCTGGGCGTGCGCACCGCCGGCGGCGAGCGCGAGGCCGAGCGCGGTCAAGAGCGCGAGTTTGCGTGTCATTGGGACTCCTCCTAGGTCGATGGTGCGCGGTCCGTGTTCCCGGACCGGCATTCGGCAAAGTATGGCACAGGCGCGCCCGGCCCCGGCGTCCGCGCGCGTTGCTGCGCCGCGGCAAGCCTCCCTAGGGCACCGGCGTCGGCACCGGCTGCCCGGAGAAGTGCGCGACCAGGTTGTCGATGGTGAGATTGCCCATCGCCGCGCGCGTCTCGCGGGTGGCGCTGCCGACGTGCGGGACGAGCACGACGTTGTCCATCCGCCACAGCGCCTCGGGGACCTTCGGCTCGTCCTCGAAGACGTCGAGCGCGGCCCCGCCGAGCGCGCCCGCCTGCAGGCACCGGACGAGCGCCTGCTCGTCCACGACCGAGCCGCGGGCGATGTTGACGAGGATGCCGTTCGGCCCGAGCGCCCGCAGCACCTCCTCGTTCACGACGTGGAAGGTCTCCTTGCCCCCCGGCAGGATCAGCAACAGGAAGTCGCTGTTCCGGGCGAGGTCGACGAGCTGTTCGTAGTAGGTGAACGGCACGTCGGCCACCCTGCGCCGCGAGTGGTAGGCGATCGGCATGTCGAAGCCGGCGACCCGCTTCGCGATCACGCGGGCGATGCGGCCCATGCCGACGATCCCGAGGCGCTTGCCGCTGACCTTCGTCTGCAGGGGCAGATTGCCGGCGAGCCACTTGCCGGCCCGCACGAACCGGTCGCCGGTGGCGATGCCGCGGGCCGCGGCGATCAGCAGCCCGACCCCGAGATCCGCGACGCAATCGTTGAGGACGTCGGGCGTGTTCGTGACGACGACGTTGCGGCGTCTCGCGGCGGCGACGTCGATGCCGTCGTAGCCCACGCCGCAGCAGGCGATGATCTCGAGCTTCGGGAGCCGGTCGATCAGCGCCGCGTCCACGGTGGCGCTGCCGGTGGCCTGGATTCCCCGGATGCGCGGCGCCACCTCCGCGAGGAGCTTCGGCTTGTCCGGCGCCTGCCAGAGCTTGTAGAGCGTGAACTCCCGCTCGAGGCGCTCGAACGGAAAGCCGCCGATGTTGGCGACGGAGAGGATGTCGACTTTCATGCTTTGAACTTCGCGGCCAGCTTTTCGGACTCCCGCGCGAGGAGGCCCACGTCGGCGCCGACCGCCACGAACAGCGCCCCGAGCTCGAGGTAGCGCCGCGCGAGCTTCTCGTCGGCCGTCAGGATCCCCGGCGCGCTGCCGCAGGCGCGAATGCGGCGGATCGCGTCCTCGATCTTCGGCAGCACCGCCGGATTCGCGGTCTCGCCCGGGTACCCGAGCGAGGCGTGCAGGTCGGCCGGCCCGATGAAGACGCCGTCGACCCCCGCCACGCGCGCGATCGCCTCGAGGTTGTCGAGCGCCGGCTGCGTCTCGACCTGCAGCAACAGGCAGAGCTCCTCGTGCGCGCGCCGCGCGTAGTCCTTGACGCGCCCGAAGCGCGTCGCCCGGGTCGTGCCGGCGACCCCCCGCACCCCCTGCGGCGGGTAGCGCGTGTACGCGACCGCGCTCGCCGCCTCCGCCGCGGTGTTCACGTACGGCACGAGCAGCGTCTGTGCGCCCGCGTCGAGCACCCGCTTCATGATCACCATGTCGTTCCACGCGACCCGCACCACCGCCGTCGTCGGGTAGGGCGCGATCGCCTGCAGCTGCGACAAGACCATGTGGAGCTCGTTCGGCGAGTGCTCGGTGTCGACCAGCAGCCAGTCGAAGCCGGCGCCGGCGCAGACCTCGGCGCTGTAGTGGTCGGAGAGCGAGAGCCAAAGGCCGATCTGCGGCTTGCCGGACGCGAGGGCGTGCTTGAAGCGGTTGACGGGCAGATCCATGCGCTCCCCTTCGGAACGCCGGATTGTAGCCGACCGGCCCGCGGCGCCTTGCGCGCCGCGCCGCGAGACTACGCGGTCGCCGCGAGGCGCTCCCGGGCGAGCTTCGCCCAGCGGGCCTCGGTCTCCATCGGCGCGGGATTCCGCTTCGCCAGCGCGACGGCCTCCTCGAACACCGCGCGGGCCGCGTCGGCGCGCCCGAGCCGCTCGAGCAGCAGCCCGTACCGGAGGCGCGCTTCCAGCCCGACGAAGGACGGCACGAGCTCGTGATACTCGCCGAGCGCGGTGCCGGTCTCGCCGGTCGCCTCGAGCACTCGCGCGCGCAGCAGGCGGGTCTCGTTCGGCCGGTGGCACGGGTGGTCCCGGCGCAGCCGCGCGACCGCGTCCGTCGCATCGTCCCAGGCCGCCTGCTCGACGAGCGCGCGGGCGAGCGCGAACCGCAGGTGAGGGTCGTTCTCGTAGGCGCCGATGAGGCAGCTGCGATACAGCAGGACCGCTTCCCCGGCCATGCCGACGGCGAGGCACTCCTCGGCGAGCGCGGTGCGGTTGTCGATGCTGCCGCAGAGCGCGAGGCTCTCGGCCCGCTCGCGCAGGCCGCGGGTGGGGTCGAGCG
>JBOIFD010000217.1:0-10727 GCA_050741515.1 Burkholderiales bacterium
GCTCAAGGGACGCCTGCCCACGCCGGTCCGCGGGGAGCTTGCGGTGCGGTACGGCACGCCGCGGCCGGCCGCGAGCCCCTCCCCCAAAGGGGTGTTCTTCCGGGCGCCCGAGGGTGACGAAGTGCACGCCGTCGCCGCGGGCCGGGTGGTGTTCGCCGACTGGCTGCGGGGGTACGGCAACCTGCTGATCCTCGACCACGGCGAGGACTACCTCAGCATCTATGCCAACAACGAGTCGGTACTGAGGCGGGTCGGTGACGCAGTTCACGCCGGCGACGTCGTTGCCACCGTGGGTGCGAGCGGCGGGAACGAATCTTCGGGTTTATACTTCGAGCTGCGCCATCAGGGCCGGGCCTTCGACCCGGTGCCGTGGCTGAGATCGAAATAGCCGGTTTGGAGCTTCTTCCCATGGGCAGCAAATTCAAGCAGATCAGCCTGGTGCTGGTCGGAGTGCTGGCAGGCGTACTGCTGTCGCTCAACTTCTCCGCGGTCGCGCAACGCGAGGCGGCGAAGTATCCGCTGCCGGTGGACGAGCTGCGCGCGTTCGCCGACGTCTTCGACGCGATCAAGAAGGGCTACGTCGAGCCGGTCGAGGACAAGCGGCTGATCACCGAGGCCATCAACGGCATGCTCACCGGCCTCGACCCGCATTCGGCCTACCTCGACCAGGACGCGTTCAAGGAACTGCAGGTCGGGACGCAGGGCGAGTTCGGCGGCCTCGGGATCGAGGTCGGCATGGAGGACGGCTTCGTCAGGGTCGTCTCGCCGATCGAGGACACCCCGGCGTTCCGCGCGGGCCTGAAGCCGGGCGACCTGATCATCAAGCTCGACGACACGCCGGTCAAGGGCATGAACCTCAACGACGCGGTCAAGCGGATGCGCGGCAAGCCGAAGACGTCCATCCGCCTCACCATCGTCCGCAAGGGCGAGGCGCGGCCGTTCGAGGTCACGGTGGTGCGCGACATCATCCGCGTGCAGAGCGTGAAGTCGAAGATGATCGAGCCCGGGTACGGGTACGTCCGCGTGTCGCAGTTCCAGGAGCACACCGGCGAGAACCTCGTCAAGCACGTCATCGCGCTGTACAAGGACGGCCCGCTGAAGGGGTTCGTGCTCGATCTGCGCAACGATCCGGGCGGGCTGCTGAACGGCGCGGTCGGGATCTCGGCCGCGTTCCTGCCGCCGAAGGTCACGGTGGTGACGACCGACGGCCGGACCGAGGACGCGAAGCGCAAGTACGCGGCGAGCCCCGAGGACTACCTGCGCGGCACGCGCGAGGACTACCTGCGGAGCCTGCCGGCGCTGGTGAAGACCGTGCCCATGGTCGTGCTCGTCAACGGCGGGTCGGCATCGGCCTCCGAGATCGTCGCCGGCGCGCTGCAGGACTACAAGCGCGCCACGGTGATCGGCACCCAGACCTTCGGCAAGGGCTCGGTGCAGACGATCATGCCGCTCGGCAACAACACCGCGATCAAGCTGACCACCGCGCGCTACTACACGCCGCACGGCCGCTCGATCCAGGCGAAAGGCATCACGCCCGACCTGATCGTCGAGGAGCCGGGCGCGACGGCGGCCCGTCTGCGCGAGGCGGACCTCCTCAAGCACCTCCAGAACGACCGGGACAAGAGCGACGCGCAGAAGGCGCAGGAGAAGCGGGACGCGGCGAAGCCGCAGCCGAGCCCGAGCGATCCGCGCAACGACAAGCCGATCGAGCTCGGCGGCCCGGACGACTTCCAGCTCCAGCAGGCCATGAACCACCTGAAGGGCCTGCCGGTGCTCGCGAAGGCCGACAAGCCGGACGTGCCGGCCGCCGCCGAGAAGAAGAACTGACGGCCGGCGGCGCTTCCCCGCACGAGGGCCGGCGCCGCCGGCCCTCGTGCTTTCCGGGGTCGATGTGAACGACGAACAGCTGCTGCGGTATTCGCGCCACATCCTGCTGCCGGAGATCGGCGTCGAAGGCCAGGAGAAGCTCCTCGCCGCGCACGCGCTCGTGATCGGCGCCGGCGGCCTGGGCTCGCCGGCGGCGCTCTATCTCGCCTCCGCGGGGGTCGGGACGATCACCCTCGCCGACGGCGATGCCGTCGATCTCACGAACCTCCAGCGCCAGATCCTGCACACCACCGCGGCGGTCGGGCGGCCGAAGGCGGCGTCGGGCCGCGACACGCTCGCAAGACTCAACCCGGAGGTGCGCGTCGTCGCGCTCGAGGAGCGGCTCGACCCGGGACGCCTCGGCGAGCTCGTCGCGCGCGCCGACGTCGTCCTCGACTGCTCGGACAACTTCGTCACCCGGCACGCCGCGAATCGGGCCTGCGTGAAGCACCGGCGGGCGCTCGTCTCGGGCGCGGGCGTGCGCTTCGACGGCCAGATCAGCGTCTTCGACCTGCGCCGCGACGACAGCCCGTGCTATGGCTGCCTGTTTCCCGAGGACGCAACGATCGAGGAGGAGCGCTGCGCGGTGATGGGCGTCTTCGCCCCCTTGACCGGCATCATCGGCGCGACGCAGGCGGCCGAGGCGCTGAAGCTCCTCGCCGGCGCGGGTGAGCCGCTCTGTGGGCGGCTCCTGCTCCTCGACGCGCTCCGGATGGAGTGGCGCTCGATCCGCCTGAAGAAGGATCCGGAGTGCAAGGTGTGCGGATGATGGGTGACGGGCGCCGGCTGCGCGGCACGGCCGCCCGCTAGTCACGCCAGCAGCGGCCACTGCCGCTCGAACCCCTCGGCGGGCCGGCGCTTGAAGCCGCTCTTCGCGAACTGGTGCCAGCGGCCGACCACGTAGCAGAGCAATGCGTTGGCGTGCGGACCGCTGTCCTCGGCGCCCGCGTTCCCCGCCTCGGCCTGCGTCGCCGCGACGCGCAGACACTGCTTCAGCGCCGCCTCGAGCTTGTCGTGGAGCAGGTTGATGCGGTTCTGCAGGCGCGGGTCCTCGTTGACCAGCGCGTCGCCGATGAGGACGCGGGTCATCCCGGGGTTCTTCTCCGCGAAGCCGAGCAGCATCGCGAGGATCCCGTGCAGCTGCTTGACGCCGTTCGTCTCCTCGGCGGTGATCTTGTTGATCAGCCCGAACAGGCTCGACTCGATGAACTCGATCAGGCCCTCGAACATCTGCGCCTTGCTGGCGAAGTGGCGATAGAGCGCCGCCTCCGAGACGTCGAGCTTCGCCGCGAGCGCCGCGGTCGTGATCCGCTCCCCCTTGGGATCCTGCAGCATCTCCGCCAGCGTCTGCAGGATCTGGAGCTTTCGCTCCCCCGTTCTGGTCGCCATGACGCCCCCCGTGACCCGCGTCTCCCGCGCGGCGGAAGCGAGGATTCTACTCTCGGGTGAGCGCTTGCCTACTCCGGGATGCCCAACCGCGCTGCAAGCCGCGGAAGCTCCCGGACCGAGCCGATTCTGGCGTCGACGTAGCGCGGGGCGCGCGGGAGCCGGCTGACCCATACGGTGGCGAGGCCGAGCCGGCGCGCCGCGCGGAGGTTGGCGAGGGCGTCGTCCACCATGACTGCCCGCCCCGGCACCACGTGCTCCGCAGCGAGCAGCGAGCGGAATCCCGCCGGATCCGGCTTCGGCCGGAATCGCGTGTGCTCGATGGTGTAGACCGCGTCGAAGAGCGTGGCCATGCCGAGGACTTCCAGCACCGCATGCGCATAGTGCGCGGGGGCGTTGGAGAAGACGATCTTCCGGCCCCGCAGCCGGCGCAGCGCATGGAGCGCGCCGCGCTCGGCGACGACCATGCGGCGCAGCGCCGGGAACTGGTGCGTATGCCACAGGAAGTGATGCGGGTCGGTGCCGTGATGGCGCATGAGCCCGAGCAGGGTTGCGCCGTAGCGGCGCCAATACTTCACGCGCAGCGCGGCGGCCGCGGCCGCGTCGAGCGCGAGGTGCTCCTGCACGTACGCGGTCATGCTGCGGTTGATGTGCGGCATGATGTGCGGCCTGGTGTCGTGCAACGTATCGTCCAGGTCGAAGATCCAGGTGATCCGGCTCATCCGCTTTCGCCCGCGCGTCCGCTAAGCTAGCAAGGTGCGATTGTCCGCTTACCTCACGCTCGCGGCGCTCGTCCGCTCCGAGACCGCCCGGCGTCTCGCGATCCCGAACCGCCCGCCGCTGCGCAGCCTGCGCAATCTCCTCCGCCTGGCGCGGGGCCTCGATCGGGTTCGACGGCTCCTCGGGCGCCCGCTCGAGATCTCGAGCGGGTATCGGAGCCCGGCGCTCAACCGCGAGGTCGGAGGCAGCCCGCGATCGCGGCACCAGGCGGGCCTCGCGGCGGACTTCGTCTGCAAGTCCTACGGCACGCCGTACCGGATCTGTGCGCGGCTCGTGCGCGCGCGGATCCCGTTCGACCAGCTGATCCACGAGTACGGGGATGACGCGGACCGCGGCTGGGTCCACATCGGTTTCGGCCGCCGCGCGCGGCGCCAGACGCTCACGATTCGTTCGGGGCGCCGGGGATACCGGCCCGGCATCCGGCCATCCCTGCGACGCTAGCGGCGGCCGGTCCGCGCACCGGGCGTCACCGGTTCCGGATCAGCGTGCCGACGCCTTCGTCGGTGAGGATCTCGAGCAGCAACGCGTGCTCGACCCGGCCGTCGATGATGTGGACGCTCCTCACCCCGCCGCGCGCGGCGTCGAGCGCCGAGGCGATCTTCGGCAGCATGCCGCCCGACAGCGTGCCCTCGGCAACGAGCTCGTCGATCCGCTTCGGCGTGAGTCCGGTGAGGAGCTTGCCGTTCTTGTCCAGCACGCCGGGCGTGTTGGTGAGCAGCACGAGCTTCTCCGCCCTGAGCACTTCCGCGAGCTTCCCGGCGACCAGATCGGCGTTGATGTTGTAGGACTCCCCGTTCTTCCCGACGCCGATCGGCGCCACCACCGGGATGAAGCCGCCATTCTCGAGCGACGAGATCACGTCCGGATCGATGGTGTCGATCTCGCCGACCTGGCCGATGTCGAGCTTCTCATCGGGGTTGGCGTCGCTCCCGACGAGCAACTTCTTGGCGCGGATGAAGCCGCCGTCCTTGCCGGTCAGGCCGACCGCCTTGCCCCCCACCTGGTTGATCAGCGTGACGATCTCCTTGTTGACCGTTCCGCCGAGCACCATCTCGACCACGTCCATCGTCTCGGCGTCGGTGACCCGCATGCCCTGCACGAACTCGCCTTTCTTGCCGAGCCGGCCGAGCACGCTCTCGATCTGCGGGCCGCCGCCGTGCACGACGACCGGATTCATGCCGACGAGCTTGAGCAGCACGACGTCGTGCGCGAAGCTCTTCTGGAGCGTGGCGTCGGTCATGGCGCTGCCGCCGTACTTCACGACGATCGTCTTGCCGTGGAAGCGACGGATGTAGGGCAGCGCCTCGGCAAGGATCTGCGCCTTCAGCGCGGCGGTTGCGGGGGCAACGGACATTTGCGCGCGGTTGTCGATGCGACGCGCGATTCTACCTTGGGGGGCGCAGCCCACGAAGAAGGGCGGCCCGGGGGCCGCCCTCGATCGGTCGACGCTGCCGCGTCCTACTGGATGGTGATCTGCTTGTTCGCGGCGCTCTGCTTCTTCGGCAGCACGAGCTCCAGCACGCCGTCGTTGTACTTCGCCTGCACTTTCGCCTGGTCGATCTCGTAGCCGAGACGGAACGCGCGGGAGGCCTTGCCGTAGAAGCGCTCGCTGTGCACCAGCCGCTCGCCTTCCTTGACGTCCTTCTCCTGCTTCACCTCGGCGCTGATCGCCACCTGGTCGCCGTCGATGGTCACCTGGATGTCGTCCTTCTTCACGCCGGGAACCTCGGCCAGCACCTTGAAGGCGCCGTTCTGCTCGGTCACATCGATCTTCAGGCGCGGCGCGGATTCACGCCCTTCGCCCATCACCGGCCGGACGAAGTAGCCCCTGAACAGATCGTCGAAAAGCTCCCCGAAGGGGTCGTAACGGGTCACGTTTGCCATGTCGCACTCCTTGGTTCGATCGGGGCCGCTCGCCCCACGGCCCGAAAATGGGGAGCGCACCGGTGCTTTCAAGGGGTTCGCACGAGCGGTAGGATGGGGGCTCGATGCGCTTGAACCCGCGCTGCTTCGCCCGCACGTAACCGATGCTTCCAATCGTGACCGGCCCCCGCCCGCGCGCCGAAGAAGCTTGCGCGCGCTGCGGCGCCACGTTCGAGTGCGGGATGAAGGCCGGCGTCGAGCGCTGCTGGTGCGCCGATCTCCCGCCGATCGCGCCGGACAGCGCGCTCGCCGGGTGCCTGTGTCCGCGCTGCCTGAAGGAGCACGTCGCGCAGCGGGGTGCCGCGCGCTGAGCACCGCTCAGTGCTTCATCTGTCCCTCGCCGCTCGCGGTGAGGTCGCGCACCTCCGCTTTCACCTCGACCTCCTGCGCCTTCCCGTCCTTGCCCTGGAACTTGAGCCTGATGGGCACGGACTCGCCTTTCTTGAGCGGCGCTTTCAGGTTCATCAGCATGATGTGATAGCCGCCGGGCTTGAGGTCGACCGCCTGCCCGGCGGGAAGATCGAGCCTCGGGACCGCGCGCATGCGCATCGTGTTCCCTTCCATGCGCATCTCGTGGATCTCGGCAACCCCTGCCGCCGGGCTCTCAACGCCCACCAGCGTCGCGCCGCCGGGACTCCTCAGCTGCATGAACGCCCCGGTGGCTTTCTGCCCCTGCACCGTGCCGCGGACCCACGCGCTGGAAACGTTCACTTGCGCCTGGGCCGAGGCGGCGAGACCGAGCGCGAGCGCGACAAGCCAGGCTGTCTTCATCACCGCTCCTTAGAGCACGTAGCGCGCGAGATCCTCGCTCGCCGCGAGGTCCTTGAGGCGCGCATCGACGTAGGCCGCGTCGATCACCACCGTCTGGCCGCTGCGCCGGCCGGCCTCGAACGACACGTCCTCGAGGAGCTTCTCCATCACCGTGTACAGGCGGCGGGCGCCGATGTTCTCGGTCCGCTCGTTCACCGAGTAGGCGGTCTCGGCGATGCGCTTCACCGCGTCCGGCCGGAACTCGAGCTTCACGTCCTCGGTCGCGAGCAGCGACTCGTACTGCTTCACCAGGCAGGCGTCGGTCGCGGTCAGGATGCGCTCGAAGTCGGCGGCGGTGAGCGAGTCGAGCTCGACCCGGATCGGAAAGCGCCCCTGCAGCTCGGGAATCAGGTCGGAGGGCTTCGCGAGGTGGAACGCGCCGCTCGCGATGAACAGGACGTGGTCGGTCCGCACCATGCCGTAGCGCGTGGAGATCGTGGTGCCCTCGACGAGCGGCAGCAGGTCGCGCTGGACCCCCTGGCGGGAGACGTCGGCGCCGTGCATCTCCGAGCGGCTCGCGATCTTGTCGATCTCGTCGAGGAAGACGATGCCGTTCTGCTCGACGTTCGCGAGCGCCCGGCTCTTCAGCTCCTCGTCGTTGACGAGCCGCGCCGCCTCCTCGTCGGTGATGAGCCGCATCGCCTCGCGCACCTTGAGCTTGCGCAGCTTCTTCCGGGCGCCGCCGAGGTTCTGGAACATCCCCTGGATCTGCTGCGTGAGCTCCTCCATGCCGGGCGGGGCGAGGATCTCCATCTGCGCCTGCGGGGCGGCGAGCTCGACCTCGATCTCCTTGTCGTCGAGCTCGCCCTCGCGCAAACGCTTCCGGAACCGCTGGCGGGCGGCCGAATCCCCGGAGCCTTCGGCCTGCTCGCCAAAGCCGATCGGGCGCGCCGGGGGCAGCAGCGCATCGAGGATCCGCTCCTCGGCCGCGTCCTCGGCGCGCGCGCGCACCTGGCGCATCGCGGCCTCGCGGGTCTGCTTGACGGCGATCTCGACGAGGTCGCGAACGATGGTGTCGACGTCGCGGCCGACGTAGCCGACCTCGGTGAACTTGGTCGCCTCGATCTTGATGAACGGCGCGTCGGCGAGGCGCGCCAGCCGCCGCGCGATCTCGGTCTTGCCGACGCCGGTCGGCCCGATCATCAGGATGTTCTTCGGCGTGATCTCCTGCCGCAGCGGCTCGGCGACCTGCTGCCGCCGCCAGCGGTTGCGGAGCGCGATCGCGACCGCGCGTTTCGCCCGGTCCTGGCCGACGATGTGCTTGTCCAGCTCGTGGACGATCTCTTGCGGCGTCATTGACGACATGGGCGCAGGCCCGGGCGGCCCTTCAGTCCAGAACCTCGACGGTGACGTTCTGGTTGGTGTAGATGCAGAGCTCGGCCGCGATCAGGAGGCTCTTGCGCACGATCGTCTCGGCGTCGAGCTCGGTTTCATCGAGCAGCGCGCGCGCCGCCGCCTGGGCGTAGGGCCCGCCCGAGCCGATCGCGATCAGGCCGTGCTCGGGCTCGAGCACGTCGCCCGCCCCGGTGATGATCAGCGAAGCGGTGCGGTCGGCGACCGCGAGCATCGCTTCGAGCCGCCGGAGGATGCGGTCGGTGCGCCAGTCCTTCGCGAGCTCGACGGCCGAGCGCATGAGGTTGCCCTGGTGCTTGTCCAGCTTGGCCTCGAAGCGCTCGAACAGGGTGAACGCGTCGGCGGTGCCGCCGGCGAAGCCGGCGAGGATCCGGTCCTGATACAGCCGCCGGACCTTGCGCGCGCCGGCCTTGATGACGACGTTGCCGAGCGTGACCTGGCCGTCCCCGCCGAGCGCGACCTTGCCCGCGCGGCGGGCGGAGACGATGGTGGTGCCGTGAAACTGTTCCATGGGGTCGGGCGGGGGGGGGGGCAGCCAGCATCATATCGGGGCTGGCCACGGGATTTCCACCCCCCGGGGTCCGGGAAGCACCGCACTGGATCCCGGCGTTCGCCGGGAGTGAGCCGGGAATTCGGGAGACGGGCCTGCGCACGTCTCCCGCCGGCGAACGCCAGTCCCGATGCAGCGGCGCTGGCCTCCCCGCGGTCGCGCCGCGCGCCGCGGCGCTGCGCGGGTCACTTCCGCGGGATGATGCGCGCGATCCGGGTGATGCCCATCACCGCGAACAGCGCGATGATCATCTCGCCCGCGCCGCGGATCACCAGTTCCTTGCCTGCCACCTGCTGCTTCTCGAGGACGTTGAGCAGCCGCCCGGCGTTGACGAAGTCGATCCGCTTCGTGGCCGCGAGCTCGAGCGTCACCGGGTTGGCGCGGCCCGCGTACGCGGTGATGTCGGTGAACAGCTGGTCGCTCTGGCCGGCCACTTCGCCCACCAGGTGGAACGCGTCGTCGCCGGTCTCGAGCGCGATGGGCTGCGACGCCTCGAGCGGCTTCGGCCGCGGCGGCGGCGTCTCCCACGACGGCGGCGACACCTCGTAGGTGACCGCGTAGTCGACCGCCGCTTCCTCGAACTCGTCGTGCATCCCGAGCATCTGGTACAGATCGAGGAGCAGCAGCCACACCGCGGCATCCACCGACTTGTCGCCCGCCTTCGCCGCCTCGCGCAGGAGCTGCAGGATCCGGGCCTCCCCGGTCAGGTAGACGTCCCTTTTCCCGACCTTGAACGCGCGCAGCGTGTCACGCAGGAGCGTGCATCCGGCCGGCTCGATCGACTGCAGCTTGGCGAAGTCGAGCCGCAGCTTGGGCTGCCGCTCGGCGGCCTTCTTCAGCTGGTCGAGCGCGGCGGCGCTCTGGGCGCCGAGCACGCCGGTCAGCGCGACGTGCGCGAGGCCGCCGGTCCGCATGGACGGGTTCGCGCGCGCGGCGGCCGTCGGGGCGTCGACCCACGGCGGCGGCGAGCGCTCGAACTTGACGACGAAGTCGAGCGCCTTCTCCTCGAACTCCTGCTTGCGGCCGAGGCTCTGCATCAGGTCGAACAGCATCAGCCACATCTGCAGCTTCCACGCGCCGAGCTCCTCCTGCTCGATCGCCTTGGTCGCGCGCGCGTGCGCTTCCTCGACCTGGCCGTTCGCGAACAGGATGGCCGCCTCCTCGATGGCGGCCGGGATGTCGTGCCCGGAGCCCTCCTCGACCTCGATGCAGAGGATCGAGTCGACCGGACCCTTCGGCTTCTTCTTCGCCGTGGCCGGCTTCGGGGGAGGCGGCGGTGCCGAGGCGCGCGCTGCCGGCGCCTGCTGCCCGGTGGTCTGCGCGGCGAGCGCACCGAAGTCGAGGCCCATCGCGTCGCCGCCAGGCGCGGACTGCGCGGCCGGCGTCGCCTCCGCCGCCCTCGGAGCGATCGACGGCGGCGCGGACGGCGGAGCGATCGAGGACGGGGCGACCGAGGGCGGTGCCATGGACGGCGGTGCAGACAGTGGCGGTACCTGCGACGCCGGTGGCGGCACGTAGCTCGTGAAGTCGAGCGACTCTCCATCGTCCGCCGGAGGGGACGATGCTGGCGTCGGCCCGCGCGGCGTCGAAGACGCCGGCTTGCGCGCCTCGGCCTTCGGCGGGGCGGGCTTGTCCGGCTTCTTCTCCGGCTTCTTGCCGAAAATCGAGAAAACCAAGGCGAATCAGCGCTGTGAGATAACAACGGCCCGAGCGGGCCGCTCACCCTTCTACCACAGGGCGCAAGGCGCGGCAAACCCCGGGAGGCAAATGCGGGGCGTTTGCCGCAAGAAGCGTGCGCGTCCCGTCAGGCACCGGGCTCGAGGTGGAAAACGATCGGCACTAATACCCATACCCACGCGTCGAGCGGGAGCGACTGCCGCTCGCCGTAGCGGTGGCAGAGACCTTCGACGGAGGTTCACCTCGGTTCGGATTCGGCGGCCGGCACTGCCGTTACCTCGACCGGCCGCGTCATGGCCCTTCTGCGCCCGCGCGCGTTGAGCGTCGCGGCAGCCTACGCTCCAACGCGCGCAGTTATCGCGTCACCCGTCGAGGGTGACGC
>JBOIFD010000218.1:0-3164 GCA_050741515.1 Burkholderiales bacterium
GCCGGATCACGCTGACACACGCGCACCGAGAACGCCGCACCGCGGCCCTCGCACCACACTCAACTTCGAAGACTTCAGCGAACGCTGAAGCAGCGACCTTCCACCGCGAAGCGGTTTAGTTCAACTATGTAATGAGCGTCTCCGCGCCCATGCTATTCCTATCCACAGGCATAGGTAAGCATCCAGTGGCATACGGCGCGATATGCCGTTAGATGGGCGGTTCAATGCGCATGCGACGGAAGGATGCGGCTCCCGAAATCCGGGACACGGATCGGAGCCCCGCGTGAGGCGACGTGCGGCGGCAGCCCTCTCACCGCCCGGGTGTGCCAACGGCGCCCACAGCGTCGATCGGACCGGTTGCGCGCGTTGCTGCTGAATGCGGATCCTGTCCGCCTTCAGGCGCACTGGAGGGCGGTTTCTCGGTCGCTTCTCAGCCCTTGCAGGCCGGCAGCGCGAGCGCCTGCAGAACTTCACCCGTCCGGCGGCTCTGGACGAAGGCCGCGACGCCGCCGTTCGTCACCCCGCGCGCGGTGACCTTCCGGACGAGCTCCACACCGCCCGCGGCGTCGAGCGCGATCGGGCCCCACCACTCGCGGACGACGAAGTCGTGATGCAGCGTCACGCCGCGATTCTCCCCGGCGGTGACGCGATTGCTCAGAGCGTTCTCGTATGCCGCGACATAGAGCACGGCCTCGGCGCGCTCCTCGCGTCCGGCGACCGACCCGGACGCCCGGACTTCGAAGCTGCCCGGCTGCGGCTCGCGCAGGCCCAGCCCGATCTCGGCCCGCGCCGGCTTCGCGTTAACCGCGCGGATGTCATCCGCGAAGCGCGCCCGGTTGGACCAGCCGCGGTAGTCGCGTCCCCCGAGCAGCACCTGCGGCGTGTACACGACGCGCGCGCGGGTGATCGCCGCGAGCTCGCGCTGGCGCGCACCAAACGCCGGGCTCGCGAACGGATCCTTCCAGCCGATGTAGTCCCAGTAGTCGACGTGCAGCGCGAGCGGGACGACGCGCTCCGGCCCGAAGCCCGCCGCGGGGAGCTTGCGCAGCCACTCGTCGGCCGGCGGGCAGCTGTTGCAGCCCTCGGAGGTGTAGAGCTCGACGAGCGCCGCCATGCCGGCACCGCTTTTCGCGGTGCACTCGGCGGCTGCCGCTTGGGCAGCCGGGACGATCGAGAGCATCGCAAGCGTGGCGAACCAGCGGTACGTCATGACGATCTCCTGCGGTGGGCCCCCGACGATCTACGCTCGGGAGGCGCCGTCGGATGCGCGGGTCAGCGACCCGGGCTGAGCAGCCGGGCGACCCAGTCCAGCTTGTCGCGGAACTGCGCCTCGTCCGGAGGCTGCTTCCGCATCACCGGGTGCGGGAGCTCGAAGAACGACCCGTCGGCCTTCACCGCCCGTCCGCCCCCGGTCTCGAGGTAGCAGTAACCCGTGCCGTCGAAAGTCTCCCACGGCACGGCGCCGAGGAGCTTCGCGGCGATCTGGTGGGCGACGACCCGGCCCTGCGCCTCCGCGAACACCCCCGCCTTCGGCAGCGAGAGCGCGACGTCGGGCTTGTAGCGGCCGGGCAGCGGCACGGCCGTGACGTCGCCCACGGCATAGACCTCGCCGCCGGCGGTCTTGACCTGCAGCGTCTGCGGATCGACCGGAATCCAGCCCGACGCGTTGGTGAGCTGCGCGTCGCGCACGGCCTGCGGCGCCTCGTGCGGCGGGACGGCGACGAGCAGGTCGTAGCGCGCCTCGCTCCCGTCCTCGAACACGACGCGTCGCCCCGCACCGTCCACTCGCGCCGTCTTCTGCTGGGTCCGGTAGTCGATCCCGCGCTGCGCGAGCTCGCTCCGGATGTACTGCCCCATCTCGGGCCCCGCCGTCGGCATCGGCGCCGGCTCGACGGTCCAGATCGCGATGCGCGCCTTCCCCGCGAGGCCGCGGGCCGCGAAGGCCGCGTGCAGCAGCATCGCGGCTTCGTAGGGCGCAGGCGGGCACTTGAACGGCGCCTTCGGGATCAGGATGACGAGGTCGCCCCCGGAGAAGCGCTCGAGCGCAGGGCGCAGGCGTTCGGCGCCCGCCACCGTGTAGAACGTGTGCGCCGCTTCCCCGAGTCCCGGCACGGCGGCGAGGTTGAGATCGGCGCCGAGGGCGATCACGAGCTGATCGAACCGCAGCGTCCCCTGCCCGGTCACGACGCGCTGCGCCGCGAGCTCGAGCGCCGTGACCGCCGCCTGGACGAATCGGACCCCGGGCGCGAGCAACTCGGCGCGCGGCCGCGAGATCTGTTCGTGGGTCCGCTCGCCGAGCGCGACCCAGGTCTTGCCCGCGCCGACGTGGAAGTGCGAGGTCTGGTCGACGACTGCGATCTCGTGCTCCGGCGGCAGCAGCCGACGCAGCGCGTTGGCCGCCGAGATCCCGCCGAATCCGCCGCCCAGGATCAGCGTGGTCGTGGCGGACATCCTTTCCTCCGCGACGATGAAAGGCGATCAGCTTGGCACGGGCGGCGGGAGATTTCCAGCGCTGTTTGACGCCCCGCCGCCCCGTCACCGATGATGGCGCCCGCCGATGACCCCACCCGCCTCCGCCCACGCCGGAATCCGCGCGTTCTTCGCCGGCGCATTCTCCTGGAACATGGGGCTCGGGATGACGCACATCCTGATCCCGCTCTACGCCGACCACCTCGGCTATTCCGGCGTGGCGATCGGGAGCCTCGTCGCGCTGCCGGTGCTCGTGCAGATCGCCTTCAACCTCCTCGGCGGCGCGTGGACCGACCGCGCGGGCGGCAAGCGGCTGGCGCTCGCCTCCTGCCTCGCGTTCGCCGCCGCCGGCGTGGTGTTCGTGTTCGCCTCGAGCTTCGGGGTCCTGCTGGTCGCGCAGCTCTGCGTGATCGTCTCGCGCGCCATGTTCTGGCCGGCGACCTGGTCGCTCGGCTCGCAGCTTCCGGGCGACCGGGCCGCGCAGCTGGGCCGCCTCAACTCGATCACGAACGCCGGGCAGATCGTCGGCACGGTCGTCGCGGGCCTCGCGCTCGCGCACCTCGGTTTCGCCACCGGCTTCTGGCTGGTCGCCGTGTTCGGGGGCGCGCTGTCGTTCGCGCTCCTCAGCGCGTTCGCCGCGCCCGCGCCGCGACCGGCAGCGGCGGCGCCGCCGCCGATCTTCGCCGCCTACGCCG
>JBOIFD010000219.1:0-3381 GCA_050741515.1 Burkholderiales bacterium
TGCCCACGCCGCCGGCGGCACCCAGGACGAGCAGCGTCTCGCGGGCGGCGAGCTGGCCGCGGTCCTTCAGCGCGTGCCAGGCCGTTCCATAAGTGAGCGAGAACGCCGCGGCCGCGGCGAAGTCGACCCCGGCCGGCAAGGCGAGGACGCGTGCGGCGGACGCCACGCACTGCTCGGCGAACGCCCCGGTGTTGACCATCGCCACCACCGGATCGCCGGCTTTGAGCTGGCTCACGCCTTCGCCGACGTCGGTAACGATGCCGGCGAGCTCCGCGCCCGGGGTGAACGGCAGCGGCGGCTTGAGCTGGTACTTGTTCTGGATGATCAGGAGATCGGGGAAGTTGACGCCGGCCGCCTTGACCTCGATGACGACCTCGCCCGCGCCCGGTCGCGGCGGCGGGAGATCCTCGAGTGCCAGCGTATCGGGCCCGCCCCAGCGCCTGCACACGATCGCTTTCATGGCGTGCGAGCTTAGCATGCGGGAATCGGTCACTGAGGCGCGCGGACGATCGCGCCTACAATCGGGGAAACGTCCAGCAGGGGGGCTCCGGTGGGCACGCTCATCTTTCTCGCGGTCCTCGTCGTCGTCGCCGTCTACGCGGTGATGCTCTACAACGGCCTCGTCAACGTGAAGCACGCGGTGACCAAGGCGTGGGCGAACATCGACGTGCTGCTCAAGCAGCGCCACGACGAGCTGCCGAAGCTGATCGAGGTCTGCAAGCAGTACAAGCAGTTCGAGCAGGAGACGCTGGAGAAGGTCGTCCGCGCCCGCTCGCTCGTCCAGCAGGCGCGCGAGAAGCAGGACGTCGGGGCGCTCGGCGCGGCCGAGGGCATGCTGCGCTCGAGCCTCGGCACGCTGTTCGCCGTGGCCGAGGCGTACCCCGAGCTGAAGTCGAACCAGAACTACATGCAGCTCCAGACCCGGATCACGCAGCTCGAGAACGGGATCGCCGACCGCCGCGAGCTCTACAACGAGAGCGTGAACATCAACAACGTCAGGATCGAGCAGTTCCCGGACACGATTCTCGCGGGCCTGTTCAGGTTCAAGGAGGCGAAGCTGCTCGAGTTCGACGCGGGCGCGAAGTCCGACGTCGACGTGAAGGCGCTCTTCAACGCCTGACGCGTGGTCGTCCGCCTCCGGCGCTGGCGCGTCGGGCTGCTCACCGGCGGCGGGCAGCTCGGGCTCCTCGCGCTCGGCGCGCAGTCCGAGGACCGCCTCGGCTGGCTGATCGCCCTGCCGCTCGTCGCCGCGCTATCGCTGTGGGCGTGGACGGCGATGTTCCGCCGCTACCGGGCGGTCGGCGACACGCCGACCTCGCAGGTGGCCTCGGCGGCGCAAGGCTACGTGGAGCTCGCCGGCCGCGCTGAGTACCTCCCGGACACCAGGGCCCGCGCACCGCTGTCGGGACGGGAGTGCTGCTGGTACCAGTACCGGCGCGAGCGCCGCGGCTCCAAGAACCGCTGGGAAACCGAGGAGGAAGGCGAAAGCGCGGCCGCGTTTCGCCTCCGCGACGCGACCGGCGTCTGCCTGGTCGACCCCGGCGGGGCCGAGGTCGCGGCCGACCGCAAGCAGGTCTGGACGGAGGGCGATCGCCGGTTCACCGAGTGGTGGATCGCGGACGGCGATCCGCTCTACGCGCTCGGCGAGTTCCGGACGCTGAGCGCCGCCGGCGACGGCGCCGACCGGAGGAGCGACATCGGCACGCTGCTCGCCGAGTGGAAGCGCGACCGGCCGCGGCTCCTGCAGCGGTTCGACCTCGACAGCGACGGCGAGCTCTCATTCAAGGAGTGGTCGCTCGCCCGGGCCGAAGCGAAGCGCCAGGCCGAACGCCGGCTCGCGGAGCTCGCTGCCGTCCCGCCGGTCGACGTCGTCGGCGCGCCGCGGGACGGGCGACTCTACCTGCTCTCGAACATCGATCCCGGCACGCTTTCGCGCCGCTTCGCGCTCTGGAGCTGGGGGCACCTCGCGGCGTTCTTCGCCACGCTCGGGGTGTGCGTCTATCTGCTCTTCTGATCTGCCGGAGCCGAAGTCACCGGGCCACGGGCCTGATCAATTTCTCCCACTCCGTAGGGCTCACAGGCAGAGTGACCGGTGCAAGCGGAAAGATCTCCCACTCTTGATTCGCTTCCAAGAGGATGGGACCGGTCCGAGTGGGCGCGATATCCCAACCGAGCACGCGCAGCGGCGAGAAGACCGACGCCGCACGCTGCGCAAGATCGATCAAGGACTGCCATTCCGGGATCACGAATCCCTCCAGCGGAACGCCCGACGCCGGGTGGTTAGTTACGCGCCTCAACCCGAGCTCGCCAGTCACTTTGGCAAACACGGCGCGAATTCGGCCCGTGGAGACATCGATGTCCGCTATCAGGTTCCCCGACTTGCCGGAGGCGAAATTGTCGGTGTAGTTCTCCCCGACGATGAACTTGAACCGACCGAACAAGAATTTGCATTCGCCGCCGTCGCTCAAGAACGTGACGAGGCGCGCCGACTGCACCGCCTTCGTGCCGCTTACGGCGCAAAGCTCGGGATGGCCTTCCAACTTACGCTGCAGCAAGACCCGATCATCACGGGCGCACTTCAGCAGGAAATCGTACACCGCGCGTACATCGTAGCGACGACCTGCGATGAGAAAATTCTCATCGCCCCGCTTGGCGACAAGGTGGATTCCCTCGCCTTTCATGCCCAAAGCAGGCTTGCAGAGGAACTCGCCAGCCGGGAGGTCAGATAGAACGCTCTCCCAGCGGGCTCGATGCGCCTGGCCGCTCTCGCCTGGTAAACCGGGTGGTGCGTCGAAGACTGCGATGGCCTCGGGGATCGGCAAGGCCGCATTCGCGCAGGTCTCATAGAACGAGACCTTGTCGTCGACGAGGTAACCCGCGCGCGAATCATTGAGCCGCCGTTCCATCCGGACGCGGGCCTCGCGACTGATGTACCGATCGATGTCGGATTCCGGGATTTTCGGATCGGTCAGTCCCCAGAAGATGATGTCTTGCAGCGAAAACAATGAGCGATTGTGGAGTCGCAAGGCGCGGCGGAGTGTGAACGGTAACGGCGCATGGAAATGACGCGAGGCACGCTGCAGGTCTCGCAAGACGATATAAATCTTGGTCGGGGTGAGCACGTAAAGAGCAGCTATCTCGAAGCGGCAACGCCTTGGCGGCAGCCATGTGCTGATGACAAGAGTACTGGCGCGCGGGTCGGCGCGCAACGCAACGAAGCATTAGACTTCCTATGAGGCGCCTTCAGGCACCAACCTCGCCGTAGTTCAATGGATAGAACGAGCGCCTCCTAAGCGCTAGATCCCGGTTCGATTCCGGGCGGCGGGACCAGATCGACGTCCCGCTCACGACACGGCGGCGGTCCAGAGCATCGCCGCCCCC
>JBOIFD010000220.1:0-5751 GCA_050741515.1 Burkholderiales bacterium
GCCGGATCACGCTGACACACGCGCACCGAGAACGCCGCACCGCGGCCCTCGCACCACACTCAACTTCGAAGACTTCAGCGAACGCTGAAGCAGCGACCTTCCACCGCGAAGCGGTTTAGTTCAACTAGAAGTAGACATCCCAATCGACCCTTTACAAGGCGTCCGATAGGTGTACACTTGTACAGCATTAGGTTTACCGAGGCCTGGGATCAACGGGTTGGGGGGAAATAGGGCGTCCCAACGGGTTCCGGCAGGGCCGTCTGAAGGAGGTGCGCCATGCATGAAGGCGGTCCTCGCTTGCTTGATCGGGTACGCGATCGCGTACGCCTGAAGCACTATAGCATTCGCACCGAGCAGGCCTACGTGGAATGGGTCCGCCGGTTCGTGCTCTTTCACGGCGGCCGGCATCCGCGAGCGCTCGGGCCGGGTGAGGTCGAGGCGTTCCTCACGCATCTCGCCGTCGAGGGGAGGGTGTCGGCGTCGACGCAGAATCAGGCCAAGAGCGCGCTGCTGTTCCTCTACAAGGAAGCGCTCGGCCTCGAGCTGCCGTGGCTCGATGGGATCGAGACCGCAAAGCGCGCGGCCCGGTTGCCGGTGGTGCTCACGCCGGAGGAGGTGCGGGCGGTTCTGGCGCGGGTCGAGGGGACGAGGGCGCTGATCCTGCGGCTGCTCTATGGCACCGGGTTGCGCATCCTGGAAGGTTTGCGCCTTCGGGTGAAGGACGTCGACTTCGCGCGCTGCGAGGTCCTCGTCCGCGACGGCAAGGGCGCGAAGGACCGGGTGACGGTCCTGCCGGCCCGGCTGGCGCGCCCTCTGCGCGAGCATCTCGTGCGGGTCCGGGTTCTTCATCGGGACGACTTGGCGGATGGTTGCGGGGCTGTCTACCTTCCCTTTGCGCTCGCGCGGAAGTATCCGAACGCGGCGCGCGATTGGGCGTGGCAGTACGTCTTCCCGTCGCACAAGCGGTCGATCGACCCGCGATCCGGCGTTGAGCGTCGCCACCACGCGGGCGAGCAGGCGATCCAGCGCGCCATGCAGCAGGCGCTTCGGGATGCCGGCATCCCGAAGCACGCGACGCCGCACAGCCTGCGCCATTCGTTCGCGACCCATCTGCTCGAGGCCGGCTACGACATTCGCACGGTGCAGGAGCTGCTCGGGCATGCCGACGTGAGCACGACGATGATCTACACGCATGTTCTCAACCGCGGCGGGCGCGGGGTGGCGAGTCCACTGGATCGGCTCTTCGATACCGCGACCCTGCCCGAGGTCGCCGACGAGCCGGCGGCCGCGTATCGAGTTGCCGCGGGCACCGGCCGTCTCGCGCGGCCGGCCGTGGCCGAGGGCCCGGCGCGCTAGGTGGTGTTCGGGCCGGATCCGAGCGTCTTCCGCCCACGGCCGGATCCGGCAACGTGAGCGCGTCGGAGAGCGGCCGGGCAGACCGCCGAGGGCGGGCACGGGCGAATCTCTAGTATCGGTTGATGTTTATATTGCAAGCCATTGTTTTAAAATTTCTAATGTGTTTCTGTCTGGTCCGGTCGCGGGCCGGATTTACGGCACGCGCCGGCCGCTCGCAAGCATCTTGAGCGCGCGTCCGACCTGGGGCGCGTCCGGCTCCGCGGCGAGGATGGTGAACGCGACGAGCAGGTCGCCGACGACGATCGCGCCGCGGGTGAGGTGCGGCCATTCGCCGGCGGGCGGGGACTCGATCGTCGCCTGAAAGTAGTAGCCGAGGCCGCCCGCGCCTTCGATTTCCCGGAGCTCGGGGCGCGGCGCCGCCGCCGCCGCGGCGACGTCGTCGCGGGACTGGGCGACGAACGCGCGCAGGCGCTCCGGACTCCCGTACGACGGCGGTTTGCTGGTCGACCATGCGATCGTGATCGACAGGTCGAAGGGCGGACGCGGCCCCAGCTTGTCGAAGAACCGCACCGACGGGAGGCCGCCTGGCCGCGGCCGCGGCGCGTCGAACCAGGCGTCGGGCACCAGGAACTGCACCTTGCCGCGGCCCGGGACGTCATACGCGCGCGCGTTTTCCTGCGCGAGGGCGAGCGAGGCGACCGTGGCCGCGATGAGGCACGCGGCGAGCCGGATCACGGGTTCTCGTCGAACTTGTTCCGGCTCGTGCGCTTCACGGCGCCGTCCACGCCGAAGTGGACGTGGAAGAACCAGACGTCGTTCGACCCGATCTCGTACCGCCACGTCCAGACGTCCTCCTGCAGGTTCGGGAAGAGCATCGTCTCGCCGGGCCGGCCGACGAGCCTGCGCACCGCCTCGCGCGGCATCCCGCGCTCGATCTTCGCGAAGTAGTCGTCGGTCAGGACCTGGCGGACTGCCTTCAGCTTGTGATCGGGCGCCATGTCGACCATGTAGGTGACGACGCCCGTCGGTCCGCGCGGGAACTCCCAGGTGTAGCCGCCATCCGGCTCGCGCCATTCGAACGCCGGCTCGCCGAGGACCTTGCGCACGTCCGCGGCGGTCGACACGCCCGGTTTGAGCTGCGAGATGCCGAGGTCGCAGCCGAGCAGCGCCAGGGCGGGCGCGAACGCCGCGAGGAGAAAGGCGCGAAAGCGGTTCCGGCGCATGCGTTGGTCCGTGGCGGGGATGCGGCGCGCTATTTTCGCCCGCCGCGGATTTCCGTGCGACGGTCCTGCCCGGGCAGCGCCTTGCATCGGCCGCTGCGGCCGTCGTATCCTCGACGCGAGGTGAGCCGATGATCAGCGCCGAGCAGAACGAGCTCATGACCCGCGTCGGGCCCGGCACGCGCGCCGGCGCGCTCCTGCGCGATTACTGGCAACCCGCCGCGCTCGTCGACGAGCTGACGGGGCCGCGGCCGGTCAAGGCGGTCCGCCTGCTCGGCGAGGACTTCGTGCTGTTCAGGGACGAGCGCGGGCGCTATGGGCTGCTCGACCGCGCCTGCCCGCACCGCGGCGCCGATCTCGCCTACGGGCGGCGCGAGGACGGGGGCCTGCGCTGCGGGTTCCACGGCTGGCTGTTCGACGTGACCGGCAAGTGCCTCGAGACGCCGGCCGAGCCCGAGGGCAGCCCGCTCGGCGCGAAGGTCCGGCAGCGGGCGTTTCCGGTAGTCGAGCGAAGCGGGATCCTGTTCGCGTACCTGGGCGAGGGCGAGCCGCCGGCGTTCCCGGGCTTCGACTGCTTCGTCGCGCCCGCGGCGTACACGTTCGCGTTCAAGGGCTACTGGGACTGCAACTGGCTCCAGGCGACCGAGGTCGGCATCGACCCGGCGCACACCTCCTATCTCCATCGCTTCTTCGCGGACGAGGACGCGGCGACGGGCTACGGCAAGCCGTTTCGCGCGACCTCGGGCGACTCCGACATGCCGATCACCAGGGTGATGCGCGAGTTCTCGCGTCCGGAGATCCGGGTCGAGCGCACCGGCTACGGCCTGCGCCTCACGACGCTGCGGCGGATCAGCGACGCGCACACCCACGTCCGGGTGACGAACCTGCTGTTCCCCCAGGCGTTCATCATCCCGATGAGCGACGAGATGACGATCTCGCAGTGGCACGTCCCGGTGGACGACGGCGGGACCTACTGGTACTCGATCTTCACGAGCTTCGGCGCGCCGGTCGACAAGGACCGGATGCGGGCGCAGCGGCTGGCGCTCTACGAGCCGCCGGACTACAAGCCGCGCGTCGGTCGCGCGAACAACTACGGGTTCGATCCGGAGCAGCAGCGCACGTCGACCTTCCTCGGCATGGGTCCCGACGTCAACATGCACGACCAGTGGGCGGTGGAGTCGCAGGGCCGGATCCACGACCGCACCCGGGAGCATCCCGGCACGAGCGACCGCGCGATCGCGCAGTTCCGGCGGATGCTGCTGGAGGCGCTCGAGCGGCACGGCGCCGGGGAGAAGGCGCTGATGATGATCGGCGCGGAGGCGGCGCGTGCGCTCACCGGCCCGCCGGCGGTCGACGGCATCGGCCCCACCGAGCGGTGGGAGGAGTACTGGCGCGAGGTCGACGAGGCGCGCCGGCGGGGCGCCCCTTGGGCCGCGGCGCTTGCTCCCCTGTGAAGGGGGGCCGAGCGCGTGAGCGGGCCGGGGGTTGATGAGCCACGCAACCTGAGCGAGCGGACCGTGTCCTTCGTCGACCGTCACGGCCTGTGGACCGCCGACCAGCGCGCGGCGGCGCGCGCGCTCGCCGAGGAGGTCAAGCGGCGCGGCCTCGAGGTGGTGAGGTTCTCCTTTCCCGACCAGCACGGGATCCTGCGCGGCAAGACGGTGACGGCAGCCGAGGTGAGCGCGGCGCTGGAGAACGGCGTCACGATCACGACGACGCTGTTCGCGAAGGACACCTCCCACAAGACGGTATTCCCGGTGTTCACGCCGGGCGCGGGGCTCGGCCTGGACGGCATGGAGGGCGGCGCCGATGCGCTCATGGTCGCCGACCCGGCGACCTTCCGCGTGCTCCCGTGGGCGCCGCACTCGGGCTGGGTGCTGTGCGACGTCTACTTCCAGAGCGGCGAGCCGGTGCCGTTCGCCACGCGCCCGATCCTCCGCCGCGCGCTCGAGCGGCTCGGCGTCGCGGGATTCGACTACGTGGCCGGGCTCGAGGTCGAGTTCCACGTCTTCCGGGTCGTGGATCCGCACCTGCGGCCGGCCGACGCCGGACAGCCGGGGGAGCCGCCGGAGGTGCAGCTCCTGACGCCGGGCTACCAGTACCTGACCGAGATCCGCTACGACATGATCGAGCCGGTGGCGGAGCTGCTCCGGCGGGACCTCGCCGCGCTCGGGCTGCCGCTGCGCTCGCTCGAGGTCGAGTACGGCCCGAGCCAGGTCGAGTTCACGCTCGGCGCGCTCGCCGGGCTCGGCTCCGCCGATGCGATGGTCCTGTTCCGGAGCGCGGTGAAGCAGATCTGCCGGCGCCACGGCTACCACGCGACGTTCATGTGCCGGCCGCGCCTTCCGAACGTGATGTCGAGCGGGTGGCACCTGCACCAGTCGCTCCGGCGGCTGGCGGACGGCGGCAATGCGTTCACGCCCGGCCGGCCGGGAGAGTGGCTGTCCGAGACCGGCCGCCGGTTTCTCGCCGGCCTGCTCGCCCACGCGCGCGGCGCCGCCGCGCTGGCCACGCCGACGATCAACGGCTACAAGCGCTATCGCCCGTACTCGCTCGCGCCCGACCGCGCGATCTGGGGCCGCGAGAACCGCGGCGCGATGGTGCGCGTGGTCGGCGGGCCGGAGGATCCGGCGACACGGCTCGAGAACCGGGTCGGCGAGCCCGCGGCGAACCCGTATCTCTACTTCGCGTCGCAGATCTGCGCCGGGCTCGACGGCATCGTGCGCAAGCTCGATCCGGGGCCCGCGGCGGACACGCCGTACGAGACGAAGGCCGAGTCGCTGCCGCGATCCCTCGGCGAGGCGCTCGAAGCCCTGCGCGCGGACGCGTGCCTGCGGGACGGTCTCGGCGACGCGTTCGTCGACTACTTCTGCCGCATCAAGGAGGCCGAGCTCGCGCGCTTCAATCTCGAAGTCACGGAATGGGAGCACCGCGAGTACTTCGAGCTGTTCTGACCCGCTGTCTCCCCTCCTCGGATGAGGAGGGGTGCCTCGCGCAGCGAGGCGGGGTGGTGCGTAGATCAAACCCCCAGATACCGGTGCTGCACCTCCCGGTCCGAGGCGAGCGCCGCGGAGGTGCCGCTCCACACCACGCGGCCCTTTTCCAGAACGTAGTGGCGGTCGGCGATCCGGGTGAGGGCCTTGACGTCCTTGTCGATGATGAGGATCGAGAGGCC
>JBOIFD010000221.1:0-3133 GCA_050741515.1 Burkholderiales bacterium
CAGCTGGAGCTGGAAGGCAGGGTCGCGAGCCTGCCCGGCGGGCGTTATCAACGCATCGCTTAGGAGCGGTCCACACCTCGATGTTCGACATCCTCGTCTACCTGTTCGAGAACTACTACCACAACGAAGCCACGCCGGACCACGACGCCCTGGCGGAGAAGCTGACGGCCGCGGGGTTCGAGAACGGGGACATCCACGACGCGCTCGACTGGCTGCGCGGGCTCGGCACGCCGCAGGAAGACACGTACCCGGAGGCGTTCGAGCTCTGCGACGGGTTTCGCGGCTACACCAGCGAGGAGCTCGCGAAGCTGTCGACCGAGAGCCGCGGCTTCCTCGCGTTCCTGGAGGGTGCGCGCGTCCTCACGCCGCCGCTCCGCGAGCTGATCATCGACCGCGCGATGGCGGTCGAGGGCGACGCCGTCGAGATCGAGAAGCTGAAGGTCATCACGCTCATGGTGCTGTGGGCCCGCCGGGGCAGCGTCGACACGCTGATCCTCGAAGAGCTGCTGCCCGAGGGCGGCCCGCGTCACATCCATTAGCGGCCGACGCGGCGGGGTCCGGCTTGCCTCCCGCCGGACGGATCCTTAAACTTCGGCGCTCTTCGCCGCCGCGCTCCCGTGCTGGCGCGAAGGCGCTCGCGGCTAAACATCCCTGCCACTCACGTGGGTAAGAAACTCATCATCGCGGAAAAGCCGTCCGTCGCCAGCGACATCGCGCGGGCGCTGGGGGGCTTCGCACGCCGCGGCGAGTACTTCGAGTCCGACGAGTACGTCCTCTCGTCGGCGATCGGGCATCTGCTCGAGCTCACCGCCCCGGAGCAATACGAGGTGAAGCGCGGCAAGTGGTCGTTCGCGAACCTGCCGGTGATCCCGCCCCACTTCGACCTGAAGCCGATCGAGAAGTCCGCGGACCGGCTGAAGCTCCTGTTGAGCCTCATGAAACGCAAGGACGTCGACGGCCTGATCAACGCCTGCGACGCCGGCCGGGAGGGCGAGCTCATCTTCCGCTACATCGCCCGCCACGCCGCCACCAAAAAACCGATCCAGCGGCTGTGGCTGCAGTCGATGACCCAGCCGTCGATCCGCGAGGGCTTCGAGCGCCTCCGGACCGACCGCGAGATGCACCCGCTCGCCGACGCCGCCGTCTGCCGCTCCGAATCCGACTGGCTGGTGGGAATCAACGGCACGCGCGCGATGACCGCGTTCAACTCGAAGGACGGCGGGTTCTACAAGACCACCGTCGGACGGGTCCAGACGCCGACGCTCGCGATCCTCGTCGAGCGCGAGCAGCGGATCAAGAGCTTCGTCGCGCGCGACTACTGGGAGGTCCACGGCACCTTCGCGGGCCGCGGCGGCGCCTACCAGGGGCGCTGGTTCGACGAGCGCTTCGAGCGGAAGGACGACGATCCCGACGCCCGCGCCGAGCGGCTCTGGGACCAGGCGCGCGCCGAGGCGATCCGCGCCCGGTGCCTCGGCAAGCCGGGGCTGGTCACCGAGGAGTCGAAGCCGACCACCCAGACCCCGCCGCTGCTCTACGACCTCACGAGCCTGCAGCGCGAGGCGAACGGCCGGTTCGGGTTTTCCGCCCGGGCGACGCTCTCGCTCGCGCAGGCGCTGTACGAGCGGCACAAGGTGCTCACTTATCCGCGAACGGATTCGCGGGCTCTTCCCGAGGATTACGTCGGCACGGTCAAGAAGACCCTGGACATGCTCCGCGGCAAGGCCGTGACGACGCGCGGGTACGCCCCGTTCGCCGACCGGATTCTCGGCCAAGGCTGGGTGAGGCCCAACAAGCGGGTCTTCAACAACGAGAAGATCTCCGACCACTTCGCGATCATCCCGACGCTGCAGGCGCCGAAGCATCTGTCGGAGGCGGAGCACAAGCTCTACGACCTGGTGACGAAGCGCTTCCTGGCGGTGTTCTTCCCGGCGGCCGAGTTCCTGGTCACGACCCGCATCACGCGCGTCGCGGGCGAGCCGTTCAAGAGCGAGGGCCGGGTCATGGTGCAGGCCGGCTGGCTCGCGGTGTACGGCAAGGAGGCCGAGGACCCCGACACGCCGACGCTGGCGCCGGTGCGCGACGCAAGCGCGCAGACCGTCGCGGTCGAGGTGCAGGCGAACCAGACCAAGGCCCCCGCCCGCTACACCGAGGCCACGCTCCTGTCCGCGATGGAGGGTGCGGGCAAGCTCGTCGAGGACGAAGAGCTGCGCGAGGCGATGCGCGAGAAGGGTCTCGGCACGCCGGCGACCCGCGCCTCGATCATCGAAGGCCTCATCTACGAGGACTACGTCCATCGCTCCGGGCGCGAGCTGCAGCCGACGGCGAAGGCGTTCGATCTCGTCTACGCGCTCGACAAGTTCGGCATCGACGAGCTGCGCTCGCCCGAGCTCACCGGCGCCTGGGAGTTCAAGCTCAAGCAGATGGAGCAGGGCCGGCTCCGGCGCGACGAGTTCATGGAGCACATCGTCGAGACGACGCGGGACCTCGTGGAGCGCGTCAAGCGCGGCACGCTCGCCGACGACACGATCTCGACGCTCAAGGTCAAGTGCCCGAAGGACGGCGGCACCGTGAACGAGAACTACAAGAAGTTCCAGTGCGCGAGCTGCGACTTCGCGATCTGGAAGGTCATCGCCGGCCGCCGCATCGAGTCGGAGGAGGTCGAGGCGCTGATCCGCACCGGCTCGATCGGGCCGCTGCAGGGCTTCCGCAGCCGCATCGGCCGGCCGTTCGCGGCGATGCTGAAGCTGCGCGAGGACTTCACCGCCCAGCTCGACTTCGGTCAGAGCGGCCAGGACGGCCGCGACGCGGAGCCGGTCGACTTCTCGGGGAAGCACGCGCTCGGGCCGTGCCCGAAGTGCGGCGCGCGCGTGTTCGACCACGAGCTCGCGTACGTCTGCGAGCGCGCCGTCGGGCCCGGACGCACCTGCGACTTTCGCTCGGGCAAGATCATCCTGCAGCGCCCGATCGAGCCCGAGCAGATGGTAAAGCTGCTCGCGACCGGCAAGACCGACCTTTTGCACCGCTTCATCTCCAAGAAGGGCCGGCCGTTCTCGGCGTTCCTGGTGCGCCAGCCCGACGGCCGGGTGGGGTTCGAGTTCGCGCCGCGCGCCGCGAAGCGCGCCGCGGGCAAGGG
>JBOIFD010000222.1:0-6454 GCA_050741515.1 Burkholderiales bacterium
GTCGGGATTGACCACCAGCGCGTTGGGCGTGATCGCGTAGGTCGAGATGAAGGCGAAGTCCTTCAGCGGGTCGTAGGGGAGCTTCGCTCGCAGGTTGGGAATGATGGTCATCGCCGCGGTGGATGCGGCGACCGGCGTGTAGCCGTCCGCCGACGCGGTCTTCACCCGTTCCATCCCGATGATGCCGCCGGCGCCGGCGCGGTTCTCGACCACGATCTGCTCACCGAGCGCCGCGCCGAGCTTCTGCGCGGCGATCCGGCCCAGCACGTCGATCGAGCTCCCGGGCGCGTTGGGCATGATCAGCCGGATCGGCTTGCGCGGGTAGTCCTGGCCCACGACCGCCTGCGGGAGCGCGGCAAGCATCAGCACGAGCAATGAGGCCGCTCGCAGCATCGCATCACCCTCCGCGAAGTTCGTCGCGACTCACTCTAGTCGGGTCCGACGTTCCGCGGTCGGCATGCCCGAGCGACCGGTCGGGCGGCAAGGATGGGCATCGGAATGAAAACAGATGGTTGTAATTCGCGGCCAGAGATGTTATAGAGCGATCGCGTGCCGTCTTGGCGCGCTACGATAAGGAGTAATCATGGCTGCGAAGAAAAAGTCCGCGAAAAAAGGGAAGAAGAAGCGCTAAGCGCCTCCCGCGTATAACTCGCGGCGGCCCGGGGTCCTGCACCCCGGGCCGTTTTGCTTTGTGGGGACGCTTTCCGCGCCGCGCCGGAACAACTCACCTCCCGCCGCCTCGGGGAACCGCGATCACGAGCTTCCCGCGCGCGTGCCCGCCCTCGGATGCGGCATACGCCCGCGGCGCATCCTCGAAGGCGAACGCGCCGCCGACCTGGGAACGCAGTACCCCGGTCGCCGCCCACTGGAAGATCCGCTCCAGCCGGGCGCGGGTCGGCGACCCCCGCGACCATCGCCCCCGGCGCGAACCCCGTCACGCCCTCGCCGACTGCTGCGACCTCCCCGGCGCAGTCGCGCCCCAGCGTGCTGGGGGAACGCGAGCGGAAAGGTTCCCGCCAGCAGCCCGCGCCGCATCTTCCAGTCGATGGGGTTCACGCTCGCGGCGCGCACCCTGACCAGGAGCTGGCCGGGGCCGGGCCGCGGCACCGGAGTCTCCTTCAGCGCCATGACCTCGGGGCCGCCATAGGCGCGGATGCGCCAGGCGCGCATGGGGCTCATTGTTGCGTCAATGCGACAGGTTCGGCAGCCAGGTCGCGAGCGGCGGGAAGGCGATGATGAGCGCGATCAGCAGGAACACGCAGCTGATGAACGGCAGGCCCGCGAGGTAGATGTCGCGCATGCTCGTGCCCGGCGGCGCCACGCCCTTCATCACGAACAGCAGCAGCCCGAAGGGCGGCGTGGTGTAGCCGATCTCGAGCGCGAGCAGCATGATCAGGCCGAACCAGGTGAGGTCGAAGCCGAGCGTCTTCGCGAGCGGGAAGAAGATCGGCGCCGTGAGCAGCATCATCGAGAGCTGATCCATGAAGCAGCCCAGGAAGACCAGGACGCCGATCATCACCAGCAGCATGCCGAGCGGCGTGAGCTCGAAGCCGAGCGCCCAGTGCATCAGGCCGCTCGAGGCGCCGGTGAACGCGAGCACCTGGGCGAAGGTCGCCGAGCCGAAGATGATCAGGAACGCCATCACGGTCACCCGCAGCGCCCCGTTGATCGAGCGGACGAACCCCTTCCAGGTCAGGTCGCCGTAGCAGGCGGCGAGCGCGATCACCGAGACCGCGCCGAGCGCGGCCGCCTCGGTCGGGGTCGCCCAGCCGGTGAGCATGATCAGCACCGAGAACACGATCACCCCGATCATCGGGATCACGTCGACGAAGACGAGCCGGATCTTCTCGCGGCGGGGGACGGGCTTCGCCGAGTAGCCCGGCGCCGCGCCCGGGTCGACCAGCGTCCAGCCGTAGATCAGCAGGCCGTACATGACCGCGAGCACGAGCCCCGGAATGATCCCTGCGATCAGCAGGTCGCCGACGTCGGTACGGCCGAGCGTCGCCAGCAGCACCGTGAGGGCGGACGGCGGGATGATCACCGCAAGCCCGCCTACGCCCATGATCGGCCCGATCGAGAGGTACTTGCTGTAGCCCCGCCGCGTCATCTCCGGGACCATCAGCGAGCCGAGCAGCGCGCACGCGCCCATGCTCGAGCCGGCCGGGCCGGCGAACGCCGTGCCGCCGATGAGGGTCACGAAGGACAGCCGCGCCGGCACGTTGCCGAGCAGCTTGTCGGCGGCGTTGAAGCAGCGGTTGGCGAGCCCGGTGTGGAAGAAGAGCTCGCCCATCAGCAGGAACATCGGGATCGGCACCAGGGGGAAGCTCGTCATGGCGCCGAAGCCGTTGTTGATCACCTGGGCGATGCCGCTGCCCCCGCCCATGAACAGCACCGCCGCGACGATGTTGGTGGCGAAGAACGCGATCGCCACCGGGATGCCGAGCATCATCAGGCCGACGCCCAGGCCGAACAGGATCGCCGCCGCCCAGTACCATTCCACGGGGCTAGGCCTCCTCGCCGCTCGGTCCTCCGATCGCGCCGAGGAAGTCCTCGCCCCGCACGACGAAGCGCAGGAACTCCACCGCCATCATCGAGAACGAGAGCGGGATGAAGCCGACCACCATCCAGCGCGGCATGTCGAGCGAGCGCACGTCCTTCTCGCTTTGCACGAAGTCCCGGATCGTGACCTCGAACCCGTACCAGGCGAGGATGGCGCAGACCGCGACGCAGGCGACGCCGATCAGCCGCATGAGCGCCCGGCGCCGCGCCGGCGACAGGTACATCAGGAGGATCTCGATGTAGACGTGCCCCTTCTCGCGCACCAGCCACGGCGCGCCGAGGCAGGGCACGGCGAGCAGTGAATACTCGGTGAAGGTGAAGAAGTGGGCCGAGCTCTGGTAGCCCAGGTTCCGCAGCACCACGTCGAGGAAGATCACGACCATCATCGCCGCCATCAGGAACCCGGCGACGACCGCCATGCCGTAGAGCACGGCGTCGTAGGCTTTCGCGATGGGCCGCACGCGCGCCTCCCGCAACAACAAAAAAGCCCGCGGCGCGGAACGCGGCGCCGCGGGCGGCTGGCTTCCCGGGCTCAGCCCGGCGTGAACAGCTGCACGACGCGGTCGTAGTTCTCCATGCCGCCCGCCTTCTCCATCCGCTCCTTCATGCGGGCGAGGCTGGCGGACCGCGCCCCGGTGTAGAACTTCTTCGCCGCTTCCGGGGACTGCGAGAGCGTCTTGATGCCGCGCCTCTCGAGCTCGGCCCGCTCCTTCTGCCACAGCGCCTGCAGCGCCTGGACGCTTGCGGTCTCGTGCTCGATCGTCACGCGCTGCAGGATCGCCCGCGTCTTCGGCGAGAGCGACGACCATTTCTTCCCGTTCACCAGGATCACGAGGTCGGTGGAGAAGAAGTCGGGGAGGATCCGGTACTTGACGTACCGATCCCAGTTGAGGTCCATCAGCCCGATCTGCGTCCACGCCGTGAGGTCGACCGTCCCGCGCTCGAGCGCCGTGTACAGCTCGGTCGAGGGCAGGTTGATGACCTGTGCCCCGAGGTAGTTGGTGAGGAAGGCGTTGTAGATCGGGTTGCCGCGGACCTTGAACCCCTTGATGTCGATGTGGCCGCCGGCGTCGAACTTCGGCTCCTTCGTGGACCACAGGTTGAAGCGGATGCCGCTGTCCACCCAGCCGAGCAGGTAGACGCCGATCCGCTTCTGGTGGATCTGGTTGAGAAGCTCGGTGCCGCCGTTCTTCCGCGCCGTCGGGCCGTCGATCGTGCTCGCGCTCATGGCGTCGCACTCGGGAACGGCCGCCGCGTAGAAGGCGCACGGCGTGTACACCATGTCGACCACGCCGCTGCGCACCGCGCCCGGCTGCTCCATCATGCCGATCGCCTCCGGTCCGCCGCGCACCTGGATCGTGAACTCGCCCTTGCCGGCGTCGTTCGCTTTCTTGACGAACTCGAGGAAGCTGCGCGAGTAGATCAGCGAGGCGGGGAAGACGTGGGTCGCGGAGATCGTGTCCGCCGCGAGCGCCGGCGCGCCGCCGAGGGCGCAGGCCACGCCCAGCGTGGCGGCGAGAATACGGGTTGTCCTCATCGAAGCCTCCTCCAGGTGACGAAGCGGGGCATCTTACCCGCACGATCGACGGGCTGCCAATCCCGCGCCGCGGTGCGCTAGACTCCCAGCGCCCAGCCGATGAAGACCTACCGCAGCGACCCCGCGGCGATCGGGCGGCTCGTCGAGCCCGACCGCGTGCACCGCGACCTGTACCTGAGCGAGGAGCTGTTCGCGCTCGAGCAGGAGCGGCTGTTCGCGCGGGCGTGGATCTTCGCCGGGCACGCCTCGCAGGTCCCGGCGCCGGGCGACTACGTCACCGTCGAGATCGCCGGCCGGCCGCTCATCCTCGTGCGCCACCAGGATGGTGCATTGCACGTGCTGATGAACCGCTGTGCGCACAAGGGCACCATGGTCGTGACGGACCGCGCCGGCAACGTCGGCCGCGCCTTCCGCTGTCCGTACCACGCCTGGGCGTACCGCACCGACGGGACGCTCCTCGCGGTGCCGAACCCGGCCGGGTACGAGGGAACGGGCATGGCGGACTGCGAGACCGGACGGGGTCTCGCCCGCGTCGCGAGCGCCGCGCGCCGCGGGTTCGTGTTCGCGCGGCTCGCCGACCACGGCCCGTCGCTCGAGGACTACTTCGGCCCCGCGCTTGCCGCGCTGGATCTCGCGGCCGACCGCTCGCCGGCGGGCGAGCTGGAGATCGCGGGAGCGCCGCTCCGCAGCGTCATTCGCTGCAACTGGAAGGTGTACCTCGAGAACGTCAACGACGCGCTTCACGCCAACGTCACCCACGAGTCGGCGGCGATCGCCGCCGAGACGGCCTGGGGCGGCCGCGGCGGCGGCGCGCCGGTGCCCACGGCGCTCGAGCAGCTGCTGCCGTTCGGCTCCGGCACCGACTTCATGGAGAAGATGGGCGGCCGCGTCTTCGCGAACGGCCACAGCTACCTCGGCACCAGCCGGAGCATCCACAGCGGCTACGCCGCCCTGCCGGAGTACGAGGCGGCGATGATCGCGGCCTACGGCGAGGCGCGGGCGCGGGAGATCCTCGCCTGGGCGCCGCAGAACATGATTCTCTATCCGAGCGTCGCCCTCAAGGCGTCGCCGCAGACGCTGCGCGTCATCCGGCCGCTCGGGCCCGCCCGTACCCTGGTCGAGGCGTGGGCGTTCCGCGCGAAGGGCGCCCCCGCCGCGCTCCTCGAGCGCACCCGGCTCTACAACCGCATGGTGTTCTCGCCGATGTCGATGGTGGCGCACGACGACGTCCACGTCTTCGAGGCGATCCAGCGGGGTCTCAACGCGTCCGGCAACGACTGGGTCAGCCTGCACCGCGACTTCACCCGGGCCGAGCTCGGCGCCGCGCCGTTCGACTCGAGCGGCCTGAACGAGGTGCTGATGCGCAACCAGTTCCGCGCCTGGGCCGCGCTGATGGGCGCCGCGGAGGTGCATTGAGCGGGGCGCCGAGCGAGCGCGAGCTCGCCGAGCTCGTCTACCGCGAGGCGCGGCTGCTCGACGAGCGCCGCTACGACGACTGGTTCGCGTTGCTCGCCGGGGATGCGCGCTACTGGGTGCCGCTCGCCGCGAGCGAGACCGATCCCGCGGGCCAGTCGATCGCGTACGAGGACCGGCTCCTGCTCGAGATCCGCATCCGGCGGCTCGCGAGCCCCAAGGCCTACTCGATGCATCCGCCGCCGGCGAGCCGGCACGTGCTGCAGGCGCCCGCGGTGGAGACGCTCGACCATGCGGCCAACCGCTACGTCACGCAGACGCCGTTCGTGTACGTCGAGGCCCGGGGCGACGATCAGATCACGCTCGCCGGCACCGTGCGGCACGAGATGCGCGTCGAGAACGGCGCACTGCGCATCGCGCTCAAGCGCGTCGATCTCCTGAACGCGGGTGCGGCGCTGCCGACGATCTATCTCTTCCTGTGACCACGGAAACGGTCTTCGGCGCCTTCGAGCACACGGCGCGCGCCCACGGCGCGAAGCCCTTCCTGCACGTTCCGGGCGGCGGCGCCGAGCTCGCGTACGCCGGCGCGCTCGAGCGGGTCGGGGCGATCGCCGCGCGCTACCGTGCGCGGGGCTGGGGCGCCGGTCACCGCGTCGCGCTGCTGCTCGAGAACCGCCCGGAGTTCCTGCTCCACTTCCTCGCGCTGAACGCGGTCCGCGCGAGCGCCGTGCCGCTCAACCCCGACTCCCGGGCCGCGGAGCTCGAGTACGTGCTCGGCCACAGCGAAGCCGCGCTGGTCGTGACCTTCCCCGCGCATGCCGGGAAGTTCTCCGGGCGGACGCTCGCGCTGGCCGCGGGCGATTTCGATCCGCCGGCGGCCAAGGCGCCGGGCGAGGCCGCCGAGTGCGCGCTGCTCTACACCTCCGGGACGACCGGCAAGCCCAA
>JBOIFD010000223.1:0-9984 GCA_050741515.1 Burkholderiales bacterium
GCGCACCACCACCCCGAGCTTCTCCGGCTCCGCCCGCCGCCCGGCGCTCGCCAGGGCGAACCGCTCGGCCGGCCACTCGGCAACGGTGACTCGCACGTCGCGCATCGCGCCGTCGCGCCGCACCCGCAGGTCGAGCGCGGTGCCGGGTTCCGTCCGGCCGACGATCACCGGCAGGTCGGTCGACTCGTGGACCTCCTTTCCGCCGGCGGACACGATGATGTCGCCGGGCGTGAGCCCGGCCTCGTCGGCGGGACCGCCCGGCTCGACGCCGCTCACGAGCGCGCCGACCGGTCGGTCGAGCCCGAAGGCCTCGGCGAGTCCCGGGCTCACGGCCTGGATCGTCACGCCGATGCGGCCGCGCACCACCTTGCCGTGCTCGACGAGATCGTCCTTGATTTGCATGGCGACGTCGATCGGGATCGCGAACGAGAGCCCCATGTAGCCGCCGGTGCGGCTGTAGATCTGCGAGTTGATGCCGACCACCTCGCCTGCCATGTTGAACAGCGGCCCGCCGGAGTTGCCGGGGTTGATCGCGACGTCGGTCTGGATGAACGGCACATAGCTCTCGGACGGCAGCGCCCGATGCTTGGCGCTCACGATGCCGGCGGTCACGGTGTTCTCGAGGCCGAACGGCGAGCCGATCGCCGCGACCCACTGGCCGGCCTTGAGCGCCGACGGGTCGCCGATCGTCACGCTCGGCAGATCCTCGCCGTCGATCTTCAGTACCGCGACGTCGGTCCGCCGGTCGCCGCCGATCACCTTGGCCTTGAACTCGCGCCGGTCGGTGAGCTTGACCATCACCTCGGCGGCGTCGGCGACGACGTGGGCGTTCGTCAGGATGTAGCCGTCGGGCGTGATGATGAAGCCCGAGCCGATCCCCGCGCGCGGCATCGGTCGAGCGTCCGGCAGCGGAATCTGAAAGCGACGGAAGAACTCGTACATCGGGTCGCCGGGGCTGAACGGCAGCCCCCGGACCGTTGCCGGTGCCGGCCGCGTGACGCGGATGTTGACGATCGCCGGGCCCTGCGCCTGCACGAGCCGGCTGAAGTCGGGGAGGGCCGGTCCGCCCCGCGCTGCCGTCGCGGCCGGCGCCGCGGCATGCGACCGCGCGATCGGGAGCGATTCATCGCCGAGGGTGCCTAGCGCCGCCGCGGCGGCGATGGCAGCGGAGGCGACGGCGACTGAAACGCGCTTCGTGAACATGAGGCGCCTCAACCCTGCCCGGTGCCCGTCCAGTGGAAGTAGGCGCTCGCGGGCGCGCCGTCGGCGATCGTGACGGTGCGGCGCTGCTCGACGGCGTCGTGGCTGGCGGCCACGGTGTACCGGCCCGCCGGAAGCCGCGCATAGAGGAGCGGTCCGGTGTCGGCGAGCTCGAGCACGACTTCGTCGCGAGCGTTGCGCACCGTTACCCCGACATCGGCGAGATAGTGCCCATCGGCCGCCGCCGCGAACGACAGGCGCAGATTGAACTCGTCGGCGGCGTTCCGCATCGCCTCGCGCGCCTCCAGTCCGACGCCGCCGGCGAGATACGGGATGCCGTTCTGCTCGCTCGCCGCCGGCAGCGGCGCGTAGATCGCAGCCGCGGGATCGCGCGCGGCGCTCGCGAGCTGTTGCGCGGTGACGACGGCGGGTGCAGCGAGCGCGGCGGCGACCGCGGCGATGACGGTACGGTGGATCATGGGATGTCGCACGATGGATTCCTCCAGTCGGTTGGGCCGCGCGGGCGAAGTGGGCTGACGCAACGCTCGTCGCCGGCGGACCCTGAGGTCCACCCCCGCTCGATGCGTCCAGGATAGCGCGGCGAGGCTTAACGGCGGCTTAAGGACCCGCCCGTTACATGCCAGGTGAGTGCGCGCAGGATCATGATCCAAAGCACCGCGATCCGGGTGACGCAAAGGCTTAAAGGAGCCTTAAGGTGGGCGGCCGGCATGGCCGCCGGACGTTAAGCGAGGCTTAAGGGTGATCCGTCTAGCATTGGGTGTCTCATCGACGAGGGGATCGCCATGCAAGACATCTCGGGAAACCGCAGCCTGCGCGAGCGGTGGAGCGATTACCGGCCGACCAAGACCCAGACGTTCTGGATCGCCGTCGGCGGCATCGTGGCAACGCTCATCATCGGGTTCGGACCGGGCGGCTGGGTCACCGGCGGCACGGCGCAGGAGTTGGTCTCGGACGCCGCCAGCAGTGCGCGCCACGAGCTCGCGACCGCGGTCTGTGTCGAGGAGTTCATGCACGCCGCGGGCGCGGGCGCGCAGCTGGAGAAGCTGCAGAAAGCGAACTTCTACGAGCGCGACGAGCTGGTCGCAGCCGGCGGCTGGGCAACCATGCCTGACAGAAACGAGCCCAACACCGGCGTGGCGAGCATGTGCGCGTCGAGGCTCGCGGAGGGGAATGTGCCCGCGGCCGAAGGGGCACAACCGAGCGCCGCGAAGACGAGCACGGCCGCTGCGCAGTAGAGCGATGCGCATCCTCCGCACGGCGCCCGGCGCCGCCTGCTACGTCGCGATCGTTGCCGTCCTGTTCTGGGGGCCGGTCAGTGTCAGGCGCGCCGCAGGGCCGTCAGCCCCCGAGAAAAAGCTGCCCGACCGCGGGGTTCTCGAGCAGCTCGCGGCCCCGGCCGGCGAGCGCGAGCTCGCCGGAGACGAGCACGTAGCCGAGGTCGGCGAACTCCAGCCCCTTCTTCGCGTTCTGCTCGACCATGATGATGGTCTTGCCTTCGGTGCGCTGTAGGTCGGCGAGGATCTCGAACACCATGTGGATGAAGCGCGGCTCGAGGCCGATCGAGGGCTCGTCGACGAGCAGGACTCGCGGCCGCATCATCAGCGCGCGCGAGATCTCGAGCAGTCGCCGCTCGCCGCCGGAGAGCACGCGCGCAGGATGATTCCGCCGCGCGGCCAGGCGCGCGTACTTCTGGAACACCCGCTCGGCCTCGGCGCGCGCCTGCGCGGGCGAGCCGAGCAGGTAGCCGCCCATCAGCAGGTTCTCCTCGACCGTCATCTGCGGGAACACCGACTTGTCCTGCAGGATGTAGGCGATGCCCGCGTCCTTCAGCTTTCGCTCCGGGGAAAGACGCGTGACGTCCGCGCCGCCCACCGCGATGCGCCCGGCGAAGATGCGGGCGAAGCCGAAGATCGAGTGCAGCACGGTAGACTTGCCGGCGCCGTTCGGCCCGATGAGGCACAGCGACTGGCCGCGCCCGACGTGCAGCGTGAAGTCGTGCACCACCTGCATGTTGCCGTAGCCCGCGGTCAGGCCATCGATGGAGAGGAAGGGCTCGCCGCCGGCGAGCGCGGCGAGCCGCCGCGGGTGGATCTCGGTCCGCAGCGCCTCGGCCTGCCGGGTCACCTCCTCGACCGAGATCGCCCTCATTGCGCGCCCAGGTAGGCGTCGATGACGCGCGCATCGCGCTGGATGCGCTCGGGCGGGCCCTCGGCGAGCAGCTCGCCGCGCGACATGCAGTAGACGTGGTCGGCGAGATTCATGAGCACGCGCATGTTGTGCTCGATCACGAACAGCGTCACGCCGAACTCGCGGTTGGCGGTCTTCAGGCGGTCGATGAGGCCGTTGATGAGCGTCGGGTTGATGCCGGCGGTCGGCTCGTCGAGCAGCAGCAGGCGCGGCTCGTTCATCAGCGCCATGGCGAATTCGAGCAGGCGCTGCTGGCCGAAGGAAAGCGACCCGGCGGCGAGCCGCCGCTTGGCGTGCAGGCCGACGAACTCGAGCAGCTGCTCGGCTTTCTCGACGAGCGCGCGCGGGTGACGGCCGATCATGTCGCGCCAGGTGTGGCTGCGGTGCGGCGCGGCGACCAGCAGGTTGTCGGTGCAGCTCATCCGGCCGAACACGCGCGTCTGCTGGAAGGTGCGCACCATCCCCAGGCGCGCGATCTGCTGCACGCCGAGGTCCGAGATCTCGCGCCCGTCGAAGCGGATCGAGCCCGAGTCGATCGGATGGTAGCCGGCGATCGAGTTGAAGAGCGTGGTCTTGCCCGAGCCGTTCGGCCCGATGAGCCCGGTGATGCGCCCTCCCGCCACGCGCAGCGAGACCTCGTGGTTCGCGGCGACGCCGCCGAAGGACTTGCTTACCTTCTCGACCTCGACGATCGGCCGGCTCATTGCTGCTCGACCCTGACGCCGAACCAGTGCGGCCGACGCGCCTTCAGCCATCCCAGGATGCCCTGCTGGAAGTACACCACGTTGACGATGATCAGCGCGCCGAGGGCGACGTATTGCCAGCCGAGGAGGTAGGTCCAGGTGACCTCGCGCAGCGTGTAGAAGAGCGTCGCGCCGATCACCGGCCCCCACAGCGTGCCCTTGCCGCCGAGCAGCGTCATCGCCACCATGAACACGCCGAAGGTGAGCGTCGGGTAGGCGACCTCCAGCGGCTCGATGAACCCGGTCATGTTGCCGAACAGCCCGCCGACGATGCCGAGGAAGAACGCCGAGATGCACCAGGCCACCGTCTTGTAGCGCTTGGTGTGCAGGCCGAGCGCCTCGGCCTTGTCCTCGTCGTCGCGGATGGCGTTGATCGACAGCGCGAACCTCGTCCCGTACAGCCAGCGCAGGAACGCGTAGCAGGCGAGCGTGGAGGCCATGCACAGCCAGTAGAAGAAGAGCGAGCGCGTCTCCGGATCGCCGGGGAACACCGGCATCGCGATGCCGCCGCCCCCGCCGACATAGTTCCACGCGCCGGTCAGCTCGGCGGCGGCGATCGCCGCGCCGAGCGTGCCGATCGCGAAATACGGCCCGCGCAGGCCGAACAACACCCACGAGAGGAGCGCCGCGACGACCATCGCGCCGAGCGCCGCCAGCACCAGGCCGAGCGCGAGCCCGGCGAAGTACTGGCCGTCGGTGAAGTCGACCTTGATGGCGCCGAAGGCAGCGGTGTACTCGGCGACGTCGTAGAACATGCCGATCTGCGCGATCGCGCAGAGGTACATGCCCAGGCCGAAGAACAGGATGTTGCCGAGCGAGTTGTAGCCCATCTGCCCGCCCATGATGTCCCAGGTGAGGGCGAAGAGGATGAAGATCCACAGCACCGCGACCTGCGTGGTGTGCGCCGGAAAGACGAACGGCGCCGCCAGGCCGGCAAGCAGGATCGCGAGATGAAGCAGGACTTTCATTGCAGGGCCTGCCGATGGCGCAGCAGCATGAGCTGCTTGAACATCAGGATGAGCAGGAGCAGGCCGACGATCGTCGCCTGCTGGAACTGCGCGCCGAACACGAAGCCGCTGTACTGCTCGAGCACGCCCAGGCCGAGCGCGGTGAGGATCACGCCGGGGAGGTTGCCCAGGCCCGCGGCGGTGACGATCACGAAGGCGCGCACCGAGTAGGCGATGCCGTAGTAGGGCTGCAGCACCCAGATCATCGAGATCAGCGCCCCCGCGGCGCCGCAGATCGCGGCGTTGAGCGAGAAGGTGAAGGCGTAGACGCGCTCGGTGTCCACCCCCAGCACGCGCGCGGCGCGCGGGTCCTGCGCCGTGGCGCGGATCGCCCGCCCCATGCGGCTCTTCTTCATGAACACCACCACCGCGGCGGCAAGCAGCGCGCACACCAGGAAGGAGACCAGCCGGATGTCGGTCACCGTGACGATGCCGCCGAACCACTCGCGCGTGCCCAGGCCCGAGTCCGCGATGCGCACCTCCGGGCCGAAGGCGAGGTTCAGCGACTGCTGGATCACGATCGCGAGGCCGAAGGTGGCGAGCAGCGAGGTGAACAGATCGAGCTGGATCACGCGGCGGATCACCAGGTGGTAGATGATCCAGCCGAAGCCGAACATCAGCGCTGCCGCGGGCACGACCGCGAGCAGCGGATGCAGGCCGCGCTCGGCGAGCGCCCAGGTGAGGTAGCCGCCCATCATCACGAAGTCGCCCTGCGCCAGGTTCTTGACGCTGGTCACGCCCCACACGAGCGCCAGGCCGTAGGCCGCGAGCGCGAACACCGCCCCCACCAGCAGCCCGTTCAGGACGAGCTGCAGGTTGAAGAGCGGGGCCGCGGCGAGGATCTGAAGGTTATCCAGCATCCTCGCGGAGGATTACTGCGAGGCGGGCTGGAACTGCAGCTTGTGCGAGGCGAACTTGGAGGGCGCGACCACGTTGTACGCGCCGTCCTGGATCTGCCGCAGCACCATGGGCTTGGCGATGTTGTTGCCCGCCTCGCTGAACTTGATGTGCCCGTAGAAGGTGTCCATGTCGGTCCTGGCGAGCGCATCGCGCAGCTTCTCGGTGTCGAAGCTCTGCGCGCGCTCGAACGCGTCCTTCCACACCTGCACCGCCGCCGAGCCCTGCGCCGCCTGATAAGGCACAGTGTCGTACTTGGGGTAGGTCTTCTTGAAGAGCTTGTCGTAGTCCGAGGCCGAGCCGAACAGCTTGTCGCGGTAGGAAAGGGTCTCGGCCCACTGCGTCGGGCAGAGGATGCCCTCGGCCTTCTTGCCGAACTTGCCCACCAGGTCCGCCGACTCGCAGTGGGTCATGGCGACGAGCGGCACGTCGATGCCCATTTCGTCGATCTGCCGCGCCGCGGTGGTCGCGCCCTTGGTGTGGCCGGACACCACCAGCAGGTCGGGCTTGAGCGCCTTCACCTTGGTGAGCGTCGCGGACATGTCCGAGAGGTCGCGCGGCAGCTTGTCGTCGATGACGATGTCCATGCCGTAGCGCTTGGCGTCGGCGACCACGCCGGCCCGCACGTCGAGCGAGAACGGGTCGTTCTCGAACGCCATGGCGATGCGCACGTCGCCCGGCTTCTTGCCGTTCTGCTTGGCCACCTCGGCGGCGAGGTCGATCGCGCTGCCCAGGTACTGCTCCGAGGTCGAGAGCACCGCGAACAGGTACTTGTAGCCCTGGGTGAAGAGCGAGCGCGACGCGCCCTCGGCCTCGACCATCGGGATCTTGTGCTTCTCGGTGATCGGCGCCGCCGCCTTGGTCGGGCCGGAAGCGTAGGGCCCGAGCACGTACTTGATGCCGTCCTGGCGGATCAGACGCTCGAGCAACTGCGCGGTGCGCGCCGGGGTCGACTCGTCGTCGTAGTACTTGATCTTCAGCTTGTAGCTCTTGCCGTTGACCTTGACGCCGCCGTTGTCGTTGATCATCTTGACGGCGAGGTTGTAGCCGTCGCTCGCGTTCTTTCCTTCCTGGGAATACTTGCCGCTGATCGAGATCGCCGAGCCCAGGATGATGGTGTCGCCTTCGACCTTCGCTGCGGCCGGGCCGGCGAAGGCGATCGCGGCGACGGCGCCGATTGCAAGAGTGTTCCTCATGGATGCTCTCCTATGATTTCGGGCATTGCCGCGGGGTGATGCCTTTTTCCTCGGCGTACTTCAGCGCCGATTCCCGGTACTTGGCCTGCACCAGCTTCTGGTCCGCCGGCGTCGGCGACATCCAGCCCGTGATGGTGTTCCAGGACTCGCCGTCCCAGCGCATGAAGCGCACCACGCCCGAGCCTTCGTGGTCGGCGCAGCTCGTCTCGAGGGGCGGCATGAAGCCCACCGCGCCGAGCTGCTTGAGCCGCGCCTGATCGATGTCGAGGTGCTCGAGTGCCCACTGCACCTGCTCGCCGCTCACCGGCTCGCCCTTGCCGAAGCGCTCCTGCGCGACGCGCACCGCTTCGGCGGTGATGATGCCGAACACCACCCCGCGGTTGTAGTAGATCGAGCCGATGCGCGAGGGGTCCTCCATCTCGCCTTCGCCCTCGCCGTAGACGTGCTCGCGGATCTCCTTGATCACCGGATAGCTCGTGCCCGAGACGTTGAAGCCGGCGGCGACGAAGCCCTTCGCCGCGGCGCCGGCCGGGATGACGTCCTCCTCCGCCCCGGACCACCACACGCCGACCATCTTGGCGCGCGGATAGCCGACGCGCGCCGCGGTCTTGAGCGCGACCGGGTTCATCACGCCCCAGCCCCAGAGGATCACCCAGTCGGGCCGCAGCTCGCGGATGCGCAGCCACTGCGATTGCTGCTCGTTGCCGGGGTGGGGTACGGCGATGGTGCTGAGCTGGTAGCCGTACTTCGCGGCGAGGTCGGTCAGCACCGGGATCGGCTCCTTGCCGTAGGCCGAGTCGTGGTGCAGCAGCGCGACCTTCTTGCCGCGCAGCTTCTCGAGCCCGCCCTCCTTCTCACCGATGTAGCGCACCATCGCCGCCGCCTGGTCCCAGTAGGTGGTGATCAGCGGGAAGACGTAGGGGAAGACGCGCCCGTAAGCTGCGTCCGCGCGCCCGTAACCGATCGACACGATCGGGATCTTGTCTTGCGTGCCCTTCTCGATCAGCGAGTAGGTGATGCCGGTCGAGAGCGGATGCACCAGGGTCGCGCCGGTCGGGCCGTTGTTCTTGGTGCGCTCGTAACACTCGATGCCGCGGGCGTTGTTGTATTCGGTTTCGCACTTCTGCCAGGTGAACTTGACGCCGTTGATGCCACCGTCGCGCTCGTTGAGCAGCTTGAAGTAGTCGAGCATCCCGCCGGAGATGCCCGAGCCGCCGGGCGCGTAGGGCCCGACCCAATAGAAGTTCGCCGGGACGAACTGCTCCTTCGCCTTCGCCTGCGCTCCCGCCGGTCCCAAGGCGAGGAGCGCGGCGATCGCCAGCGCCGAAACCCGTGCCGCCATGGCTTGCTCCTTCTGCTGTCGTAGTCGGTCAAGGATGCCCGGCGCTCGCTTAAGCGAGACTTAAGGATTGACGCCCGGACGCTGGCGACGGAAGCTAGCGGCATGCGGGTGCTCGTCGTCGAAGACGATCCGATGATCGGCCGGGCGATGGTGAACGGCTTCGCCGACAGCGGCTACGCGGTGGACTGGGTGCGCGACGGCGCCGCCGCCGAGCTCGCGCTCGCGGGCGGGGCCTACGACCTCGCGCTGCTCGACCTCGGACTGCCGCGCAAGGGCGGGCTCGAGGTGCTCAAGGCGCTGCGCCGGGCGAGCGTCGAGGTGCCGGTGCTCGTCGTCACCGCACGCGATGCGGTCGCCGACCGCGTCGCCGGGCTCGATGGCGGCGCCGATGACTACCTGGTGAAGCCCTTCGACCTCGACGAGCTGCTCGCGCGCGCCCGGGCGGTCATCCGCCGCCGGGCGGGCCGCGCCTGCCCCGAGATCAGCCACGGCACGCTGACGATCGACCCGGTGAGGCGCCTGGTGCGCTTTCGCGGCGCGCCGGTCGAGCTCTCGGCGCGCGAGTTCGCCGTGCTCGAGGCGCTGATGAAGGAGCCGGGGGCGGTCGTGTCGCGGGAGCGGCTCGAGGACGCGGTGTACGGCTGGGGGATGGAGGTCGGCAGCAACACCGTGGAAGTGCACCTGCACCACCTGCGGCGCAAGCTCGCACCGGAGCTGATCCGCAACGTGCGGGGCGTCGGCTACCGCATCGCGCGCCTCGATTGAAGTCGATCCGCACGAACCTCGTGCTGTGGCTGAGCGTCGCGGTCGCGCTCGGCATCGCCCTCGTGGCCGCCGCCACGTACAGCTTCGCGCACCGGCAGCTGAGCCGGATCCTCGACGACGAGCTCCGGCAGTTCGCGCAGGCGGTGCACCTGCGCGAGGACTGGATGGAGGCCGGCAGGGTGCGCATCGCCCCCGCGGACGTCGCCTTCGCGGTGCGCGTTTACGACGAGGGCGGGCGCCTGTATTTCGAGAGCGGGCTGCCCGCCCTGCCGGCCGACGCGCCGCAGACGCTTGACCCTGGCTATAGCGTCGTCGAGTCGCCCGACGGCCCGTGGCGCATGTACACCCATGTCACCCCGGAGGGCGTCGTCCAGGTTGCGCAGCCCGAGGCGACGCGCGCGGCGCTCGCGCGCGAGCTGGCGCTGCAGATGGTGCTGCCGCTGCTGGTGCTCGTCCCGGTCCTCGTGCTGCTCGTCGCCTGGGTGCTCAAGCGCGGGCTCGCGCCGCTCGACGAGACCTCGCAGCGGGTGAGCGACCGCGATGCCGCGCGCCTCGACCCGCTGCCGGCCGAAGGCGTGCCGCGCGAGCTCGCGCCGCTCGTCGGCCAGATCAACGCCCTCCTGGCG